>CAYUJM010000020.1:0-38687 GCA_964445025.1 uncultured Occallatibacter sp. | reverse complement strand
GTTACCTCTACCGTAGCCGCGAAGACCACGACCGCTCCACGCCCGACGCCACACACGCCTGGGTTGATGTGCTTCTGCCGCATCTGGGCTGGGTGGGTTTTGACCCCACCAACAATCTGGTAACGCATCACCGGCACATTCGCACAGCCGTGGGCCGGGATTATGCGGATGTCCCCCCGACGCACGGGGTCTTCCGCGGCCAGACGGATAGCGAGCTCTACGTGGCTGTGCATGTGGAGGCCAGCGATCAGCCGCCGGCGCTGGACCGCAAACTGCCCATCCCGGACGACTGGAGTGTGCTCGTGGAACGTGCCCAGCAGCCCGCAAAGATGAGCGTGCCCTTTGTCGATTTGCAGCAAATGCAACAGCAGCAATAGCTTCGCCCGCTTGGATTGGGATGGGATTTTCCACCCAATTTAAGAAGCTGAGAAAGATTTTTGTTGAACCCCGGATGAATTTCGGACAAGATAGTACCACTTGGAGTCGGCGCTTCCCCCTGCCGGCGCCGCTTCTGAAGAGTTACTTCACAAGGCGGATCATGACGGTCCGTGAGCTCGAGTCACTGGTTTTTGAGTGGCCGGATGAAGGGGCAAGACCATCTTCCTTCGGCTTTGACTGATTCCAAGACAGCTAAAAAGCTCTAGACACTCGGGCGTAGAAGCCCGAGGCGCGATTCAGCATTTTCAGGAGGAGTAGCCGTGAAAAAGTCCCTTACGGGATGGATGCTTTTTTGTATCCTTTCCGCCGCCACCCTAGTATCCGCCCAAATCTCAAACACTTCACTCCGCGGCGTCGTCAAGGACTCGAGCGGCGCACTGGTTCCCGGGGCCGCCGTCGTCTTGACCGATAATGCCACCGGCAGAGTTTATCGCGCGGTCTCCGATAGCTCAGGCTTCTACATCTTCCCTGTGGTTATTCCGGCCCGCTACTACATCACGGTCACTTCGTCTGGATTTGCCGTGCAGGCAAGCACGGCCGAACTGCTGGTGAATCAACCCGCGACGATCGACTTTAATTTGAGTGTCCAGGCAAACGCGGTAACGGTCGACGTCTCTGCGGGGGCGCAGACGCTGAATACGACAGATGCCACGCTGGGTAGCTCCGCGGATAATGATTTGATCCAGGCCCTGCCCAGCGAAACGCGCAACGTGCCCGACTTGCTCTCGCTTCAGCCCGGCGTACTCTATCTGCCGACAACCAGCGATAGCCGCACCGGAACCGTGAATGGTGTTCGCTCCGATCAAGGCAACGTGACCCTCGATGGTGTCGATGACAACGATCAGGTAAACGGGTACGCATTCACCGGCGTGCTACGCGAAACCCAGGACTCAGTGGAAGAGTTCCGCGTGACCACGGCCAATGCCAACGCGGATGAAGGCCGCTCGGCTGGCGCACAGGTCAGCATGGTCACCAAGTCCGGGACCAACAAGTTTCATGGAGGGGCCTACGAATACAATCGGCCCACCATCACCGTAGCCAACGACTGGTTCAACAAGCAGGCGGAATCCAACAGCGGCCTGCCCAACCGACCGGGCAAATTGATCCGCAATATCTTCGGCGGCTCTCTGGGCGGTCCAATCATCAAGGACAAGCTGTTCTTCTTCGGCAACTACGAGGGACAGCGGCTTGCAGAGAGCGCGCAAGTCACGCAGACCGTTCCCACGGCCAGCTATCAGGCAGGAACCATTACCTACCAGGGAGATAACGAGAGCGGCTCCATCGTGAATGTGGCGCTGACCCCTGCTCAGATCACTACACTGGACGCCGGATGCCAGGTGTGCAACACCGCGGCGTATACCCCCGGCCCCGGGCCCAATCCCAACGCGCTTAAATACTTCAACCTGATGCCTGCCTCCAACGGGCTTACTGAGGGCGACGGACTGAATACGGGCTCATTCTCGTTCTCCTCCCCGAACCCCCAGACGCTGAACACCAGCATCGCAAGATTCGACTACACGCCAAACGATCGCCACAAGATCTTTGGGCGTGGCAATCTGCAAAAGGACACCCTCTCCAACACGGAACAGTTCCCGGGTCAGGGCCCGTCCTATATCTTTGAAGACAACACAAAGGGCTTCATCCTCGGCGATACCTGGGCCATTTCAACCAGCCTGGTCAACGACATTCGCTATGGGTATATCCGCCAGGGCAACAGCAACCACGGCGCGGGTGTTGGCGATTATGTGGACTTTCGCTTCATGGCCAATGCCACGTCGGAGGACAGGACCACGGTCAACTGGGTCCCGGTGAACAACATCGTTGATAACCTGAGCTGGACAAAGGGCAAGCACTCCATTCAAGTGGGAGGGAACTGGCGCCTGATTCACCAGAACAGGACCTCCGATGCCAACTCGTACAACAATGCCTCCTCCAACCCATACTGGCTGGGCGGTAATCCTCCGGATCCTTCGGCCATTACAGGAATGCCGGTGGATGGCGGATTTACCAATTCCTATCTCATCGCCTACGCCAACATGGTGGGCACCATCCCCTCTGTCACCAACATCTACAACTACAAAATCACAAGCGCGACGGCGGGAACCCTGCTTGCGGATGGCGCCACGATTGGCCGCCATTTCAGTGCCAACGAGTTCGAGTACTACCTTCAGGACGCCTGGCGTCCGACGCCCAAACTGACCCTCACGTTTGGCATACGCCACAGCCTTTTGCAGACTCCGCACGAGACCTCGGGCCAGCAGGTGGCTCCCACGATCGACACCCATGCCTGGTTCTTGCAGCGGGAATCGGCGGCTCTTCAAAGTCAGATCTATGAACCTTCCCTCACTTTCTCGCCAACCGGCCCGTACTATGGCATGCCGGGCTTCTGGCAGAAATCGAAGGACAACATTGCTCCGAGAATTGCCCTCGCTTACGCGCTGGACGCCAAAACCTCGATTCGATTGGGCGCAGGTATGTACTACGACCATTACGGCGAGGCGCTGGTCAACATCTTCGATCAAAAGGGCTCCTTTGGTGTCAGCAGCGCCATTACGAATCCGGCGGGGACCTATAAGTACGAGACCTCTCCACGCTTCGTCTCGCGCAATACCCTCCCATTCAGCAACGGCGTGGCGCCCGCTACAACCACGTTCCCGTACTCACCTCCGACGGGCGCTGATGGATTCGCCATCACCTGGGGCCTTGACAGCAAATTGAAGACCCCGTATTCCGAGGCCTTCGACCTCTCGGTGCAGCGCGAGTTAGGAAAGGGCTTTACGCTGGAGACGAATTACGTCGGTACCCTCGGACGTCATCTGATGCAGAGCAGGGATTTGACCGAGCCAGTAGACTACGTGGACCCCGGGGGCGGTGGAGACTACTACGCTGCCGGAACCATGCTTTCCAAAGCGGTGGACGCGAACGGCGGCGGCCCCGGCACAGTGGCGCCCATTCCCTATTTTGAAGATGTATTTTCCTTCATGGCCGGCCTCGACTATGAAGGGGAAAGCGCAACGCAGGCTATTTACAACAATGAATGGATGCCCTACCGCTCGAATCTGGGCGCAACCACTGCTCTTTCCGACCTCGACTTTTACGGCCCAATCTTTGGCTTTTACCCCGCGCCGGCAAACTGGCAGCCGCACTTCTGGCAGGGACAGTTCTCTTCGCTCTACGCCTTGGCTAGCATAGGCATGAGCTACTACAACGCAGGCCAGTTCATCCTTCGGCATCCCGCCAGCCACGGTTTCCAGGTTCAGCTCAGCTATACACTTTCCAAATCCATCGATCTAGGGTCAGATGCCGAGCGTGCTACGGAGTTCACTGGGGGAGGTTCTTTCAGCGACATCCTGAACACCTGGAAGCCCTCATTGAATCGGGGCGTATCCGATTTTGACACGCACCACCTCGTCGTCGTGGAAGGGGTGTACAAGCTGCCCTTTGGACGCGGAAAAGCGTTGCTGAGTGGCGCCAACAAGCTTACAGACGCAATTGTGGGTGGTTGGCAGTTGTCTGGCATCAACCGCACATCAAGCGGCCTGCCGTGGTCGCTCTTCGAGCCGGGTTGGACCACAGACTGGCAGATTGAAAGCTATGGCGTCGTAACAGGAAATGTGAAGATGCGCCGCCACTACGACCAGAACGGAAACCCGCAGTACTTCGATAACGCAGCCGCCATCAATTCCGGAATTCCGAATGGATCTCCAGTCCGTCTTCCTTACCCCGGAGAAGCCGGCGAGCGGAACTTCTTCCGTGGCGACGGTTACTTCGATATCGATTCCGGCCTTGACAAGTCGTGGGCCCTGCCGGAACACGCCACCATGAAATTTGCCTGGGAGGTGTACGACGTTACCAACACCGTGCGCTTCGATCCGGCCTCGATCGGCTCCGGCCTGACTGGCGGCAATCTGGGCGTCGCAAGCTCGCTGCTGACAACACCTCGGCGCATGCAATTTAGCCTGCGCGTGGATTTCTAGGCACGCGCATCGCTTGATGCGCAAGAGGCCGGAGCTTTAAGCTCTGGCCTCTTGTTTTTCGAGAATCCTGATTTGCGCTAACCGAGCTGCACCTCGATCTTCGCTACCGAAGCCGCCGGGAACGTAAAGCTCAGCGATCCGCCGTGTACGGCGACATCCGCGCTTCGCGTCTTCACCCGGTCCGGCTGCTCAAATGTATTGTGCGCGTGAATGTCGCTGTCCGTGACGACCCAGGCTTTTGCGCTCGCGGCCATCGCACCGCGCACCACGATCTCGGCTTGGCGCGGCTGGCTCACGTCGGCGTTGACCGCGGTGAGCACAAGCGTCTTTCCCTTGAGCGAAGCTGATCCCTTCAGTCCCCAGAAGCTGGCCGGCTTGCCGTCGCGGTCGTAGCGAACCTCTGGCGATGAGAACTCCGCGCGCAGCGCCGTTCCGCCCTGGTGCGCCGCATACATCTCGAAAACGTTGAAGTTCGGCGTGGTGGTGAACTTGTCTCCGTGCGTGAAGAACAGCGCGTTCAGATTGTTGACCAGTTGCGCGCAGGCGGCCATACCCACCTTTTCCGCATTCCGGTTGAACGTGTCGAGCGAGATGGCGGTCATCACGGCATCGCGCACCGTGATCTGCTGGCCGAGCAATTGTTCGGGAGAGTATTCGGTGCCGGGCTTGTACCACGGTCCGTACTCATCCACAACAAGCTTGATATTGCGGCCAAGGTCGAACTCGCCCAGCGCGGTCCAATGATCCAGGATGATCTGCTCCATGCGGTCGGTCTCTCTGCACAGCTCGTACCAGTCGATGGGCCCGAACTCGAGCGCGTCGCCCTTTTCCGCGAACCAGTCGTTGGTCTTGCCGCGGGAGAGATTGGTTGCGTAGTGGTGCACGCTGAGGCCCCAAACGCCGTGAGGATCGCGGCTGGGTTGGCCATGATAAAGCTTGTTGAAGAAGCCGCGCGTCCAGGCCTGCTCGTCGCTGTTGGGACCGGAAGCCACGAAGCGAAGCGGCACGCCATAGCTGGGAACCCAGGTGGTGTAGCGCTTGAACTCAATGGCGTAGTCCTCGGGATCGAAGTTGCCGCCGCAGCCCCAGCTCTCGTTGCCCACGCCCCAATAGCGGACGTTATAAGGGTCCGCCGACCCGTCCGCCGCGCGCGTCTCCGCCAGTGTCGTTGTGCCGCGTGGAGAGTTGCAGTACTCCACCCAGTGGTCGAACTCCAGCGCAGGAAGGCTGCGCACGTTGGCCGCAATATAGGGCTCGGCGCCGCATAGCTTGCAGAAGCGCACAAAGTCCGATGTGCCGAAGGTGTTGGGCTCGTAGACCTGGGGAATATTCTGTGTCTGCAGTGGCTTCGGGTTAGCGTCGGTCCAAAAGTTGGTGTGGCGCGGGCGTTGCGCGCGAGGCCCAATCCCGTCGCGCCAGTCATAGCTGTCGGCAAAGCAGCCGCCCGGCCACCGCACCACCGGAGCCTTGATCGCGCGCATGCCCTCAATCAGAGCCGAGCGCAGTCCCTGCTGGTTGGGAATCTTCGAGTCTTCGCCCACAAAAATGCCGTCATAAACCACCGTGCCCAGGTGCTCGGTAAAATGCCCGTAGATCTCCGGCGCAATGGTGCCGATGGGCTCATCCACCAGGATCTCAATGTGGCTGCCAGCCTGCTGGGAGAGCGCCGCGCGCTTTCCAAACACAAGTGCTGCAGCTGTTGAAGCTGCGGCCGCTTTCAGAAAATTCCGACGTTCCATACCTATGCTCCTTGCAGGGTGAACAGTCTCCGTGACGCCCTTCTGAGACTTCTCCCAATTCACCTGACTGGTTCTCAATCGCCCTTTCGCACTTCGGCCGCAATCCGTCTCAACTCCGGCAGCACCCGTCCCAGAGTCGCCGGCTCCGCATCGCGCCGCCCCATGGCAAAATACACATTGCGATAGTGCCGGTAAAGCTGTTCGTAGACCGCAGCAGATTTCGGATCGGGTTCGACCGTCCGCAGAGGCAGGCACACCGCGGCCTGCGCCTCTTCAATCGTCTTGTAAGCACCCGCCGCCAGCAGCGCAAAAATCCCCGAGCCCAGGCTTGTTGGAATGCCGGCAGGCACCAGCACCGGCTTGTTCAGGACATTGGCGTAGACCTGGTTGAGCACCGCGCTCTTCTGCGGAATGCCTCCGGCGTTGATCACGCGGTCGATACGCACGCCATGCTCGGCCATGCGTTCCAGAATGATGCGCGTGTGGAATGCCGTGCCCTCGATCGCGGCGAACAGCTCGTCTTGCGCCGTGTGGACGAGGTTCCAACCCAGGGTCACGCCGCCCAATTCAGGATTCACCAGCACCGTGCGGTCGCCGTTATCCCAGGTGAGACGCAACAATCCCGTCTGGCCGGCCCTGTACGCGTCGAGGCCTTCGGAGAGCGCCGAGACTGTCGTCCCGGCACGGCGGGCGATACCGTCAAAGATGTCGCCCACGGCGGAGAGCCCAGCCTCGATGCCGGTGTACGCGGGATGGACGCTGCCCGGCACCACGCCGCAGACGCCGGGCACCAGCTCAGGTTCGCGCGCCATGGCGATGATGCAAGTGGAGGTTCCCACCACGTTCACCGCGTCGCCTTCGCGAATGTTGGAACCGATCGCGTCCCAGTGCGCGTCGAATGCGCCCACCGGAATGGGAATCCCAGCGCGCAGGCCCAGCGCTTCCGCCCATCGTGGCGCCAGGTGCCCGGCGAGATGATCGCTGGTGAGGTATTCTCCGCCAATTTTTGCGCGCACGCCGGCGAGCAGCGGGTCGACGGCGACGAGGAACTCTTCCGGTGGAAGCCCATTCCACTTGGGGTTCCACATCCACTTGTGGCCCATGGCGCAAATGCTGCGCTTGAGATCGCTGGCCGAGGTGATGCCGCTCAATGTGGCCGCCGCCATATCGCAGTTTTCAAGCGCGGTCACAAACCGGTCGTGTTTCCCGGGGTTGTGGCGCAGCCAGTGCAGCAGTTTGGAGAAACCCCACTCCGAGGAGTAAACGCCGCCGCACCACTCGATTCCTTCAAACCCCAGCGCGTGGGCTTTGGCGGTGATCTCCTCGGCCTCGGCAAAGGAGCGATGATCGCACCAGAGGTAGTACTCGTCCAGCGGTTCCAGGCCTTCACCGACAGGAATCACGCTGGAGCCGGTGGTGTCGAGCGCGATGGCCGCAACGTCGCCGCCATTCACGCCGGTCTCGCGCAGCGCGTCGCGCGTAGCCGCAGCCAGAGCGTTCATCTGGTCGGCATGGGACTGGGTAGCGAAATTGGGGTCTTCGCGGCGCCTGTGGAGCGGGTAAGCAGCCGATGCGGTGCCGACGGGACCCTTGTGGCTGTCGACAAGAGTAACGCGAACGCTGAGAGTGCCAAAGTCAACGCCGGCGACGATAGTCATGGAAAAGGGCTCCCGCGAGTAAACGCTTTCTTGTTCGCAGACAAGACTACACCATCTCGGGCGCCGGCGCTCCAAAATCTGCGATAACCCCGCTTAACTCGTCCTCCAGCCTATTTCTTCGTTCCCGGCAACATGTTCTTCAGCTTGTCCATCAGGCCCGGCTTTGCGGCCGGTGTCCCAGCCACGGGCTTTACCGGAGCCCCCGGCTGGATCGCGGAGACTGGAGCCGGTTTGCCGGCCGCCGCCGTGTTCTGCGGGGTTGGAGCGCCAGCCGGTTTGCCTCCAGCCGGCGCACTGCCGGCCTTGGCCGCAGGGGGAGTCTCCTTCTGCGATCCCAGCAACTGGGTCGAGCCGTCCACAATCTTTTGCGCCGTTACGTCGGGCACGGATTCGTTGTCGTTCTTCACCAGGATGGAGATGCGCCGGTTCGAGGGGTCGGTGGGATTGTCCTTGACGCGCAGCATCTGGTCGGCGTAGCCGCGCACCTGTGTTACCTGGTTGTTGCGGACGCCGTCCTGCTGCAGCAGCCTTCGCGCAGAGTTGGCGCGGTCCGCCGAAAGATCCCAGTTGCTGTAGCTGTTGTCGTCGGAGTAGGGCGTAGAGTCGGTGTGGCCCTCGATCAGCAGCGAGTTGGGTAGAGTCTTTAGCTCCGCTCCCAGCAGCGAAAGCAGCTCCTGGCCGTTGGAACTGAGTTTGGCGCTCCCAATCTCGTAAAACGTGCCGTCCTTGCCCTCGATCAGTTCGATGCGCAGCCCTTCGGGGGTGACGGTGATCTCAATCTGCTTCGACAGCTTCTCCAGTTCTTTCCGCGCCTTGATCTCCTTCTCGAGCTTGTCCTTCAGATCTTCCAGATCCTTGGTGCTCGCCTGGGGGACGGTCTCTCCAGTGCCGGTCATGGTGGTGCCCAGTTGGCTGGAGGTGCCTTTCGGGTCGTTGAAGTACCCGGCCACAGCTCTCTTTACCTTTTCGCTGGAGCCCATGAGCCATAGCAAAATAAACAGCGACATCATGGCGGTGACAAAGTCTGCATAGGCCACCTTCCACGCGCCGCCATGGTGGCCGCCGTGGCCGCCTTTCTTCTTGATCACGATGATGGGTTGAGTCTTGGCTGGCATGATGCAGCATTTCTTTCAACTGGTTGGCGCAGAGCCTAAGCCGCGGCCGCTTCAATGCCCGCGGCTCCGCCCTTGCAGTTCTTTTCCATCTCGTCGAAGCTGGGGCGCACATGCGCCGGAATTGCGCGCCGGCCCATTTCGATGGCGATCATAGGCGCTGACCCCTTCAGGAAAGCCAGCATCAGCACCCGCAGCACATGCAGGTATTCGTTGTGCTCGTCGGCGGTCTTGCCCATGTTGGAGCTCAGCGGCCCGGCCACTCCATAGCACAGCAGGATGCCCAGAAATGTGCCCACCAGCGCGGCGGCCACTTTCTCGCCAATCTGTTCCGGCGGTCCGCCCAGCGAGCCCATGGTGATAACCACCCCCAAGACCGCGGCCACAATGCCCAGTCCCGGCAGCGCGTCGGCCTCCGTGGTCAGCGCCTGTACCGGCTGCATCTCGGCATGGTGATGCACCTCCATGTCCAGCTCCATCATCTGGTCCATGTCGAACGGCTCCACGCCTCCGGTGATGGCCGTGCGCAGCGTGTCGCACACAAAGTCCCGGGCATGATGGTCGCCGAGAAACTCGGGGTAGCTTTTGAAGATGGTGCTCTCCTTGGGCTTCTCCACATCCATCTCCACGCACAGCAGCCCTTCTTTGCGCACCTTGTTCAGGAACTGGTACATCATCTTGAGCGTGCTCAGGTAGCGCTTCTTGTCGAATTTGGAGCCCTTCAGAGCGCCGATCAGTCCCGCCACTACACCTTTGATAATGTGCATGGGATTGGCCACCAGCAACGTGCCTGTCGCGGCGCCGGCATTGATGAGCAATTCAGCCGGCTGAACCAGAACAGCCATGTGCCCCTTTTCCATCAGGAATCCACCGATTACCGCTCCGAAGACGACGAGAATGCCTACGATGGCGAACATGAGTGGACCTCCGGCGCGAGCGTGATCTGGTTTCCGCCCGCGTGATAGCTGGAAAACATTGCGGCTTTGGCTCGTTCGAGCAAGTCGGCGAGTGTGACAACGGGTTCTGCCTGTGCGGTTCCGATGCTTACGGTGAGCGAAATACGGTCGCCCCACCAGCGGAAGTCCGCGGTTCTGGCCAGGCCGGCCAGCACCTGGGCGTGCTTGGCTAGCATGGCCGGGGTTCGTTCATGCGAGATCACGAGAAACTCGTCGTCGCCCCAGCGGCCCAGGTGTTCAGCCGGGCGCAGTCCCTGCGCCAGCGCGCGCTCGATTTTTAGAAGCATGGCTTCGCAGGCGCCGGCGCCGTGGGTTCTGCGCAGATCGTGCGCCTGGTCGACAGTGATCCACAGGACTCCGAAGGTTGGGCCGCCGTGGATAAAGTCCTCGAATAGCGACTCCAGCCGGTCTTTAAGGTCGGCTTGGCTGGCCTCAACGTCTTCTTTTTCATGGGTGACTCCATGCGGCAGCGCGTCCAGGCATTCCGCGGGATGAAAGAGAACGGCCATCCCGATCTGCGAGCCCAGCCCGTCACGCAAAACCAGAGTCCGGGCCATGGCGGAGATACCGTGACCCAGTCTGTGCACCGCATGTAACAGGCATCCGTGTCCATTCTCACGACCGGACAATGATTCTGCCCCGGATTCCGCATCCGCCGGCGTCCGGCACAAATCCAGCAGAGGCTTCAACCCATCCGGCGCAGGGCGTCCCAGCAGTTCCACGGCGGCATATCCGGTGATCGCCCCCGCAGCCCGATTCCAGAGCCGCACTGCGCAGTCCTCGTCGAGCAGGGCGATGCCTTCCGGAAGACTGTCCAGTGTCGCCTCAAGTAGTTCAGCACGATCCGTCATCCGGAGCCCTCAATGTCTTCCATCGGCAGGGCGCGGATCAACTTGATTGGTTTCAGTTGTGGGAAAGACGGCTAGCGTACTATCTCCGAAGTTCCTACCAGAAAGTAATCTGCCATCCTGAGCGCAGCGTACTTCAGCGGAGCCGAAGGAATCGCATTTGGGCAGCCACTAAGGCTCAGTCTGACCTAAACAAATGCTACGAACATTTGAGACACCAGGTCAGGGGCAGTCCAGGCTCATTGGGCCGGAAGTACGCAGCTTGCGCAATCGGCCAGCCCTTCCATCGGCAGGCGCACGATGAAGCGCGTGTTTCCCGGCTGGGATTCGACATCGATCGTGCCGCCGAACTTCTGCGTGACAATGCGATGGACAATTTCAAGGCCCAGTCCCGTCCCCGAGCCCTGCGGCTTGGTGGTGAAGAAGGCCTCGAAGATGTGCGGAAGCGCTTCGGGCGGAATACCCGTGCCGTGATCCTCGATGGAAACCGCCAACCTGTCCGGCCCGGCGCCGGGACCTGCGGCCGGCTCAATCCATGTGGCAATTTTGATCGGTCTGTTTTCGGGCGATGCATCCAGCGCATTGTCAATCAGGTTGGTCCACACCTGGCTCAGTGAGGATCCGCGTGTGCGGATCACCGCCGGCTTGGCCGCAAACTGCTTCTCAACCTGAATTCCCTTGATGCGCAGTTTGTGTCCCAGGATGGTAAGCGTGCTCTGCAGGCTGTCGTGCACATCGAGTTGCCGGGAGGGAGTCTTCTCGTCGTAGGCAAACTTTTTCACGGCCATCACCAGGTCGGAGATGCGGGTGATGCTTTCCTCAATCGTGCAAACCAGCGACACGCTGGAGACCAGCGCTTCCAGCCAATTGAGAGCGTCGGAGAAGCTGGCTGCATCGAAAGCTTCGCTGGCGCAAGTCAGTTCCTGCGTCTGCAGGCCGATGCCGACCAGCGAGGGAGCGATCGTGAATGCGTTTTCTACGCCGGCCGCAGTTAGCCACTCAGCCATGGACTCTTCAGCATCCGACTGCTCCACGGTGCTCATGACTGGCGCCTGGCAGCCGCTGATTGTCTGTTCGAGCAGGGCGCGCATGCACTCCAGTTGCGCCGGCGTTTTGGGCTCATGGCTGAAGCGCAGGCTTAACTGCTGCAGGCGCAGCAGGTTGAGCCGCAGTTGCGAGGATGCGCGCTTGGCTGCGGAGCCCGGATTGTGCAACTCGTGCATCAGGCCGGCAGCCAGCGTGCCAAGCGAAATGAGCTTCTCGCGGTGTAGCGCTTCCACCTGGTAGGTCTGCAACCGTTGCGCCATGTCCGCAAGAGCCCGCTTGCGGAACTGGGGACAGCAGGCCATCAGCTTCCAGAAATCGCCCTCGCTGAACCGAATAAGATGCGTATCTTGCACTGCCTCAACAATCATCGGCGAATGCTTCTTGGCCAAAAGTATGGGTGTTTCGCCAAACCCCTGCCCCTTGAGCGCAACGTTTACCGTTGATCGCGACCCGTCAGGCTCTGGCCGGTCCACGCGCATCTCTCCATCGAGAACCACTGCGTAAACATGGGCCGGGGCCCATGTTTCCTCGACAACCGCGCCCGCCGGCAGGCTCACGCGATCCACCGGCCCGATGCCGGCAAGATCGGCGAAGTTGGTCTCCGCGAAGGGGAGCGTATGGCGCAACTCTTCGGCCACCTCGTTGAAGGGAACCCTCTCGATCTGGATTGCCTGTTCGCCCTGACTCATCTTCCCGTTTCCTTAGAACCCTGCCAAATACTGGTGCGCAAACTGCACCGCAATCGATCCCTCGCCCACTGCCGAGGCCACACGCTTGATAGAGCCGTGACGCACATCGCCGGCCACAAATATCCCCGGCACGCTCGACTCCAGCAGAAACGGCTCACGCCGCTCATGCCATCCCGCCGGCAGCTTGCCTTCCGTGCGCAGATCCGGCCCGGCGAGCAGGAATCCGTGCTCGTCCCGCGAAATGCAAGCCGGGAGCCACGCCGTCCCCGGCGCTGCCCCGATAAACACGAACAGAGACGAAGCCGGAACACGCTGCTCGCCCCGCGGACCATTTAGCCGCAAACTCTCCAGGCGCTCTTCGCCGAAGGCCTCCACCACCTGGGTGTGAGCCTCCAACACAATATTGGATGTTTTGGCGATCTCATCGATCAAGTATTTCGACATGGTTGCGGCCAGACCGTCTCCGCGCACCAGCATGGTTACCTTGCGGGCAAAGCGGGCAAAGTGCAAAGCCGCCTGCCCTGCGGAGTTTGCCCCGCCCACCACGAACACATCCTCACCCTTGCAGGAGACGGCCTCAACCAGCGCCGCTCCATAATAGATGCCGCGCCCCGTGAGCCGCTCCGCCCCCGGAATGTCGAGCTTGCGGTAGTTGACGCCCATCGCCAGCAGCACTACATGGCTGGAAACCTCGCGCCCGTCGGCCAGTTGCACAAACCGGTATTGCCCGTCGACGCGCAGGCCGGTGGCCCGTTGCGTGAGAAATTCGGCGCCAAAGCGCGAAGCCTGGATGTGGGCGCGGCGTCCCAGGTCCGCCCCGGTAACGCCGGAAGGGAAGCCGAGGTAGTTTTCGATCAAGGAGGTGGATCCAGCCTGCCCGCCCGGCGCAACGGGCTCGATAACCAGGGTGCGCAGCCCCTCGCTGGCTCCATAGACCCCTGCCGCCAGCCCGGCGGGACCGGCGCCCACCACCACAATGTCATAGAAATCCTGTGTGGCCTGGGTGCTCAGGCCGACCTTTGCGGCAAGCACTTCCACCTCGGGGTCCACCAGCACTGTGCCATCGGCAAATAGCACCACCGGCAGCTGGTTCGCATCCAGCTGCCGCTCATTGAGCAGCTTGTTCGCCTCCTCGCTGACGCCGATATCCAGCCAGCGGTAGGGAACATGATTCCGGGAAAGAAAGCTGCGCACCTTGTGGTCCTGGAGCGACCAGCGATGGCCGATCACGCGCAGCCCTTCAAAGGGCGGCTGATAACCGGCATGCCAGTCCTCCAGAAGGTCGGACAGGACCGGATAGAGCTTTTCCTCGGGGGGATCCCATGGCTTGTTCAGGTAGTAGTGGATGCGGGCGGAGTTGATGGCCTGGATGGCAGCCTCGGTGTCCGCATAGGCGGTGAGCAGAACCCGCCGCGACTCCGGATACAGTTCGCGGGAGCGCTCCAGGAACTCGACGCCCGTGATGCCGGGCATCCGCTGGTCGCTGCAGATCAGGGCCACGGGTTCCTGACGGCTCTGGAGCTGGGCCAGCGTGTCCAGGGCGGCCTGGCCGCTGGCCGCGCGCATCACCCGGTATGTCGCCCCATACTCCCGCCGCAGGTCCTGGACCACGGCTTCCAGTACGTTCACGTCGTCGTCAACCGCCAGCAGGATGGGCCTCGCCATATCCTCCTAGTGTAGAGCCTCTTCCCGGCCGGTGGGTGCCCCCTATACTGCACCGCCTACCCCGTTGCTTATGCCTCCAATGGGTCATTGACATGCCTTGTAGGGCCGCCTAGGGTGGTCATAATGCTGACGTTTAACCCGGCGTCATCTCACCTTTGGGGACATGACAAGGGGAAATCGCTTCCAGTTTGGAGGCTGGCGGCCAGGAGAACTGGGCGCAATTTCCAGTGTTGCAAATGCAGTCAATGGCAAGACTTTCTGCGCTCTTGCCGATAGTTGTCCATGAGGCAGAGAGAGTTGCCCGACCTCAAACCGCCCGGTTCCGGCGAGCAGGTTTGAGCCCGCAGCAGATGGTTCCATCCGGGATATGAGGCAGATGAGGCAGACATCATGAACAAGATCATCCTGGCCGATTCACAGGCAATCTTTCGCGCAGGCACCGCCAAGGTCCTGGCAATGGACGAAGACATGCGCATTATTGCCCAGTGCACCGATCTGGATCGCATGCACCACGCCATTACAACCTTTCCAGGGTCCGTTGTCCTTTTCGCCGCTTCGCTGCGGCCGGACCTCACCCGGCTGCGCATGCTGCTGGAGACCACGGGAAGCCGCGGCATTGTGATCGCCGAAAACAACGAAACCGCCGGCACCTATCTGCAGCAGGGGTTCCGCGGCGTGGTGTTCCGCAGTGTAAACGGGACGGCGCTGGTGGAGTGCGTGCGCCGGGTCGCCGCCGGTGAAACCTGGCTGCCGCCCCAGTTGATTCAGGCCGATTCGCCTGAAGAGGATATGGTGGGAACACGCGTCCGCGATCGCCTTACTCCCAAGGAGATGCGCATCGTGGCTCTGATCGTTCAGGGGTGCAAGAACCGCGAGATCGCCATGCGCCTCAAGACCACCGAGCAGGTGATCAAAAACTATCTCCGCTCCATCTATGACAAGACCGGAGTCAGCGACCGCCTGGAATTGGCCCTGTTCACCATCCACCACCGCGTTCTGGCTCAGGCAGCCGCAGAGGTTGGCAGCAAACTCGAAGTCGAGGAACGTGCGGCGCCACCGGCCGTAGCCTGACGGCGGCTGCAAGGGATATTTGAATTCAATTGCAAAGCGGGGGACGGATGCGCATCCGTCCCCCGCTTTTGCTTCCTGCACCCAGTTAGCCGCTTCTTACGGAACGGTGATCACAACCTTGCCCACCTGCTGATTCGACTCCAGGTACTTGTAGGCATCTACGGTCTGCTCGAAGGGGAACGTCTTTGAGATCTTTGGCACAAAGCGTCCGTCGGCCAGCCGGTCGAAGACGTACTTCTTGGATTCCTCGAGCAGCGCCGGATTCAGCGTGATCTCCATCAGGACATAGCCGCGAATGCTCAGTCCGCCGCTCAGCGCAAGGAAAAGTGGAAACGGAGTGGGGTCCGTCGACAGCGCGCCATACTCGAAGATAGTCCCGCCCTTTGCGGCGCCGCCAGCCAGCTTCTCAAGAAATGGTCCCGCTACCGGGTCGAAGGTGAGCCGCGCGCCCTTGCCGCCGCTGATCGCCATGATCCGTGCGACATAGTCTTCTTCTAGCGTGACAATGACGTGATTGGCCCCTAGGGCAAGCAGCTCCTCGCGCTTGGCCGCAGTCCGCGTGACCGCAATCGCCGTGGCGCCCGCGTCGCGCACAATCTGGATCGCCGCCAGCCCCACGCTCGATGACGCCGCGGGGATGGAGACGAAATCACCCGCCTTCACGCCGCCAAAATGCACCAGCGCCCCATACGCCGTAAGGTATTGCATCCAGATCGCCGATGCCTGGGCCGGCGATAGGTTGGATGGGTACTCGCCGAGCGCGATAACGGGGACCAACGCCTCTTCTCCCAGCACGCCGTAGGCGTTCATGGAAAAGCTCGGAACGGTGGCTACCGGCTTTCCAACCCAGCTCTTGTCAACCCCTTCTCCAACCGCCTGCACAATGCCTGCGGCTTCGTATCCAAGGCGGGCGGGGAGTCTCGGCTCTTCAAGATACTGGCCGTGGTAGAACGCCGATTCAGCACGGTTCAGGCCCACCGCTTGAACCTTCAGCGTGACCTCGCCCTTGCCGGGCTTCTGTGATGGTGCCTCTTCGATGCGGAGGCTCTCCGGCCCCCCGAGCGTATGAAAGCGAACAATCCTCGGCATGAATTCTCCTTCACGCCTTGGATGTTGGCAGGGGTCGACAGGATGCAAGTCCGCAGGCACCCGCCTATTGCGTGCTGTAGACCGTTTGCCGGTTCGTTTTGAAGGTAAATGCGTCCGCAGGCAGGGACTGATTGAATTTGAAGTTCGAATAGTGTGCGACGTAGGTGCTGGTGCTGCTCAGAAGAAAGACCTGCTTCAGGCTGACGGCGTGGTCAGGGTCAAGCCATATTGTGATCTTCGACAATTTCTTGTGGACTTCCGGGTCCTTGGCGACCAGTTCCAGTTTCTCGGTCTTCACTCCGTTCAACGTTTCGGGCCCAAGATACTGAATGTCCCACTTGGCTTCAAGGTCCCTGCCGCTCGCCCCCACGCCCATGACGACGTAGCTCTCCCATTTGCCCGCCTTCGTATAGGTGGTCACCTGGTTAGCGCCGGCCTCGAAGAGCCTGAAGGTCCCGCCGATGAACGTGTAGGCCTTGCCGGAGGGCTTGCCGTTGTGCTCGCTCATGTGCACGCCCATGCGCACGGCGTTGTCTTTGCGGTCGTAGTAGACCACGCCCTTCTGCACGTCGGTATCGGGTATTGGTTCGGTCTCGATCGTATCGAATTCGACATCGGCTGAGGTTGAATGAAAGTTGGCGGCGGCAACATTGAGCCTTTCCAGAACGCTCTTCAAATCGTTCTGGGGTGCCGGAGAGGCAGCGCCGGCGGGCAAAAAGGCCAGGCCAAACGCGGCAGCGCCGAGAAATGCGGAAAAGACAAGCTTCATTCTCAAATGCATGGGGTCCTTAAGTATTCGACGCGCGAGCAAGCCGGAAGGAGCATTAAAGTGCATGAACCGATTGCCTCAACCGGTACGCCCCGAGCCCCGCACCGTTGTATTTGCGGCTGGTGCCCGCCCTGAGCGCAGCCGAGGGGATGGGATAAAGGAGTGTCCCTACCTCGCTGTGTCGTTGCGTTTGCGGCTCGTGTCGTTTCTCGAAAGTTCGTACCAAAAAACGACCTGTCATCCTGAGCGAAGCGTACTTCAGCGGAGTCGAAGGATCTGCTTTCGGGCGGCTTTTACCACCCAACCCCTCTAGACAAATCCTGCGAACTTTTGAGACACCGCGCTAGGGCCGGTTCGCGCCCCAGCCAGCGGGACCAGAGACGCAACTTACCGGTGGGCCCAAACCTTCCATACCGGACGGCCCTGTGCGTCGGTAGCCGTCTCCCAATGCTCGACAAATACATCGTCGCCGGTCACCGGTTCGATCGCCTTGCGCAGCGCCTTCTTTACCACCGCATACGGAGCGTCGGTATGCAGATCCAGGCTCACATCCGATGCCTGCACTGTCACGATTACCCCTTTGCCGTCGTTGCCGATAACCTGGATCGGATGCGAAGGACCGCCGATCGGTGAAGGCTTGTCGCCATAGCTCCATCCCGGAATCAGCGGCGTGACGAAGATGAACAGCAGAATCAGGGTCACCATCACGTCGTAGTGGAAGCTCCCGCGCGAGTAGGTCCAATAGAAGTAGCTGAGCAGGATCTGCTTCACGGTGCGGCGCGGTTGCGCCTCTTGCTGCGGGACGGCTTGCGAAGCCTGTTGCGGGATCGGTACGGCAGGGGTATGAGACGGCATTAGAGTTCCTTTAATGCCCGAGTTTCCGGCACAATTTTTTCCAGTCCGCCCATGTACGGACGAAGAGCCGCTGGAATCAGAACTGTGCCATCGGGCTGCTGATAGTTTTCAAGGATAGCCAGCCAGGTACGGCCCACGGCCAGGCCGCTGCCGTTGATGGTGTGCAGAAACTCCGGCTTGGCCTTCGTACCTTGAGATGCAGGCCGGTAGCGAATGTTGGCACGCCGCGCCTGGAAAGCTTCAAAATTCGAACAGGACGAGATCTCCCTGTAAAGCTGCTGCCCTGGGAGCCAGACCTCCAGGTCGTAGGTCTTGGCCGAGGAGAAGCCGGTGTCGCCGGTGCAAAGCAGAACGCGGCGGTAAGGCAGGCCGAGGGTCTCGAGAATCTCTTCCGCGTCGCGGGTCAGCCGCTCGTGCTCGCTGTCGGAGTCCTCGGGCCGCGTGAACTTCACCAGCTCGACCTTTTGAAACTGGTGCTGGCGGATGATGCCGCGCGTATCCTTGCCCGCCGCTCCGGCCTCGGCGCGGAAGCAGGGAGTATAGGCCGTGAGGCAGATAGGCAGCCGCGCTTCATCCAGAATCTCGTCGCGGTAGAGGTTGGTGACGGGGACCTCGGCGGTTGGAATCAACCAGTGGTCGCTGTCTTTGAACTCGCCGCGGGCAACGGAGTCCGCATCTGCGTCGTTGCAGCCGAACAGGTCCTCTGCAAATTTGGGCAACTGCCCTGTTCCGAACAAGCTCCTCGAATTGACCATGAACGGCGGCAGCACTTCGGTGTAGCCGTGCTTCGCGGTATGCAAATCCAGCATGAAGCTGATCAGCGCCCGTTCCAGCCGCGCTCCGGCGCCGATGTACACAGCGAAGCGTGCGCCGGAAAGCTTTGCCGCGCGCTCCAGGTCGAGGATGCCGAGGGACTCACCGAGTTCCCAATGCGGCTTGGGCGTGAAATCCCATGTGCGGTGCGCCGCATCGGCAAGGTGGGTCTTTACAACAACGTTGTCGGCTTCGGATCTGCCCAGCGGAACTTCGTCCCTGGTGAGGTTGGGAATGCTCGCCAGGGAGAAACGGAGCCGCTCGTCGAGTTGTGCGGCTGTCTTGTCCAGCTCGTCGAGCTTTTCCTTCAGTTGCCGTGTTTCTTCCTGAATTGTCTCGGCCTTTGCATGCTCGCCGGCTCTCTTCAACTGGCCGACCTGCTGCGAAAGCTCATTACGCCGCGCTTTGGCCTGCTCGGCCAGCGTGATCGCTTCGCGCCGCGCCTGGTCGAGTGCGCGAAAATCCCCCAGCAGCGCAGCCGGGTCGGCACCCCGGGCGCGAAGCTTTTCTTCAACAAGTTCAAGATTGGTGCGGACAAACCCCAGATCGAGCATGGCTCTACCAGTTTAACCGACGCGTTCCGCCGACGGACTCGCCCGGATTCGAACCAATCATCGAAAATGATTAGCAAACCGGCGTCAGCGTCTCGCTGGGAAATTATCTTTCGGAACATTTGCAGATCATTTCGCTCTTACGGCGCACAATGGGTCTGGAAAGGGTGAGCGATGGAGGCCTGCTGCGCCGTCAGCGTTCGAACCCGCCAAACGTCATCCATGCAACCGCGCAAGGGTCGCCCGGTCCGCACCATTCACCCAATTGACCCACCCCTCCCCCACTTTTTCCGCAACCCAAGTAAAAGAAAGGGATTAGGTAAAAAAACGCCCACTTCGCACCGCCGCAACAAAGAACTTACGTCTCGCGGGAGGTCTCGTTGCCAGGTCCAGCGCTGACCTGCTCTTGCCATCCAGGCAGCCGCTGGTCGCCGGTGATGAGCCGGGCACTCCGCGTAAACGTGAAGTACGTCCAGATCCACGCCGCAAAGACGGAAATGCGGTTGCGAAATCCAATCAGAAAGAAGATGTGCACGGTGAGCCAGGTGACCCAGGCGGGAAATCCACTCATGTGGGCCTTGAAGGGCCACTCCACCTTGGCCACGGCTTGCATGCGGCCGATGGTGGCCATGTCGCCTTTGTCAAAGTAGCGGAAGGCTGGGCGCGGCGCGCCTTTCAGGTCGGCGGCGATCATCTTCGCAAGGTGATCGCCCATTTGCATGGCGGGCTGGGCCACGCCAGGGATCTGGCGGCCATCCTGCTCGAAGTGGGCCAGGTCGCCAAGGACAAAAACGTTGCTAAGGCCGTCCGGATTCAGGTGCTCATCGACCAAAACGCAGCCGCGCCGGTCAAACTCTACGCCGGGCGCCTTGCCCAGCAGCTTGCCCAGAGGCGAGGCCTGAACGCCCGCAGCCCAGAGGGTGACGACGGCCTCTATCCGTTTTCCTCCCGCCTCCACCCAGCCGGGTCCGATGTCGCTCACCTGTGTATGGGTGTGAACTTCGACGCCCAACCCGGCAAGGGCAGCTTCGGCCTTGGCGGAGAGGTCTTCCGGATATGCGGCCAGGATGCGAGGAGAGCCTTCCAGCAGCAGCACGCGCGCCTTGGACGGATCGATATGGCGGAAGTCGCTGCGCATGTAGAGTTGCGCAATGTCGCTGATCGCTCCAGCGAGCTCTACTCCTGTAGGTCCTCCGCCGATGACCACAAAGTTCAAAGGCGGATGCCAGCCCTTCTCCACCATCTGGCGTTCGGCCAGCTCGAAGGCCAGCAGAACCCGCCGCCGGATTTCGGTGGCGTCCTCAATGGTCTTCAGTCCCGGCGCCAGCGGCGCCCACTCGTCCTTTCCGAAATAAGAGTGGGTCGCGCCGGTAGCCAGCGCCAGGTAGTCGAAAGGGATTTGCGCCCCCGAGCATAGTGTGACAGTGCGAGCGGAGATGTCGATGTCCATCACCTCGTCCATGAGGACCTGGGTGTTGGGCTGGTTGCGCAAAATGGTCCGAATCGGCTGGGCGATGTCTGCCGGCGAAAGAACGGCAAGGGCCACCTGGTAGAGCAGGGGCTGAAAGGTGTGGTGGTTACGGCGGTCGATGACGGTCACGTCGACAGGCAGATGAGCCAGCCCTTTGGCCGCGTGAATGCCCGCAAAGCCGCCGCCCACGATGACCACGCGCGGTCGCGCTTTCAATTCGAGAGGTTTATCAGGGTTGACCAAGGTGCGCAATTCCTCAGTTCCCTTGATGCTTGAGGAAGTCTGAAGGTCACAGAAGTGTTTTGGTTTGGGCGTTCCTCGGGCTCGGGTAGATTATCCGTTGGCGAATTCAATCTGATGCCTCTGCCCACGCAATCCGGACTCTGCGCTGACCCGGACATCTACATCGCCTTCGGTTTCCTCGTCGGTAATTGGGTCGGCCGTGCCGATGGGAACCGGCTTGAAGGGCAGGAACACGCGAAAAGCCGATCCGCGCACGGGATTGCGCTCCGCCCAGATGCGCCCCGAGTGCTGATGCACAATACTGCGGCAGATGGCCAGTCCCAGTCCCGTTCCGCCCTTTTGCCGGGAGTCCGACGCGTCCACCTGCTGGAAGCGTCCGAAGATGGTTTCCAGCTTGTCGGTTGGAATGCCTCGCCCCGCATCCACCACGGACAGAGTTACGCCGTTGAGGTCGGGTCGCATGAGCACAGAGACCGCGGAGTTGCGCGGCGAGAACTTGACGGCATTGGAGAGCAGGTTGACCAGGACCTGGACAAGTCTGTCGGGGTCGGCGGCAATCTGCACCTGGGTAGTGTCCTGAATCAGTTGCACGCCGGCAGCTTCAGCCACCGGCGCAATGCAGTCAATGGCCTGGCGGACGATCTGCGACATTTGCACTTTGCGGAAGACCAGGCGCTCGCGTCCGCTCTGCAAGCGCTCCAGGTCAAGAATGTCGTTGATCAGGCGAAGCAGGCGATCGGAGTTGGCCAGGGAAATGCGAAGCAGGCCGGAAGCCTTGTCGTTGAGCTCAACCACACTGCCATGCGAGAGCAGGCCGAGCGCGCCGCGGATCGCGGTGAGCGGGGTGCGCAACTCGTGGCTGACGGTGGAGATGAACTCATCCTTCAGGCGTTCCAGTGCGTAGCGTTGGCTTATGTCACGAAAGCTGAGCACCGAGCCGGAAAGTCGGCCATGGTCGAGGATCGGGGTTATGGCGTAGTCGACCCGGAAGGGGCTCCCGTCGAGGCGGTAGATCGTGTCTTCGCCCGAAGTGGCCATTAGCTGCATGCGTCCGGTGGCGCGCAGCAGTGGGCAATCTTCGCCGCACTGGCTTCCCGCAGGCGCGGAGCCGTGCAGCAGCGCATGCACCGGCTGGCCGGTCAGGCTGGAGGTGGATGCGCCCAGCATGTTTACGGCGGCGGGATTGGCGAAGCTGATCAGGCCGCTGCTGTCCAGGCCGCAGATTCCGTCGGCGACGGAGTTGAGCAGGATCTCCTGCTGCCGGTAGAGTTTTTCAGCCCATCCCTGTTCCTGGGAGCGGGCCAGCATCTGTCCCAGCGAAGCGGCCACTGTTTCCACCGCTGCCATGGCTTCGCGGTTCTCGCGCAGGCAGAAGTGGCAATAGAACTCCAGAACGCCGATCACCCGGTTGCCCACGCGCACGGGAACCGCGCAGCCGGAGACCATCCTGCGGCGCAGAGCAGCCTGTGTATGCGGATTCGCAGGTTCCGAGGCCAGGTCGCTGATCCACACCGGGACGCCGTTCTGCCAGGCCCGTCCAGGTAAGCCAGTGCCGGGAGACAGCGTGCGCTCCATGCTCTCCTTGATGAGAATTTCCGTGTGGCGGCCGGGCGCGCTCCATCCGGAGGCGAATTCCAGACGGTTTTCTTCGCTGTTGACCTCCCATTTGAGAGCCACATCCCATCCCTGGGAGACGCAGAGCGCCTCCAGAATGCGCATGGCGGCAACCTCGGGAGAGTTGTTTTCGCCCACAATTTCGCTCACCACCCGCTGCAATGCCACGCGGCGCTCACGCTGCACCAGCAGGCGGAGAACCAGGACCGCTGCCGCGGCTCCGGCGGCGAAGATCAGCACCTGATTGAAGCGAGCGTCGATCTTCACGTTATGGGTGAAAAATGCCAGGATGGCGCCCAGAGCCAGACCCGCCAGGACTGGCGAAATGAAGGAGAAGCCGCGCTGGATATTCCGCAGGCGCCGCTCGTTCTCGATTACCTTCATCCCGTTGGACGGGTCCGCCATCGTTCCCCCTGAGCGCTGGCCCTTCGCCATGCTCTTCTTTCGAGGTTCGCAGCTCCTCCGGCCTCACACGCCGAAGGGCTGAATTCCATAGCAATGCTGCAAGCGACGTGCCATTCCCGGCAGGGCCGTCGTGGCTTATTTATCAACAAGTTGCGAGGTTGAACATTATAAAGCTGTTAACTGCTGTATACAGATCAAGCCGGAGGGCAAGCCAGACGGTTACAGGTCTGCGGCTCGAAGATCGACTCCTGTGTTCCCCAGTCCGGCAGAATCAGGCGGCTCGGGATGCTCCCTGGGGGCGCTGCTCGACGGAAGATGCAGACGGCGGAAGCGCAGAAATCTACTGCGGCGGCGATGATGATGAACCAGAAGGACTTGCCGCTCCGGGCCATGGCCCGGATCAGATCTCCGGGTAGAAATCAAAGAACGCGTCAAGGCTGCGTTTCAGTTGTGTCTCGATTTCTTCGCGCGAGCCGTCGATCACGTGCATGGTCACATGAGCTTGGTGTCCATTGGCTAGCTTGAGGGTTGCATCCTGGATTTCGGTTACTTCGCCTTCCGGAAGCAGCCGCAGTCCGTAAACGAGGGTTAGATTCGCCATAAGAGACATCATAAGCACGGACACGATAGGCTTGCTGAGGTGAGTGCAAGGGGGGTATTCAATGGCGGATTTGAGCCGGCGGGATTGGCTGAAAGGCGCGGCGGCCGCATGGGTAATTGCGCAGGGAAGTTTGGGCGGAAAGCTGGCGTCTGGAGCCGAGTTGCCGCATGCCCGGCCAGCCATGCCAGATCGGCACTTTGCCAGCGCGGCAGTCGAGGCGTTGATTCCGCGGGTCCAGCAGAAGGTGGGCGATGCGGCCCTCGCGACGATCTTCGGGAACTGCTTCCCAAACACGCTCGATACGACCGTCTTTCCGGGAAGCTTTGAAGGCGCGCCGGACACGTACATTGTCACCGGCGACATTGATGCAATGTGGCTGCGCGACTCCTCTGCTCAGGTCTGGCCTTACCTGCAATTGGCCAAAGAGGATGAGAAGCTGCGCCAGCTGCTCGAAGGCGTGATCCGCCGCCAGGCGCGCATGATTCTTCTCGACCCCTATGCAAATGCCTTCATGCGCGACGGGAGCGCCGCGCCTCTCAGTTGGGCGGTCAACGACAAAACCGAGCGCCATCCCGGCGTAGGGGAACGCAAGTGGGAAGTCGATTCGCTCTGCTACACGATTCGCCTGGCCCACGGCTACTGGCGCGTCACGGGAGACACGCGGCCCTTTGACAGCCGATGGAAGGAAGCGGCGTGGACCATCGTTCGCACCTTTCGCGCGCAGCAGCGCAAACAGGGGCCGGGTCCCTATTCGTTTCAACGGGAGTCGGCAGTTCCCTACGACACGGTGCCGCTGGGAGGGTTTGGCAATCCCGCGCTGCCCGTGGGCATGATCTTCTCCATGTTCCGCCCCTCTGACGATGCCTGCATCAATCCGCTGTTCGTCCCCGCTAACCTCTTTGCCGAGGTGAGCCTGCGCCAGTTGGCCGCGCTGGCCGCTCAGGCAGCGGACGACGCGAAACTCGCTGCCGAAGCTGAGTCTCTCGCCGCGGAAGTGGAACGCGCGCTTGCCCAATACGGCAAGACGCACCACGCAAAGTTTGGCGAGATCTGGGCCTACGAGGTGGATGGCTACGGCAACGCCCTGATGATGGACGACGCCAATGCGCCGGGCCTGGTGACCATGCCCTACCTCGGCTCCTGCTCCATGGAAGACTCGCTCTATCGCCGGACGCGCGCCTTCGCGCTGAGTGAATCAAATCCCTATTTCTTCCGTGGAAAAGCGGCGGATGGCGTGGGCGGACCGCACGAAGGGCTGGACATGATTTGGCCGATGGGCATCATGTACCGGGCCCTGACGACAGCCGACGAACAGGAGATTCGCCAGTGCCTGCGCTGGCTGAGGGACACCACGGCGGGCACGGGCTTCATCCACGAGTCGTTCCAGAAGGACAATGCAGCCAACTTTACGCGCCCATGGTTCGCCTGGGCGAATACGCTGTTTGGAGAGCTGGTGGTGAAGCTGGCTGCGGAGCGTCCCGGACTGCTGGCTGCATCACTGGGCTAAGGCCGCTCCAGTCTGCGCTTGCAGCGCAAGAATCCCGGCAGCAACTGCAGCATCTAGAATCAGGATAGGAAAATATTGATGACAGACATTCGCGACACGGTAATTCTGGGCTCAGGCTGCGCCGGGCTTACGGCGGCCATCTATACAGGGCGGGCTGGGTTGAATCCGCTGGTTTTGGAAGGCCATGAGCCCGGCGGCCAGCTCTCCATCACAACGTTGGTCGAGAACTTTCCCGGCTGGCCGGACGGTATTCAAGGCCCGGAACTGATCGAGAACATGAAGAAGCAGGCGGCGCGCTTCGGGGCGACCTACCAGTTGGCGCACCTGAATAAAGTCGACATCGGGTCGCATCCCATCCGCCTGGATACCTCGGTGGGCGAGGTGCATACGCGGACTCTGATTGTGGCCTCCGGCGCGAGTGCGCGCTGGCTCGATTTGCCCAGCGAACAGGCGTTGATCGGGCACGGCGTTTCCAGCTGCGCCACCTGCGACGGCTTCTTCTTCCGGGGTAAGGAGATTGCCGTGGTCGGCGGCGGTGACTCGGCCATGGAAGAGGCGCTTTTCCTCACCCGTTTTGCAACCAAGGTCACGCTTCTGCACCGGCGCGAGGCCTTCCGCGCCTCGAAGATCATGCTGGACCGGGTCATGGCCCACCCCACCATCGAACTGCGCACCAACACCGTGGTCGAAGAAGTGCTGGGCTTGGAAGAAAAGGAAGTGCGCGGGCTTAAGCTCAAGGACGTGAAGACGGGCGTGGAGTCCGAACTCGCCGTCAGCGGGTTGTTCCTCGGCATCGGCCACGAGCCGAATGCAAGGATGTTTGCCGGTCAGATGGACCTCGACGAGGACGGCTACGTCAAAACCACGGGCAACGTGCTCACCACCCGCAACGGCGTGGTGATCCCGGGCGTCTTCGCCTGTGGCGACGTACAGGACCGGCGCTACCGGCAGGCCATTACAGCAGCCGGCTCGGGCTGCATGGCGGCGCTGGAGGCGGAAAAGTACCTCGAAGCGCACGGGCATTGAGCGGGGAAGCCATGACGGCGCTCAAGGAGAATCTGGAGCGGCTGGAAGAGGCGATTGAGGCCGCCTGCCGCAAGGCTGGGCGCGCGCGCGCCGATGTCGAGCTGATGGCCGTCTCGAAGACCTATCCTGCCGCAACCATTGCCGAGGCAGCCGGCCTGGGGCTGCGCCTCTTTGGCGAAAACCGCGTACAGGAGTTTGCCGCCAAAGCACTGGATGCAGCAGCGCTCCGTTCGGCATGCGGGAAAGAGGAGCTCCGCGTGCACCTTATCGGCCACTTGCAGACCAACAAAGCCGCGCGTGCAGCCGAATTGTTTGACGCGGTGGATTCAGTCGACTCCGTTCGCCTCGCGGAAAGGTTGAATGAGGCTGCCGGGAGACTGGGCAAGAGCCTGCCGGTGCTAATCGAAGTAAAGCTGAGCCCGGAAGAGACCAAGGCCGGTCTCGAGCCCGAGTCGGCGGAGGCCACGGAATTGCTGGAGCGTCTGCCGGACCTGCGGAATTTGCAGCCGCGGGGGCTGATGACCATCGCCCCTTGGGGCGTTGCGGAAGAGGTCACGCGTGCATGCTTCCGCGGCCTGCGCACCTGGCGCGATAAATGGGCGTTGCAGCATCCGCACCTGGCTCTGGAAGTGCTTTCCATGGGTATGAGCGGAGATTTTCCTCTGGCTATAGAAGAGGGCGCCACTCGTATCCGCATCGGCACGGCGCTCTTTGGCAAGCGCCAGCCGTGGACTGGGGCGGAGTGATGCTGCGTGCTGTCGCGGATGGAGTCACGCTGGCAGTCCGCGCGCAGCCGGGAGCCAAAAAGACGGTAATCGTCGGAGTTTATGGTGAGGGCCCCGCGGCGCAGTTGAAAGTTGCGGTGCGGGCGCCTCCAGTGGAAGGCAAGGCTAACTCCGCGCTGATCGCATTTCTGGCGGAGTTATTCGGATTGACTAAGAATAAAGTTGAGATAGTGGGTGGAGAGTTATCACGGAACAAGGTGTTCCTGCTTCGCGGAGTTATGCTCGAACAAGCGCAGGCAAAGCTCTCCGATTGGCTTTAAGAGCCTTAACTAACCTCCAAAGCCCTGTCATCCTGAGCGCAGCAGAAGCGAAAAACCCGCACTGCGCAAAACAGAGCAGACCTGCATTTCACTTTCTTCCCACCCAGAAATATCCGTGTCCCACCCTTTCCGCGTCTTTTTGCGGAAAGGGTGGGAGACCGCGAGGCCACTTTCGGCCTTCCGAGGTCTGCAGGAAAGCGTTACAGCATTTTCAATCCTGCTCCTTACAGAAACCACGCAGCAAAGTGGCATTTTTCTCAAGAAAATGCCACCTTCGATGCTCTTGAAATGTCAACAGGTGGATCGAAAATGCTCTAGCGTCCAGGCTGCGCAAACGCCGCAACCAGCGCTTCTTCCGGCTCAGGACGCACGCGAAAGTCGGCATGCGCCTCGGCGAACAGGACCTTGCGATCCTTTGCGATCACGTAGGTGGCAGGGATGGGCAGGCGCCAGCTTCCATCGCCGTTCACGAACGGGATGTTCACCAGGATGGAGAGATAGTAGGCGCGGTGGTACTCGGGGACGGTATAAACCAGCCCGAACTTCTCCGCGATCGCATTTCCCGGGTCGTGCAGCACAGGGAAGGGAAGCCCGTGCTGGCCGGCCATGAAGTCGCTCTGCCGCTGCGTCTGCGGGCCGATGGCGACCATCAGCGCCTCGCGCTCGCGCAGCGTTCCGTAGAGGTCGCGCCAGGCCTCGAGCTCGGTGACGCAATACGAGCACCACCGCCCGCGAAAGAACTTGATGACCAGCGGGCCGAGGGCAAGCAGATCTTCCGAGCGCACCAGCCGCCCGCTCGCATCCTTCAGCGCAAAATCCGGCGCGACAGCCCCGACGGGAAGAATCCGCTCTTCAATGCCCGAATTAAACAGCTCCGCAACCGCCCGCTCCCCGATCGCAAGCCGGTCGGCCTGCACCAGTTGCCGCGTATTTGCGGTGATCTCGTCGAGTTGGTCCTGAAGGGTTGTGGTGGTCATGCGTGTGCCCGTCTGCTGATTAGTCGACTTATAGCGTTTTGAATTTCTACCGCCCGAACCGTTGCTTCCCGCCCATGCCCATGGCGCCCAAACCGCCGCGCATCATGTTCCGCGCCAGGCCGCCTTTGCCCATCTGCTTGAACATCTTGGCCATCTGCGCATATTGGCGCAAAAGCTGGTTCACGTCTTGTACTGTTGTCCCGCTGCCGGCCGCGATGCGCTTGCGCCGCGAGCCGGAGATGATCTCGTGATTGCGCCGCTCGACGGGCGTCATCGAATTGATGATGGCCTCCAGCCGCACGAATTGCTTCTCGTCCACTTGCTTTGTCGCCTGCTGCAACCCGGCAAATGGCCCCACCGACGGCAGCATCTTCAAAATGCTCTCCATGGAGCCAAGCTTCTTGATCTGCCGCAGCTGGTCGCGGAAGTCTTCCAATGTGAACCCGTCGCCGAGCAGAGCCTTCTTGGCGAACTCCTCGCTCTTCTTGCGGTCGAGCGTGGACTCGGCCTTCTCGATGAGCGACATCATGTCGCCCATGCCCAAAATGCGGCCGACGATGCGGTCGGGATGGAACGGTTCGAACGCGTCCGGCTTTTCGCCCACGCCGATGAACTTGATGGGCTGGCCCGTCACATGACGAATCGAGAGTGCCGCGCCGCCGCGTGCATCGCCATCCATCTTTGTCAGGATGACCCCAGTCAGGCCCAGCCGCTTATGGAAGTCCTCGGCCGAGTTGACCGCGTCCTGTCCGGTCATGGCGTCGGCCACAAACAGAATCTCGGACGGATTGAGCAGCTTCTTCAGCCGCTCCATCTCGCCCATCAGCTCCTCGTCGATGTGCAGGCGACCGGCAGTGTCCACGATCAGCGTGTCGCAGCCCATGATGACGGCTTCGCGGCGCGCTTCCTTGGCCAGCCGCTCGACAAGAGCCGAACCTGCAGGCTCGCCCTTCTGGTCGCCTTCGTAGAGCCTGGCCTCGATGGACTTGGCCACCACCTTGAGCTGCTCGCGCGCCGCCGGCCGGTAAACGTCCACCGAAACCAGCATGGGCCTGTGCCCGCCCTTCTTAAGCCACGCGGCCAGCTTGCCCGAGGTCGTGGTTTTACCGGAGCCCTGCAGGCCCGCCATCAGAATCACCGTGGGCGGCTGCGAGGCAAATTTGAACCGCGCCGTGTCCTTGCCCAGCAACGCGATCAGCTCGTCGCGGACGATCTTGATCACCTGCTCGGAAGGCGAAAGCGCGGTCAACACCTCGGTGCCCACGGCTTTCACGCGGATCTGCTCGATCAGGTCGCGGGCCACGTTGAGGTTGACGTCGGCTTCCAGCAGAGCCACGCGGATCTCGCGCAGGGCTTCGCCAATGTTCTCTTCGGTCAGCGTGCCCTGGCCGCGAAGAGTCTTGAAAGCGCGCTGCAGTTTTTCTGTAAGGTTCTCAAACATAGGTCAACTTCAAGTGTATCGCGCCACCTGCGGTGGGGCAGATGGCGCTGGCGCGCCACTGGGGCCTGTTGACGACGAAAGCCACCTGCGGTGGGGCAGACGGCGCTTCGCGTGAGCTGCCGTCGACGCAAGCTTCTACAAGGTCCGAGGAAAACCAGAGCCAGTCGCCGCGTCTGGTTCTAAACTTGGGATAGGAGTTGCTGATGAGCGATGGCCGCGAGGAACGCGAAGAGAGGGAGAAGCGCCGCCAATTGGAGGAGCGGGAGAATCGCGAGGACCGACTCGACCGCGACCAAGAAGATCCGTGGGAGCCGGAACGGGGTGGCTCTTGAAGTTTTCCCTGAGCGCGGCGGAATGGATTTGGCGGCTTCTCAGATCCTCCACCGGGTGAGCCGCCCGGTATCAGCCCTGCTCTGGGTCTTGAGGAAACAGGCGGGAGATGATGTGGCCCCAGTAGGATAGGTCCGGTGTCCGGAACGGTTGATTGTGGGCAACATTGGGGACCACCACCAGCTTGGCATTCCCACTGCAGCAGGAGGCGGCCAGGTCGCGCGCCATTTGCACCGGGAAGAGGCCGTCTCTTTCGCCGTGGACAACCAGCACTGGCAATGAGCATTCGCGCAGCGTTTCTCTGGTATGCCAGATGGGCGGCACCAGCGAGGAAAGCGCTCTTGGAATGCCGACGGACAGAGCGCCGTCGCGGAAGGACGTAAAAGCCGCGCAAAGCACCAGCAGGTTGGTTTCCACACGGCGGACGATCGCGGCCGCGATGCCGCTGCCCAGCGAGAATCCAAGAAGGGCCACGGGAAGCGGCTGAGCAAGGCGCCGCAAGTGCTCGAAGGCGGCGATCGAATCCTCTTCGCACTGGCTCCAGTCGACGGTTCCGGTGCTGCGGCCGTAGCCGGAGTAATCAAACACAAGCGAGGCGACGCCGTTCAGCGCCAGGAGCTGCTGGACGGGAAACCAGCGGTCGACGGTTTCGCCAATCCCGTGGCAGATGAGGACCGCCGCCTGTGCGGGAGCTGTTGCTGGCTCGACGAAGACGGCGTCGAGCCGGTTGTCGCCGCAGGAGATGAACTCCTGCGATACGGCGACGTCGGGAGACCTGGCGCGCAGACGCTTGGGGATTCGATTGAACAGCCGGTCTCGGATCAGGAGAGACCGGCTGATACAGGTCAGCGCGACGGTGTAGAAAGCTCTGTGCGGAGGCATGAAAAATCCCGGCGCGGAATCGCGTTCGTGAGAACAAAATCGATCGGGGCGTTTCCCCGTTACTCTGCCGGCGCGATAAGGTACTGCTCCAGTTTGCCGTCCGGATACGTGTATGTAGTGAGCCCAAGCCGCTTGTCCGGGTAGACGATCTGGAAGGAGCGAAAAGTCATGCCGCCGCGCAGCGATTCGCGGGCCTGGTGGAAGCTGAGAGGCTCGCCCAGCGGTGCGAGGCTCTGCTGGTAGTCGGCGACCGCTTCTGCGGTGAAGTAGTCGCTCAGATTGGGCGCCAGTAAGGCGCGGTCGATGTGCCCTTGCTGCAGCCCATGATAGATGTCGATGGCCTGCTCCTCGGGCGCGGTGAGGGGGGCGTTGAGCACCGCGGGTGCAGCGAGACGTGTAATGGTAGAGGCCGCGCCCACAGCGTCCTGGTTAGTGAGCACGGCCACGGCTACGCCGTCGTCCACCAGCACCTCATTGTCGGACACGAATCCGGAGACCTCTCCGCTGTGTTCAATCGACCGATGTCCATTGCGATCCATCACCTCCACGCCCAGCCCGTAGTGCGTGCCCTTGCCGTCCTTCAGTTTCACTTCGGTAAACATCTCCTTGTAGCTCGCCGGCTTGAGGATGGTCTGGGCGATCAGGCTCTCATCCCACAGGGCCAGGTCGTGCGCCGTCATGGCCAGCTCGCCGGCGGCAAACATCCAGCCGCGGCCCTCCTTGGGCGCCACCCGGAGCGGCCCAAGCGCGTGGCGATAATACGCAGTTGCATCGACAGAAGTCAGCTTCGCCTCGTCGGAGTTCCACACCGACTTCATGCCCAGCGGCCGAAAGATGCGGTTCACCAGCAGGTCCATCAGCGGCGCTCCGGTAATGGTTTCCACAATGCGCCCGGCAATGACGAAGTTGGTGTTGGAGTACTGCCACTTGGTCCCGGGCTCGAAGTCGAGCGGCTTCTTGGCCCAGGTGTCGAGAATCTGCTGCGCGCTCTCCGGCTTCAGCATGGGCGTCATCACGTAGTCCTCGGGCCAGTAGTCCTGGTAGCCGGAGGTGTGCGAGAGAATCTGACGGATGGTGACTTTATCGCCTTCTGTGAGGCCTGAGATGTACTTGCCCACCGCATCATCGAGCGAAAGCTTGCCCTCTTCCTGCAGCATCAGAATTGCCGCCGCGGTAAATTGCTTCGATATGGACCCGATGGAGTAGCGCATGTCGGGCGTGGCTGCCGCGGCGGGCGTTGTCTCGGTGGCCAGATGCGCGTACCCGTAGGCATGGGTATAGACCAGTTTGCCGTGCTGGACTACGGCCAAGGAGGCGGACGGAACGCCAGTCTGCTCCAGCACTTGCGCGGCGATGCGGTCAACGCGGGTCTTGAGCGCCGGGTCGAGCGCGTCAACGGTCTGTGCCGGTGCGGTGGTGGCCAGCGTCATGAATGAAAAAACCGTGCCCGCCAGAAATCTTGCAAACTTTCCCATTGTCTCGAATCTCCTTGAAGGTGCTCATCGATCAAGATCGTCTCGCACCAAAATATCAGCCCCGCCCGGCGTGCGATAGGCTGGGCATAGGCGAATTGGCCGATGTCGTGTGCATTTGGGGGTTGGATGGAGCAGCTGATAGAGGGTCACAAGCGGTTTCTGGCAGAGGCGTTTCCCGTGCGGCGGGACCAGTTTCACCTGCTGGCCGAGGGGCAGCAGCCTGCGACCCTATTCGTCACCTGCGCGGACTCCAGGATCGTGCCGGACCTGATTCTGCAGACGCAGCCGGGTGACCTGTTCATCTGCCGCAACGCGGGCAATGTGATTCCGCGCGCCGGCGAGCCTGCTGGAGGTGTCTCGGCCACGATCGAGTACGCGGTTGAAGTGCTCCGGGTCCGCCATCTCATCGTCTGCGGTCACTCCGACTGCGGCGTAATCCGTGCGCTCATGAATCCCGAGCGGCTGGTCGGGCTCGACAGCGTGCGCGACTGGCTGCAGCACGTGGAGCCGGCCTGGGACTATGTGGACGAAGTCGAGCGTAACGCCGAGGAACTAACGCGCCACACCGCGCTGACCCACGCCAATGTTCTGGTCCAGTTGGATAACCTGAAGACCCACGCATTCATCCAGCGTGCCACCGGCGAGGGCCGGCTCAAGGTACATGGCTGGTACTACGATATCCTGAGCGGCCGGATCGAACGATTCGACGAGGGATGTAACAAGTTTGTGCCGTTGCTGGGGTGACAAGCGGGAAATGACCCGCGAACAGCCCACGTTCGATCGTGCATGAGGTTTGTCCGAAGGCTCAGACGCGGCCGGGATATACTTGGCGCGGCGGCACAGGTTGCTGCCGGAATGGAGGCCGTATATGTCACCAACCGCCAGCCGCGTCGATCCCTACATGGTAGGAAGCTTTCTGGTAAGCATCGGCAACGCGCAGCCGATCCCGGTCAGCGAAGTCCTGGGCCTTGAAGGCGCCATCGACGTGGTCGAATACCGTACCGGCAACCTCACCGACAATTCGCCCACCAAGTTGGCCGGGCTGAACCGCTTCTCGAATGTCACGCTCAAGCGCGGCCTCACACAGGACACGTCTCTATGGACGTGGTTCCACAATGCAAGCACCGGGAGCCTGGTGCGCGAAACCGTAACCATCACATTGCGGGATCAGGGCGAGAACGCCGTCTGGGTGTGGCAACTGGTGAATGCCTGGCCGTGCAAGTGGACAGGTCCGACGCTGGTCGCCAACTCGAGCGATGTGGCGTTGGAGAGCCTGGAGATCTGCCACGAGGGGATCGAGCTGGTGTCTACCTACACTGGTGGCTAGAACGATTCCGCAATAGCCGCGCCCGGAGGCAGGACTGCCTCGCCTGGCCGGGATGCTGCGACCTGTCCGCGAAATCCGGATTCAGCCTATGCGGCAGATTCGCCTTCCGCAAGCCGCGTCAGTGTGAGCACGGTGATGTCGTCGTCCTGGCCGAAGTTGACGGCGGCCTGTGCAGCTTGCTCGGCGGTGGGCTGCGAGGCGAACAAGGTTCTCAACCGCTCAAAGCTGTACAGTTCCCCGCTCTGGCTGCGCGCCTCCAGCAGGCCATCGGTGTAAAGGGCGAGATGGTCGCACTCGCTGAGCTGCAGGCGAATCTCCTCAAACGCGGCCGTGGGTGTCAATCCCAGCGGCAGCGCGCCTGGGAAGCTGATTTCGCGGTCGTTCACAAATGGCGCCGGATGTCCTGCGCAAGACAGCGTGCAACTGCCGTCGTGGTCCAGCCGCAGCGCAATGGCAGTGGCGAACCCTCCCTGCAGGCGCCCGGCCAGGCGCCGGTTGAGGCCGGCGAGGATAGCGGCCGGGCTGGAGGTAGTCTCCGCCAGTGTGCGGATGGTGCCTACGATCATCGACACCGCCATAGCCGCGCGCAACCCTTTGCCGCTGACGTCGCCCAGGACCACAAGCGTCGAGCCGCTGCCTGCTGGTCCGGCTGCGGTCTCCAACGGAATGATCTGAAAGAAGTCGCCGCCCACCTCCTGCGCCGGCCGGTAGGCGCTGGTCAAAGTGAACCCGGGCAGCGTTGGAAGGTTTTCCGGGACGAGAACCTGCTGCAGTTCGCGAGCGTTTTGGATCTCCTGCTCCAGGCTTGTCTGGCGGCGGCGCTCAGCGATGGAGTACCGAATGACGGCGTAGACGATGGAAGCAAACAGCAGCGTGCGAACGATGGTGAGTAGGTTGAGAGGGTTGCCGTTCAGAGAGATCAGCGGCGCATTCAGTCTGGCTGCAAGGGTCCAGTGCGTGAAACGGACGCCCTGCACGGAGATGTTGGTGACGGCGTAGATCATGGCGCTGAGAAACGCGAAGATGGCGACTACCCAACGGGCGGAGTCGAGCCGCTGGCGGCGCAGGAAAGCGAAGATCACAAGGATGACGGGAACGATCTCGGCAACCAGGAGGGGAATCGTGAAGACAGCATCCGTGATCTGGAAGCCAAGATCGCTAAGGATGGGTGGGTAGAGAAAGCCTGTGATTCCGTCCAGCACGCCAAAACTGAGGGCCATGATGGCGGAGAGGCGTGTGAAGCGAACCACCTTTTGCTGGTCGTGGAGCTGCAGGAGCCAGAGCAGCAGGAACCACTGGGACATTTCCCGGATCTGGATCTCCATTTGAACCATGAAATTCAGGGCGACGCCTGAGTGGGGGATGTGGAGGCCGCGGAAGTAGAGTTCCGCAAGGGGAGTGAAAGCAAATACGGCCATCCAGAAGAGAAGCCACTGCTTGCGGTCTCGCAGCCAGCCGACCAGACTGAGCAAAGCCACCAGCGTGTAGAGCGAGGTAAGGCCGAAGCGAAACTGCTGGCCGCGAAGCCATTGATAGTCCATTGCAGCCTTGGCCGCGGTGATGGCCTGCGGGCTGCCGATGAACGGCACGGCGAAAAAGCCCCCTCCCGATGAGTCAGCGTTGGAAGCCAGCGGAAAAGCCCAGACCCGGACTGAGAGGACACCGCTTCGGACAGGGCCGAGGCCGTATGTCTGCGGCGGCACGCCCTCAACACCGACCACATGGGGAGGCATGGACCCCAGATGGCCGACTTCCACGCCATTCCAGTAGATCTCGTAGACTTCTCCGATGGCGGGGATGAGGAGTGCAATATCGGGCGAGACACCGGGAGCGGGCGTAATGCGTATCGCACGGCGATACCAGGCGTAGCCGGTGTAGTTTTCGTGGCCTTGCGCACCCCAGGGCTTGTCGGCCGTGAGTTGCTCCCAACCGGAGTCGTTAAATCCGGGGTCCGCCCACGCCGGGTTGTCGCCGGGATGAAACTGCCATGGGCCGTCCAGCGAGGCCGCGCCTTTGCCCAGACCATCGAGCACCAGGGTTTGCGCGCCGTGGGCCGGTGCGACACCTGCCTGCGCTGCCTGAGCCGGGGCGGTGGTACACGTAATCAGCGCAAGAAGCGGCAAATAAAGGCCAAACAAACGGCGGGGAAACATGCCGCAAGCATACTCCATGCCTATGGTCCTGAAATAGAACAGTTTTGCAGAGAGGAACGAGTTTCTTCAGTGCATCCCTGGCGGGGGTGCCGCATGCTGCTTTGGCCTCCGGAATAGCCACGCGGCCGCCGCGCAGAAGAACGCCAGCAGCGCCGTCCAGCGGAAGACGTCCACGTAGGCCATCAGGGCGGATTGCTGCTCCATCAGGCCGTAGAGCAGGCCCATCGACCCCGGCCGCGCCTGCGCGGGCCCGATCTGGTGGGACAGGTAGTAGGACACAATCGCTGATTTTTGCTGCAGCACTGCGTTGCTCGGTGAGAGATGCGCTCCAATCTCGTTCTGGTGCAGAGCGGCTCGACGGATCAGGGCAGTAGTCGCCATCGAAATTCCAATCGATCCGCCGATGTTTCGCAGCATGTTCGCCAACCCCGTAGCAGCGCCCATGTCCTTGTTGGCGATCGTGGCCATCATCATGGTGGACATGGGCACAAACACGAAGCTGAGAGCAAAGCCGGTCAACGTGATCGGAATGAGCAGCGTGTAGGGACCAATGTCGAGATCGACCGTGCCGAAGATGAGGGCGCAAACGGCAAAGCCCAGAAAGCCGGCCGAGAGCAGCTTGCGGTTATCGATGCGGGAACCCAGGAAGCCGACTGCCGGCGAGCCAATGAAGGAGCCGATTCCGCGCGGGCCCACTACCAACCCGGCCGTGAAGGCCGTGTAGCCCAGCACCTCCTGGTAGTAGAGGGGCAGGATGGCGATGGTGATGTAGATGCACATCCCCAGCAGCGCCACCAGGAAGCAGCCGGTGCGGAAGTTGCGATCCTTCAGAACATGGAGGTCGACCAGGCCATTGGGGTGCGTCCAGGAATGCCAGATCCAGCCGATGAGCGCGACCACCAGGGCGGCCACTGCCCAGCGGACCCAGACGGCGCCGAACCAGTCGTCTTCCTGGCCTTTGTCCAGAACGATTTGCAGAGAGCCCGTCCACACCATCAGCAACCCGAAGCCGATATTGTCGAACGGGCCGACTTTGGCGTTCTTGATGTACGGCGGATCGTGGACGAAGCGGCTGATGAGGACCACGGCCAAAATGCCGACCGGAATGTTGATGTAAAAGGCGTACCGCCAGCTGAATGTGTCGGTTAGCCAGCCGCCCAGGGTTGGTCCCAGGACCGGCGCCAGGACGATGCCCAGGCCATACGCCGCCATGGACATGGAGCGCTTGGACACGGGGAAGCTCTCCAACAGAATGGATTGCGAGAGCGGCTGTAACGCTCCTCCGCCAGCCCCCTGCACTACCCGGGCTAAGAGAATCACCCCCAGCGAAGGCGCCGCTCCGCAGAAGAACGAAGCGATGGTGAAGATGATCACGCAGGTCAGCAGGAAGCGCTTGCGCCCGAATCGGCGGGCAAACCAGTTGGAGGCAGGCAGGATAACGGCGTTGGCCACCAGGTAGCTGGTCAGCACCCAGGTGGCTTCGGAATTCGACGCCGACAGCGACCCGGCGATGTATGGCAGCGCCACGGAGGCTATTGCCGTATCCAGCACCTCCATGAAGGTCGGCAGCATTACTGAGATGGTAACCAGCCACGGGTTCACGCCCTGTGTGAGCGGGTAGCGGGCTTGGGCGGCAGCGGTCGGCATGGTGAAACGAACATCTGAGAGTAATTGAGAGGAGCCGGTTCCGCTTGTGACCCAGAGCAGCCTCGTGGGGCAAGCCAAGTGCCCGGTTTCGCGTAGGATTACGAATATAAATGGAAGCCGTTTTTGCGCTGAGGTGCAGCATGCGACCCAAGGTTTTCTTTAGTTTGTGTTGCCTGGCAATCTGTCTGGGTAGCGCAATTCCGGCGCTGGCGGCCGGGCCTGATCCGGGCAAGTATCCGCTGCGGGTGTACATTTTCCGCTACGCCAACCAGCCTAGCCACAGCCGCGAGACGAAGCATCTCTCGGACATGCCGGCCTACGTGAGCGGGATTGGCCAGGCGGATCTGTTTGAGAACGGCCAGCCCCTCGGATTCCAGTTCACCTATAGCTGCATGGTTGAGATGCGGGCTTCGGCCGGACATGAGACGTTTCCCGCGCGCTGGAAGAAAAAGGACAGGACGCTGGAAATCCTGCTGCCGGAGCTGAAAAAGCCGGAGAATCTGGACTCCTGCGAGCTGCAACCGGAGACAACGCCGGGGCAGGTGTACATCTGGAAGAACGGCGGCGTGGCGGTGGAGCCGTCCGCCCAACTGAGGGCCTGGATGGTGAAGCACCAGTTCGACCCGGAGAGCGGCGCCGAAGATCCGACGCTGAAGGCCGGCGAAACGGAGACGGAGACAAGCGACCCCATGCAGGCGCCGGAGTAGGCGCAATTCGGCGTACCGGCGGCTTCGGCTCTCCCGAGGAGCTACAGGCCAGGCGAGCGCTGGCTGCGGCCCAAGCCAACGGCAGGTGGCCAGGCTTCTAAACGATTGATTTTAATGATGCTATTTGGTGCCGGCTACGCCTGACCATTGAGGCTAGACCTTACGGTCACCAGCACGCGCAATTTCAGTCGCACCGGTTTTACCGACATAGGTAGGGTGGGTCGGCGGGGCGGATTAGAGCGCTGAACTAAAACCGAAGTTTATGTTGTAGCAATCAAATAAAGTTGACACTAACTCACTCAATCATGCATCTTATGAGAGTCAGTATTTTAAGGAACAGGCAGGGGATCAGACATGGGAAAGATTATTGGAATTGACCTGGGCACGACCAATTCGTGCGTTGCGGTTTTGGAGGGCGGGGAGCCCAAAGTGATTGCGAATGAAGAGGGTGCGCGCACCACGCCCTCCATCGTCGCGTTTTCGAAGAGCGGCGAGCGGTTGGTTGGCCAGGTGGCCAAGCGCCAGGCCATCACCAATCCGGAGAACACCATCTTCTCCA
>CAYUJM010000019.1:0-39263 GCA_964445025.1 uncultured Occallatibacter sp. | reverse complement strand
ATTCCTGTCCGAGGCCGGAATAGCCGGCTGAGTCCCGCTTGAGGATCAATCGAGCGTTCGCCGGATCTTTCACGTCACGAATCTTTGCATTGCGCAACCAGTCCTGGAAGAGGGGCTGTAACTCGGCTTGGGCGCGGTCAACGGTGTCGCCCGGTTTCAGGCGGCCGAAGAGCAGCATGCTGATGTTGCTGTTGGTATCCCGATTCTCTGGGCCATTAAAGTACGCGGGTATATAGACCCGGGGATCGTCTCCGGCTACCATGCCATGAAATCCCGGCGGGAGCACGCCGACAATCACCAGCGGCTTGGGCCGGGAAAAGCCATCGGTCACCGCCAGCCTTCTACCGATGACGCCCGGATCGCGATGGTATCTGGCGTTCCACCATGCGTAACTGAGAACCGCGGCGTATCCCTGGGGGCCGGGGTCGAGCGTATCGTCGGCGGGTGAGATCAGCCGGCCCAGCGAGGGCGTGACTTCGAGCGTGGAGAAACAATCGCCCGTCACTTCCGTCGCAATGATATCGACAGGCTCGTCCGCGGTCCTGTCGGTGATTCCGGCGCCCATCAAGCCGCACATGCCCGCAAGCGCATGCTGCCCGCCGAGGGCTTTATACATTCCGTCGCGCTGGTAGGCAGCGTATTCGTCGTCTGCCTGCCCACCGGAAGAATCTCCGCCGTACTGTGCCCGAAGACTGACGAGTTCATTGGGGTGTGGAACCGGCAAACTGCGCAGCATGACGGAGTAGATCAGCGAAAAAATGGCTACGTTGGCGCCAATCCCCAGAGCGAGCGTCAGGACGGCGGTGATGGTAAAGCCCGGAGACTTTCTTAACTGGCGCAGCGCATAGCGCAGATCCTGGCCCAGCCGTTCCACTGCTGTCCATCCCCACATTTCGCGCGTCACGTCCTCAACCAGCGCGACATTTCCAAATTCGCGCAGCGCCGCCCGGCGCGCTTCCTGCGCCGTTTCGCCCCGCTCCATGCGCTCCGCGATCGCCATGCGCAGATGAGCGTCGATTTCTTTCCGCAACTCCCGCTTGCGCCGCCCGAAGCCGAATTCCGAAAACCAGCTCATGTCTCACTTTCCTTTGGCCCGCCACGCACGATCGAAGCGATTGCACCCACCATTTGTTCCCACCTGGTCAAGTGAGAGGCCAATTGCCTCTTCCCGCTGGCCGTGATGCGGTAATAGCGGGCGCGCTGATTGCTCTCCGCCTGCTTCCACTCCGAGCGCACCCATCCCTGCCGCTCCAGGCGGTGGAGAGCGGGGTATAAGGAACCCGTCTCGACGCGGAGGACGTCGCCGGAGCTTATCCCAATGGATTGGCTGATGCCGTAGCCATGCTGCGGTCCCCACTGGAGCGTTTGCAGAATGAGCATGTCGAGCGTGCCCTGGAGCAACTCAATTCGGTTCTTGTATTGTTTCTTCTCCGCCATGTCGTAGACAGTCTACTCCCGTCTCTGTAGATTGTCTACATCCTTGCCCTGAAATGGATGCTAAGGGCGGATCGCCGGCAAACTCTTCCTTTACTCAAGTCCGGGCCAGATTTGGTCGCTTTCCAGGTCGAAGATTCGGTATAGGGACGGTTTGGCGACCACACGGCCACGACCGCGCTTTTGGTTTATGCTGGTGCGGGGTTGCTGAGGACATAACATTCAAGTGAAAGCGCGCATATCGGTTCTCTTGCTTCTGACGGCGACAGCATTTGGTCAGGTGGCTGGCAATGGTGTGGATGACGCGGCCCCGATTCCGTGGCGACCTTTCGAGATACAGTTTCCAAGCGCCGCCTTTCCACCCACGATACCGAAGGAAATGGTCAGCCATCTATCGGTGGCAAATTTTCCGATCACCCTTGAGACGACAAAGTTGACTGACGCACAGCGACGGTTCGGCGGGCTGATAGGTCACAGCGGTGATGCCGGTGATTCACTGGGGTGGCTTTGCTTTTATCAACGCAATGCCAGCGATGGCTGGGTTTTGTGGCTCACGAGTGGGGAGATCGATGGAGAGTCAATCGGCGGCTTTGTCTGGCTGAGTATGAGTTCGGAGCAGAAAATAGATTCCCGATGCAAGGCGCTCAAAGCGGAACAGGGTATTGTCATGTCGCCGATTCCGCTCAGACTGGGCATGACCGAATTACAGGTAGAGCAACTGCTTGGTAAGCCATCAGGTAGATTCCATAATACGTTTACTTATCTTCATGAGCATGAAGGAACGATCAGGGATACACCCTACACGTGGGACAATTCCATCGATATTGTCTATCGGAATGGTGTGGTCCGGGCCATCCACGTCAACTTGACCATCAGCTCGTAGAGCGTTGTCGAGCCATTTTCACATAACGCCTGAATCACGGGCTACCCGGAAATTACCATTCGGTTAATACCGAAAACGATAATACAGAAGTCGCCCAGACAACTGGCAACGGCCCGTGATCGATGGACACTTGACGAGAACAGCGCGTTCCATGAGTTGAGACCTGACCAGCGCCGTTCTTGGCAGAGCATCCGATCACGAACCGCCTTCATGTCCGGACTGAACGGCGTTTAAGGGGACGAATTAGGTGCCTTCGCGGTTAGCCTTGGGAATTCGTGGGTCGGGAGAAGTCAGGTCGAACAGCGATGTCGCCGGGGTTCGGCAATCTTGCGCTCCTGTGATTCGGAGCGTGCAACTCCGTGAGAACCTGCGGTGGACGAGGAATCAATCGTAGTGCAATGTCTTTGCCACGTCCATCCGCAGCGCGCGGCGCGCGGGCAGCAGCGCTGCGATGGCGATAATGGCAACGAGTACGAAGATCGCGCCTGCATAGCTGAGGGGGTCGAGGTTGTTGATTCCGTACAGGGCAATGCGCAGTACCTTTGACGCGGCCGCAGCGATGCCTGTGCCGGTGACGAGGCCGAGCACGACAGGCCATGAGAATTGACGCAGCACGGCTGAAAGCACCTGTGCGCGTTTCGCTCCCAGGGCAATACGTATTGCGATCTCTTTCAAGCGCTGCGAGACGGTGAAGGTGACCAGGCCGACGATGCCGATACCTGAGACCAAGACGGCGATCATGCCGATGAGGCTTACTGCCGTGGCGGCTTTTTCGATTCCGGAAACCTTGTCGAGATAGAGCAGCTTGATGGGGCGGATCTCGGGAAAGATTTTGGTGTCGAGGCTTTCGCTGATGGATTTGGCGACGGGGGGAAGGCTGTCGGGCGGGCCGGCGGTGCGGGCGAGGACGGCCATGTCGGGCATGTCGTCGGGCTGCGCGGACCAGTACTGCTCGGTGGCGTCGTCGTCACTGAGGGCGTTGATGTGGGCGTTGCCGGCGACGCCGACGACGATGGACTTGGCGTCGTCGCGGTCGAGGCGTTGTCCGATGGGGTTCTGATGGGGCCACTGCTGGAGCGCGAAGGACTGGCTGACGATGACGGCGTTCTTCTCGCGAGGATAGAAGGTGCGGCCGAGGAGGATGGGGATGTTCATGGTTTGAAAGAAGCCGGGCTCGACCCAGTTGGGATAGATGAGGACTTTGTGCCCGGCGATCTCAGTCGTTTCGCGATCGACTTCGTGCCCGAGGGGCGGGAGCTTAACGAGCGAGACGGAAAGTACGCCGGGAGTGGCGCGGAGACGGGCCTGCATCTGGTCGAAATAGGCCTGCGCAGCAGCGGGAGCGTAACCGTGCCGGCCTAGGTGCGGATCGATGGAGAGCATCTGCTGATAGCCGAAGCCGGGGTCGGTATAGAGCGCGTGTTGCGTGGCGCGAACGAGCAGGCAAGCGACGATGAGCAGGACGCAACTTGCGGCGACCTGCGCGCCCACGAGGACTTGACGCGCGATGGTCTTGTGCTGGCGCTGGCGGGCGATCTGCAGGGCAGGCATGAGACCGAAGAAGACGGCAGCCACGAACATGACGGCGACGGTGAAGAGCAAGACACGCCAGTCAGGCGCGGCGCTCACCCACTTCGGCGTGTCCATTTTGGTCAATGCGATTTGGATCACCGCGCAGCCGAGCGCAAGGCCGGCGAACGCACCAAGCAGGGCCAGCAGCAGGCTCTCGGTGCATAGTTGCCGGAAGATGCGGCCGCGGTTGGCGCCGATGGCGACGCGTATGCCGATTTCGCGCTCGCGCGTGACGGCACGGGCCAGCATAAGCCCGCCGAGATTGGCGCACGCGACGACCAGGATTAGCAGTGTGAGCACGGCGACCATGGCCGCGACCTGATACATCTCCGGCTGCATGACCTGCATGTGTCCGCCTGGCGAGATCTGGATGTACTCTTTATCCCAGATGTCTTTGGGGTGCTGGCGGCGCAGTTCATCGGTAAGTGTACGGAGTTCCTGGCCGGCGGTCATTGCGGGAACGCCAGGAGCGAGCCGGCCCCACAAGCGGACGGCAGAGTCGCCCGGGTCGGTCAGTGTGTGGCTTCCTTCGATAAAATATGGCTGCTGGACGATGGGCATCCAGATGTCGGGACGCTGACCGCCGAGGCTGGCGAAAGCGTAGGGCGTGACGCCGACTACGGTGGCGGGCTTCTTGTCGATGTGGATGATGCGGCCCACAACGGAAGCATCGCCACCGAAGCGACGCTGCCAGAAACCGTAGCTGATTACGACGGACGGGGATGCGATGGGGTCGCCGTCGCGCGTGGGATCGAAGAGGCGGCCAAGGGCGGCCGGCGTTCCCAGTTCGGTGAAGTAGTTGGGTGTGATGAAGGAAGCTGAGGCCTGCTGGATATCGTCGTCGACTTGCACGGGAGGAACGCCAAGCACGCCCATGACTGCCGACAGCGTCTTTGCATTTTTCTGGTAGAAGAGGAGTGAGGTGTAAGGCGCTCCGTCGGTATAGGCATTGGGCGAACGGCGTTCCAGACGTACCAGAGAGCCGGGATCGCGGACCGGCAGGGTCTCAAGTGCCACCACGTCGAAGACAGTGAATGCGGCCACGTTGACGCCGATCCCGATGGCCAGCACTAGCACGGCCATGAGCGTGAAGCCGGGCGAGCGGGCGAGAATACGCACAGCGTAGCGGAGGTCCTGGATGAGGCGGTCGAGCCAGGTCCAGCCCCAGGCTTCACGTGCCTGCTCGCGCATGCGCAGCGTGTTGCCGAAGTTGCTGCGGCCGGCGCGGGTGGCCATCTCGCGATGGAATTCCATGTCGCTTTCCAGTTCCGCATCGAAACGGCGGCGGTTGATAAGGTAGCGAATGCGCCGGAAGATTTCACCCATGGCAGGCCTCCAGGTTGGTTGTGTCCGTTATGCGGTGCGCAATATGTTCTGAATCGCTTGCGTCACGCGATCGTACTCCGATAGCTCAGCCTTCAGGTGCTTGCGCCCTTCCGGCGTGAGGCGGTAGAAGCGCACCTTGCGGTTGGTCTCCGAAATGCCCCACTCGGCCGTCACCCAGCCCTTGACCAGCATTTTTTGCAACGTCGGGTAGAGCAGTCCCTCTTCCACCGCCAGCACTTCGCTGGACAGTATGTGAATCCGTTGCGCCAACGCATATCCGTGCAACGAACCGGATTGAAGGACGCGCAGAATTAGCATGGGAAGCGCACCAGCCGGCATTCCTGATTTAGGTGTATCAACCATAGGCATAACGATATTATGTATACAATCGATTGTCAAGAGTTGAAGTGGAATGGCCTGGAACCGCGGGGATTCGGTGGAACTCGCGTCTTCGTGCCGGCGGCAAGAAAGCGTTCTGACCCTTGATGAAAAGATAGTCAGATCCGACGCTGCAATAGACTGGAACGATTGTTGAACAAAAACCGGTCAACCTATTAAAGGCAAGGACCTACTGGATACTGGATGGATCGGTCCCGCTAAGTCGGCAGGCGACAAGGTTTCCTCCAGGGTCGGCATTGTCCGTTCGGATCACTGAAGTCCAGGAAGCTTGGTGTCACATGGCGAGAACAGCCCGTCGCATGAGTTGACAGGTCCATTGGGCAACTCACGGAGCTTGCAGCATCCAATTGCGGAGGGTACTCGGAATCGGCGGTCGCTGCGGCGTTTGCCGTTACCATTCTGTTTCTGGCTGCGTCGCTTCATCATAAGTGACGCTGGAGGAGCGCATTTGGCTCTTGCTATTGCACAGAGCGGAAAACCGGCCAGCGGCTCAAGGCAACTGAATGCGGTAGAGGTTGCGACGAGTATTCTGGCGCGTGTAGGCGTAAAAAGAGGGGTTGACAGCTGACTCCACTTGCCAGGGGATGGCTGTGGCCTGTTTCAGGTTTCCAAAATCTTCGATGCGCGCGGCGACTAAGGATGGGAGCTTTGGCAGGCCCGAGGCACGCGTCACCGGCAACGGGTAACTCGTTCCGGTCCGTATCGGGTAGCTGAGATAAACGAACCCTCCGCCCGTGTCCCAACTAAGCAGGCAATACCCGACGCACACCGATACTGCCGATGTTCCATCCACCGCAAATGCTTTGGTTATTCCCAGGTTGATATGTTCTTCGTCGCCGGAGCCGGGCACCGCGGCAGCAACCCAACGTCCATCGGGGGAGACGTCCAAAATATCCAGAATGCGTTCCGGAGAGATTTTTTTGCGGGCGCTGCCGTCGGAACTCATGCGATAGAGATAGTTCGAGCCGCCTTCTATGGCGCGGAAGACGAGCCCCCCATCAGGCAGAAAGTAGGGGGAATCTTCCGCTGCCGGAGAGGCGATGCGCACGGGAGGCGTGCGGCGGCTGGTCGGGGCAACCCACAGGTTCGAAGGGCCCCTCTGGTCATTCCTGGTAAATGCAACCTCCTTCCCGTCTCGCGACACGGAGTACGCCAGCATGGGGTTGCCGGGCAGCACCCTGTCAACTTTTCCGCCGACGAGATCCTTGACCCACAACTCTTCGCCTTGGGTTTGGCCGTTGGACATGAGGAAATAGAGACTGCGCCCGTCGGAAGAGAACGACGGCGATGAAGCATTGCCCTCGGAGGATATCTGGTGATCCCCCTCCGCGTCGTGCAACCACACGGTGCGATCCTGCGAGCCAACGGATGTAATGAGCGACTTGCCGTCGGGGGCCATCGCTATTCCTTCTTGCGAGGTTGGACCAAAAGTAAATTGTTCGGGCTCTCCATCGGGAAAGCGCTGCCGCCAAATATGAGAGCCGGACACGGTCCGCCAGCCGGCACGCCCGACTCGTCCAGGGTCCGCGTTCGAAGTGAGGTAAATCCATTTGCCGTCTGGCGACCAGGCCCCAGCAAGGCATTCACCACTGGGAGGACCCACAAGTTTGACGTCTCTCCCACTGCGGAATGGAACCACACGACAGGGCAGGATCTCGCCTTGACTGTCCATCTCAACCACGAGTACCCATCGACCATCCGGGGATAGATAGGAATGATGCACCATGCCGCGTTTTCCAGGGGGCAGATAGACGTCGCGGCTGTTTCCCCGGTCCACATCCGTGGTTACCAGCACCAGATGCAGCCCTTCTCTCATTTCGGAGAAGAGCAGCCGCTTTCCTGACTCGATCCAGGACAACGACGAGGAGTTGGGCAGCAGGAGATGAGGGTTGCCACCCAGGGCAGATACCTCCCATGTGTCCCAGGGTTCGATGATGCTGTAGGCGATGCGGGAGCCATCCGGAGAGAACGAAGGGGCCAATTTCGTAGCAGGGTCGTTGGTAAGCTGGACCGGCTCGCCACTGGGAAGCAGCTTGACGTAGATCTGTCCTTGACCAAAGAACGAGTCGCTTCCTCTGATGAACGCGAGCATGCGCCCATCCGGGGACAGGGCGGGATAGACGGCAGAATCGGTGAAAAAGGTAAGCTGCTCCCACTCTTTATCGCGGGTGCTTTGGGCGAGCCGGCGACTTCGGACGAGAAGAAATGCGCCGAGCGCCAGCAGCACAGCCACAACTGCCAAGGAGGGCAGGAGTTTTCGGCTCGCTTTTGGCGTTTGCGGGATCGGAAACGGCGTCAACGCCTGGTCCGTCTCCGCTTCGTTCTCTTCAACCACTATCTGCGTGCGTGTCCGCGCCTGGGCCACGAGGGCTTCACCTTGCTCCGTCACGGTGCGAACCGCCGCGGCAAATCGATAGCCGCGGCCCGGCAGGGTCACGATGTACTGGCGGTATTCCGCAGTGTCTCCCAGCGCCTTACGCAGCAGGAAGATGTTCTGGCTCAGGTTCGATTCCTCAACAAACGAGTTCGGCCAAACCTCCTTCAGGAGTTCTTCCTTTGAGACTACTTCGCGGCTGCGGCGTACCAGGACCAGCAGCGTCTCGAAGGCTTTGGGTGTGACCGGAACAGGGTCGTTTCCCCGCAGCAGGACCTGCTTGTCGGGGTCCATGTGGAACGGCCCAAATTCATACGTAACCCTGGGGTCCGTAGCCATAGATCGAAGAGCCGGAAGCTCGAATAGCGGGGGACGCGCCCATCACTGCCGGGCCGATTAAACGTAAGCTCAATCTACCACAGTCTCAACAACCCATTGAAGCGTCTTCGGCAATCGCGACTCAATCCGTCGTAAACCCTTGCATTTGTTGCTTCAAACAACCGCTTGAAACTCATTGAGAAAAATTGAGCCGCGGCTTGAAGACTCTTCCTGCCTGCTCCCCTCAGGATGCGCTCAGTAGCAAACAGCCGCAGCAGCAACGGGCTGACCGGAGAGTGACATGGTGGTGAATACAACAAGGATCACGATTGAAACCGAAAGCCTGCTGGTCGTGCGCAGGGGCAAAACCGTCGTGACTTGGTGTCCCGTTTGTTGCGCCGAAGCGGAAGCAATGATGCTGGAGGGCGGCAGCCTTAGCGAAGACTTCCCATCCACTCTCCTAAGAGACCTGCTGGCCGCCGGCAAGCTTCACCTTTCGAATTCCGATGGCGGTCCGGAACGGATCTGCCTTTCCTCGCTCCTCCGCTGCTTCGAAACGGAGGACGCTTGCAGACTTCCCACCCCGAAACCTACACCCCCGAAAACAGGAGATCGAAAATGACATCCAATCAATTCGCATCGAAATGGCCGCGCCTGGCGCGGCTAAGTCTGGCCCTGGCCATGCTGGCAGCGCCGGTTTGCAGCCTCGCACAAGCACCTAAGTACACCATTGTGGACTTGGGGCCGGTGGGCCCGTCATGGTCTCAAGGCCAGCCATTTGTGGTTAGCGGCAATGGGCTGGTCAGTGGGGAGACGGTTCTCGCCAACCCCATCAACCCCAGCGAATGGGTATCGCACGCAGTGGTTTGGGAAGGAACAAACATGAAGGTCATAACCATCCCCGGACTGGGAGGGCCAAACAGCGTTGCTTTCGGTGTGAACGTCAGGGGGCAGGCAGCAGGGCAAGCCGACACGGAAACTCCGGACCCCAACGGCGAAGACTTCTGCGGATCCGCGGCGCTCGGCCTGACCCATAGCGGCAATACGTGCGTGCCCTTTCTGTCGCAGAACGGTGCCACGGTCGGGCTCCCCAGACTGCGTAACCGCGCAGGCACGGAGGGCAGCAACGGCGCAGCATTGCAGGTCAACGATTTCAGCATGGTTGCAGGAACGTCGGAAAACGGCGAAGTGGACTCAACCTGTCCGGGCGCAACCGTTTCGCCGCAGACCATCGAGTTCAAGCCGGTGATCTGGACGAGACTCTTCCCCTGGTCCCCGATGCACATCCAGGAGCTTCCCACCGTTGACGACGATCCGGACGGCATTGCCTTCGCTATCAACGATCTGGGCCAGGCTGTGGGCGCCAGCGGAAATTGCGGGCCGTTCAATGTGATTGAGCAGAACAACCTCACCCCGCTTCATGCTGTTCTGTGGCGGAACGGCAACGCCGTCGACCTGGGCAACCTTGGCGGAGACGGCAAGTTTGCCGGCATCTACGCTACCGGCCTGAACCTCGACGGGCAAGTTGTGGGAACCTCGGACACTGCCGGCGACGCGAGTTTTCACGGCTTTCTTTGGCAGCAAGGCCACATCACCGATCTCGGAACTCTACCCGGTGACGCATATAGCTCTGCCATCGCCATCAGCAACGACGGCCTGGCGCTGGGAGTTTCTGTGAGCGCGAGCTTCAGTCCCCGGGCCGCACTCTGGCGTAATGGAACCGCAACCGACTTGAATACTCTGGTTCCCCAAGATACTGCTTTGTACCTGGAGTCCGCATGCTCCATCAACGACAAAGGCGAGATCATCGGATTCGCAGCTTTGAAGAGCAATCCCAGTGAATCTCACGCCTACTTGGCCAAGCCGGTCGCTGGGGACGGAAACTGAACCGCGCAGGGTGGACATCACGAGAAGAGGGCCGGTCCGGTTCCCGCGTTTCGCCCAACCAGGCTGACGCAGGACGGTTGGCCCTCGAACTCACAAGATCGTCAGAATGCTGCCCATCTCCCACATTACAAACTGGGCAGCAGCTGAAGAACTGAAGAACGAGTGCTCCGGCTAAGCAACGGCGCCACAATGCGATTTATACTGATATGTCGGCATGTGACAAGGTTTCCTCGAGTGTTGGCATTGTGCGGTACGGGTCACTGAAGTCCTGGAAGGTCAGTGCCAGTTGGCGAAAACAGCGCCTCGCACAAGTTGGGACCTTAGCGCAGGGCTCGCTGATTTGATACCGGCCAAACGGCGAGGGATCGGTTCATGGTAAGCCGACATTCGAGGACAAATTTCCGCTCTGCGAGTGATTTCGATGTGCCACGAGCCGAGATCGATATAGAGATTCTCTCCGCGGGAAAGAGCGCTGAAGCGGCTGAATACAACGCAAATCGGGTTTATCTTGTCACTCCGTTCTCAAAGCCTGCATGGGTTCAATGGATGCGGCGCGACGGGCAGGAATCAAACACGCGGCCATCGCAACCAACACGAGCAGAGCGGCAACAACGGCGAGGATTCCAGGATCACCGGGCTTGACGTTGAAGAGCAAGTCGCGCATCAGGCGCGTGAGGCCAACGGCGCTGGCTGTGCCAATGGAAACGCCAAGGAGTGTCAGCCGCCCGCAGTGCCGGAAGATCAGCAGCAACACATCGGAGCGCTTCGCCCCCAGTGCCATGCGAATTCCCATCTCCTGAATGCGTTGCGCCACAAGATAAGCCATCACCCCGTAGATGCCGATGCAGGCCAGCAGCAGTGCAATCGCCGCAAAGGCGCCCAGCAAAATCATGGCGAACCGCCGGGATGCGAGCGAGTCGGAGATGACGCTGTCCATCGTCTGATAGCCGGCGATCACCTGTTCCGCGCTGATCTGCCGGCTGGTGCGCCGAAGAGCATCGGATACCGCCGCCAGGCTGCCGTCATACCGCACCACCATGCCGGAGCCTGTGCGCATCGCGCTCAGGAAGTTCTCCGGAGCCTGCATGCAGGGCAGGTAAAGCTCGGCGCGCAGCGTCTGCGTATCGTCCGTATCGAGGCCCCACTGCTTCACATGCGGAACAAGGCCGACAATCTCGACGGCATTTCCTGTATCGCTCATGCGGATGCGCTTGCCGATCGCATCCTGGCCGGGAAAATACTTGCGCGCAAACACGTCATCGACGACGGCAACCGGCGGCGCGCGCTCATCGTCCTGGCGGGTAAAGAAGCGGCCGCGCTTGAGTGGAATCTGCATCACACGCAGATAATCCGGCTCCACGATGTAATCGAGAGCCCAATTCATGTCATGGTCGCTGGCGGGCTTCGGCTGCCCGTCAAGCCAGAACAGCCGCTCGTCGTCCATGCCCATGGGAAGCGCGCCCCACACCGGCGAAACCGCGACGACTCCCGGAGTAGATGCGAGGCGGTCATCAAATGCGCGATACGTGGCGCGGATCTTTTCGGAAGATGCGTCGACCATTGACGATGGAAACGACATGCCGAATGTAAGCACATTGTGCGGGTTGAACCCAGGATCGACATCCCACAGCTCCACCAGGCTGCGGATCATCAGTCCCGCGCCCGTCAGCAACACCAGCGCGATGGCCATTTCCACCACGACAAAGGCGCCGAGGGTCCGATGCCGCGTTCCGCTTGATCCGCGCCCGCCTCCCTTCAGCGCAATTTGTGGATTGGCCTGCGAGCTGCGCAGCGCGGGGGCTAGACCGAAGAGCGTGCTGGCGAGCAACGAGACCGCCATCGTGAACGCGAGCACGCGGAAATCAAGGCTGATCTCCCCCGCGCGCGGCAGCGCGGCAGGCAGCAGCTTAAGCGCCGCATGTGTTCCCCACACGGCTGGGAGCAAACTGATGGCCCCGGCGGTGACTCCGAGCAGAAGGCTTTCCGTAAGAAGTTGGCGAACAACGCGGGCGCGGCTTGCGCCCAGCGCGGCGCGTACCGCGAATTCCCTGCCCCGCGCCGTGGAGCGCGCGAGCAGCAGGCTTGCCACGTTAACGCAGGCAATCAACAGCACGAAGCCCACCGCGCCAAGCAACACCAGCAGAAACGGACGCACATCGCCCACCATCTGTTCCTTCAGCGGAACGATGCTCGCGCCGGCGCCCCGGTTCGCATCGGGATACGCCACAGCCAGGTTGCGCGTGACTTCATCCATGTCGGCCTTCGCCTGTTGCAGCGTGACGCCCGGCTTGAGGCGCGCAATGCCGTGGATCGCCAGGCCGGCGGAGCGTTGCATCAGGACGGAAACGCCCCACTGCCGGATCGGTACATAGACGTCTTGATCGCTGAAATTGGAAAAGCGCAGATGAAAGCTGGCCGGAATGACGCCGACGATGGTGTAGTTATGCCCGTCGAGAGTGACCGGCTGCCCCACCACATCGGGAGCGCCGTTGAACTTGCGCCGCCACAGCCCTTCGCTGATCAGAGCCACTGGCGCGGCGCCTGCCCGTTCCTCGGCCGGTGTGAAGGCGCGCCCCATCAGCGGATGAAGGCCGAGCACAGAAAAGAAATCCGCCGAGATGTATTCGGAGTTCACCTGCTCGGCATCCCCCCGGCCCGTCAGGCTAAAGACATAGCCGCGCGCGATCGCGATGGACGAAAAACTCTGATTCTCCCGCTGCCAATCCAGAAAATTCGGATATGAAATGGAGCCGCGCGGAAAGTTGGGCTTGCTCTCGTGCAGCGCGACCAGTTGTTCCGCATGTGGGAAAGGCAGCGGATTCAGAAGCACGCCGTTCACAATGGAAAAGATGGCGGTATTGCCGCCTATGCCGAGCGCTAACGTCAGCACTGCAATCGCCGTGAATCCCGGGTTCTTCACTAACATGCGCGCTCCAAAGCGAATATCCTGTAAGGTGGTCGCAATCCAGGGCAGGCCGCGCTGGGTGCGATAGCGCTCTTGAATCTGGGTGACTCCGCCAAAGCTGCGCAGGGCCGCGATTCGCGCCTGCTCGCGCGACATGCCGCGCTGGAGATTCTCCTCCATTGCCAGTTCGATATGCGCGCTCAATTCTCCATTGAGATCGTCGTCCAGCTTCCTTTTGCGAAAGTGCGCGACACAACGACTGACGAATACACGAACCCAGGTAATCATGATCGGCGTCTCCTAGTTCGACGGGGCGAGAAAGCGCGCCATGGTGGTGGCAATGCGTTCCCAGTTCTCGGTTTCCTGTTCAATCTGCTTTCGCCCGCTGCGAGTCAGCGAGTAGAACTTGGCGCGTCGGCCGGTTTCAGATGTTCCCCATTCGGGCTTTACCCACCCCCGCTGCTGAAGGCGAAGGAGAGCTGGATAGATGGTTCCCTGGTTCAGACTGACCGAATTTTCACTCACTTGTTCGATCCGCCGCGCTATGCCATAGCCGTGCCGCGGCCCCATCGACTCCAGCGTCTTCAACACCATAAGATCAAGCGTCCCCTGCAAAACATCCGATTTGCTTTCCGGCACGGCTGCTCTCCTGTAGATTGTCCACCTATAGATTGATGCATCATAGGTAGAATGTCAACAGATGATTGTTTGGTTCTTGATTCTTGGGTTTGAATCTCAACTGTCCGGTTAAGAAGCCAATACATGCTACGATTGGGGTCTCCGATATGCGGTCCCCGAAAATGCCTATCTCTCCAGAATGGATTCTGGAATGTTGCCAATCGCCACGTCGCTCACAGACGCGGATTACTACCCGATTGTCGGCCAATGACAAGGTTTCCTCGAGGGTCGGCATTGTGCGGTCTGGGTCACTGAAGTCCAGGAAGCTTGGTGTCACTTGGCGATAACAGCCCATTCCATGAGTTGAGACCTGACCAGCGCCGTTCTTGGTAGAGCATCCGCTCACAAACCGCCGCCGTGCCCGGGCTGAAGGGCGTTTTCGAGGGCTAATCGTCGCAATCATCCCCAAGACGCGCTCAATGTGCGATTTGGCCTGTCGCCGTTTGAGACCTTGCATATTCGGTTGATGGTCGATTGTTCCGCGCAGCCGAGGACCTTAACTGAGGTTGCTCAGTCTAATTTCGATAGCGCTCCCGAGCTGCCTTTTCATCTCATTCCCGAGCCCCGCCATTTCCAGGAGGCCGGAAGCCAATTTACAAATCGGGAAATTCTCTCTTGACTTTTGCTAAGGCATCTATATATTAAGACATCTTAGTATGAAAAAGACAGACACGTTACTAGGCTCGCTTGACCTGTTGGTGCTGACGATACTTTCGCGGCGGCCGAAGTTGCATGGATACGCGCTCATGACGGCGATCAAGGAAACTTCGGGCGAAGTATTGAGCCCGGAGGAAGGGTCGCTGTATCCGGCGCTGCACCGGATGGAAGAGGCGGGGTGGATTGGCGCGGCGTGGGTGGTAAAGGAGAATGGCAAGCGGGCGCGAATCTATCACTTGACGGCGGCTGGCAAGAAGCAGCTAGCAATGGAAGAGGCACGGTGGACCACCGTCAGTTTTGCGATCAACCGGGTGTTGCGGGAGGCTTGAGATGTCGGTTTGGACGCGAGTGTGGAATGTGCTTCGCGGAGATCAATTGAACCGCGAGTTGAATGAAGAGTTCGAGTCGCACATTGAGGAGGCGGTTGCCGAAGGGCGCGATCCGGAGGAGGTGCGTCAGGTCTTCGGATCGATCTTGCGGCAACGGGAAGCAAGCCGCCGGGTCCGCGTCGCGGGATGGCTGGATGGGCTGAAGGCCGATGTGATTTTTGGCTGGCGTCAGTTGCGGCGGAACCGGGTGACTTCGGCGGCAGCCATTCTCTCTCTGGCGCTGGCGATGGGAGCTTGTGTTTCTGCCTTTCGGTTGATCGACGCGCTGCTGTGGAGGCCGCTGCCGGTGGCTGCTCCCGAGCGGCTGTTTGCGGTGTCGCGCGCGGAGCTTACGTTTGAGGGCAAACCGACGCACTTCGATGGCTGGGCGTATCCGGATTTTGTATTGATGCGAGCGGCGGCGAAGGGGCAGGCGGAGTTGGTCGCGGTCTCTTATACCGACCGAATGGACCTAACATACGCCTCCGACGCGGAGATGGAGAAAGGGCTGGTGCAGTATGTCTCCGGATGGATGTGGGAGAGCTTTGGGCTGCACCCGGCGCTGGGGCGGCTGTTTACCCAACAGGACGACAGGGGCCCGGGTGCGCATCCTGTAGCGGTGTTGTCGTACGACTATTGGTCCCGGCGGTTTGGGCGGGATCCAGAGGTGATTGGGCGAACGCTTCGGTTGGGTGACCAGCTGCTGGAGATTGTGGGTGTAGGTCCGAAGAGCTTTACGGGGACGGAGCCGGGAACGGTGACGGAGATCTTTCTGCCGACGATGATGCACCGATCGGTGACGCGCGACGATTCGACGTGGCACCGGACGTTGGCGGTCATCCCGCCGGGAACGGGCATGGAGCCGCTGCGGGCGAAGCTGGACGCAATCAACATGGCATTTGAGGGAGCACGCGCCAAGGGATTTACAGGGATGTCGCAGCAGAGCATCGACAACTACCTGCATCAGCGGGTGGAGTTTCTGCCGGCGGCTACAGGGGTTTCCGGATTTCAGTCGGACTACCGGGAAGCGCTGGAGTGGCTGGGCGCGCTGGTGGTGCTTGTGCTCCTGATTGCCTGCCTGAATGTGGCCAACCTGATGTCGGTTCTTGCTGCCGCGCGGGCACGAGAGATGGCGCTGCGGGTTTCGATAGGCGCGGGGCGATGGCGGCTGGTGCAGATGGTGCTGGTGGAGAGCGCGATGCTGTCTGGATTGGCCGGTGGGCTGGGCGCGATGTTTGCGTGGAGGGCAGCGCCGCTGGTGCTGGGCATGATCAGCTCTCCGGACAATCCGGCACGGCTGATCTTGCCGCCGGACTGGCGGGTGCTGAGTTTTGGCGTGGCGCTGATCGTGGGGGTGATGCTGCTTTTTGGAATGCTGCCGGCACCGCGAGCTTCGGGGGTGAAACCGGTAAGTGCATTGAAGGGTGGAGACGACCCCCACGCCCGGCGCCGGATGATGCATGGGATGATCGCTGTCCAGGTGGCCTTTTGCTTCATGGTGCTGTTTACGGCGGGATTGTTCGTGAAGACGTTCCAACGGTTGTCGAATATCCCGTTGGGTTACTCGCCGCAGGGTTTGCTGCTGCTGGAGTCAGTGGCGCCGCATGGAAAACTGCCGCAGGCGTGGGAACAGGTGGCGGATGTGTTGCGTGCCAAGCCTGGGGTGGAGCGCGTTGCCGAGTCGGGATGGCCGCTGATGGCATCGTCGTCGAACAATTCGGTGGCGGTAAACGGCGGGCCGCCAAGCGTGGACCTGGTGTACTTCCTTCCTGTGTCGCCGGGTTGGTTTGAGACCATGCGGATGCGGATCATGGCGGGCCGGGAGTTTCTGTCGGGCGATGTGAGCCCAGGCGCGGCGGTGGTCAACCAGACATTTGCAAGGCGGTTCTTTAACGGGGAGAACCCGGTGGGAAGATATTTCGAAGAGGTTGGCGACGATGGTTTGCGACAGCACTTCCTTGTAGTTGGCGTGGTGGTGGATGCGCCTTATCGCAATGTACGCGAAGCGCAACTGCCGGTGGCCTTTGTGCCACTGCGCGAAATGGATGCGAAGGGCATTGTGCAGCCCGAGCAAAACACGACATTTCTGGTGCGCCTGGCTGGCGACGATCCGGCGGCTCCGATGGCACGGGCTGGAGAACTGCGGAAGGCCGTTGCGGCGGCGGGTGCGGGCATACGGGTGAGCAACGCGCGGACCCAGCAGGAGTTGATCGATGGGCAGACGGTGCGAGAGCGGCTGCTGGCGATGCTGGGTGTGTTCTTTGCTTCCGTAGCACTCTTGCTTGCGGGCATTGGGTTGTATGGAGTGCTGAACTACTCGGTGTTGCAGCGGCGGCGGGAGATCGGGATTCGGGTTGCCGTGGGCGCGCGCGGTGGGGCCATTGTCCGGCTGGTAACATTCAGTGTTTTCACCATGGTGGTGGCAGGGCTGGTTGCAGGAGTGGGGCTTGGGCTGGCTTCGGCGCGGTATATGGAGTCATTGTTTTTTCAGGTGAAGGCTTCGGATGCGAACATGCTGGCGGTTCCTCTCGCCGTGATTCTTGCAGTGGCGGTGGTGGCTACGGTGCCTGCAGTTTTGAGGGCATTGCGGATCGATCCGGTGGAGATTCTGCGCGCAGAATAGTCCCCTCAATCGTTTCAAACTCTGAATCACGGGCCAAGCAGAAGGAGTGCCATTCGCATCCTAAATCGGCCAGTGTCATGGGATCGCGCCCTGTATCTGGGATCGAAGATTCCGGGCGCCATATGCGTTTTTGGGACGAATGTTGTTGTGTCTTGCCGTCGATGACCTTCTATTGCCCAGGCAACTGACAGATTCGCGATTACACAGGCGAAACTCGACAAAGCGATCTCAGCTCACCCCATCGCAGGCCCTGCCACAGGCATTCGAGTCACTGAGATCACACTGATGTCGTCCTCCTGTCCGAAAGCCTGTGCTACCTCTGCGATCCTGGCCGACGATGGTCGAGTCCGCACAAGCTCCAGCGCTCGATCGAATCCGAACAACTCTCCGTTCTGATCCGTCGCTTCCGCCACACCGTCGGATACCAATAACAGGTAGTCGTTCTCCGCCATGCGAAATTTGGAGACAGAGCATTCACATTGGTCCATGGTCCCCAATGGTAGCGATCCTTCAATGTCGAGCGGCGCCCCGTTGAGATACGGCGGTAGATGGCCTGCATTGGCCAGCCTGACCGTGCCATCGCAATCAATGCGCAAGGCCAGGCACGTGGCGCGAGCGTCACCGCGGCCCAATAGCCGACGGTTCAGTGCGGCAAGAATGAACCCGGGGTCGGGATCCGATTCGGCGGCGGTGCGGATCGCACCCACAAGCAGCGCCACCAGCATTCCAGCCTTCAGGCCCTTACCCGCAACGTCACCGGCTACGATAAGCAGGCTGCCGTCCCGGTCGTGTGGAATGACTTGAAAGAAATCGCCGCCCACCTCCCGTGCAGGCCGGTACTCACTCTCAATCGCGAAACCATTGAGCACGATCCGGTGTTCGGGCAAAATGACCTGCTGCACTTCCTGCGCCTGTTTCACATCAAGAGCCATCTCCCTTTGCCTCTTGACCGATTGCAGCAAGCGCCGCAGCAGCAGAAACGAAATCAAGAGGGCTTCGAGAAACCTCATGATGAGGCCCGGACTTACCCATACGCCGTACGGATAGTAGTAGAGCCGGACATGCAACAAGGCAATGATCTCCAGCCAAAACCATGTGACCCCTCTCAGGAAAAGGACTGGAACAAACAGCCAGCCGTCCAACCCGCGATGGCGGATGCCGTCTACCGCGATTCGGACAAGTATTCCAAACAGCAGCATTCTGATTACGGTGTCGAGAGTATTGAATCGAAGAGCCGCTTGGTGGGAGATGACCCCGTAGAACACCTCGTCCGCGAGAGTATTCGAAATCACGAGCAGTACGGTCAGACCGACCGTCATTTGAGGAATCCACCGGGGCCCTCTCCGGCCGAACCAAACCCACCACACCATAATGCAGAGGCCACAGGAAAGAGGAAACAGGATGTCATTGACGATCAGATTGGTCACATTCACGCTCACCGTCGTCGTCAAGTCGGCCAGTATGCCTCCGCCGCGGTAGGCGGCCGTCGTGAGGAATAGCGCTCCCATCCAGAGGTAGGCACGGTCGGATCGGTCGAAAAAGATGAGGCTAAAGGTCACGACGGAAAGAAGGCCCAACAGCACGGTCTCGATCGAAGTAAACAAGTAGGTTCGAACGAGTTCGACCCACCTGGATTCGTCGTGTAGCGCAATGGCGTCTTTTTCACCGAGGAGCGGAGCAGTGTGCATGCCCCCGGCATCACCGGTCTGAACCAGTGAGGAAGGCTCCATCCAGAATCGGATTGCGATCACTTGCGTGGAATCATTTCCCAGCGGAGGCAGCGGAAATCTGGCAGGTTGTATGTTGTAGACAACAGGCTTCGGTCGCGTGAAGTCGCCGAAGGCGCCAATGACGGCCCCATTGACGAATACCTGGTAACCGTCATCCGCATCCGCTGGTCCTTCCAGGGCCAGCCCTTGCAGGCCTGCCGCATTGACCCGCACCCGTAGCCGATACCAGGCATAGCCCCAGTAACCGGAGTGCCCGCGCGCTGTCCAGCCAGGCACGTAGCCGGTGATTCCCGCGTTTGGATCGAGCGCTCCCTCCTTCGGCGTGAGATCCGTATCTTCCCACCCGGAGTCGTCGAAGTCCTGCTCCGCCCATAAAGGCTTCCCGGATTTAGGATCCATCGGCGAATCGCCAACGGTGAACTTCCAAGGCCCGTACAGCGGAACCGCCGATCGGCCGAGCGTGATTGCGACCGCTCTCCGGTCTGAGGGCTGTTCAGCACGCAGGAGCATAACTGAAAATAGAAAGAGACCAGCGACGATAAACCGGAGGGGTTTTGCCACGAATTCCTCTCGCAAGTTTCGGTTAGAAAAGGGAGTCCCTGCGAGAAGGATAGCGACATATAGCGGATTTGAATAGCGAGTGAAGAAGATGTCCAATGGCCGACGAAGATCTTAGGGGTAGTGGTCTCGAATTCTGAGTGGATCATCGCCTAGGCGTCAGCTATCACTTGTTCATGAGCCGACCCGCTTGTTTTCTGCTCAATACAGTTTCTCCCCTGATTACTCCCCAAAGGTCGCCATGTGACAAGGTTTCCTCGATGGTCGACATTGTACGGTTTGGATCGCTGAAGTCCAGAAAGCCTGGTGTCACTTGGCGAGAACAGCCCATCGCATGAACTGAAGTGCTCATTGAGCACCCAACAGTCGCGGAATTGGCCAACTCCTGGTTTGTCGCCGATCCGTCAGCGTAAGTAACCGCTAGGTTACCGTGATTCGATTGGGTCGACTATTGGGGCCACTCTGAGAGGACGGTCGCGAATGACTGCGGACTGACGCCGGAAATTCTGCGAATTATGCCTATTTTATGAAGATTCCGCGTTCAGTTCGCGGATTGCGGACACCAATTCAATCCCGCCTCTGGCCCTCGCATCACCAAATGAACCTGATTTTCCGCGGCAGGTTTGGTCGCCAAAGAAGATTGACCCATTATGTTGTGCACCGCCTTCTCAACCTGCTAGCACCCTCGCGGGGAATGCGCGCATCCGAACGCGCCGTTCTCATGCAGCCGACATTCTTAGCCCATGTGGGCTGCCCGGGGATTTGTACCAGGGTGCGTGCTAGTGTAGCTCAGCTCCCACTTCATTCTCTGAATCCTGGCAGGCCTACACGCCTCGCGATGTGGTCCTGAATCCAGTGGCCATCCCACCATTCCTTGGGGTCAATCTGCACGCCGTCGAGTTGCATGGCGAAGTGAATGTGGTCGCCGCCGGCCATTCCTGTCATCCCGCTCTGGCCCATCACCTGTCCCCGCTTCACCATATCCCCTTCGTGGACGCCTATGTGGCTGAGGTGCCCGTAGATTGTTTGCAGGCCATAGCCGTGATCGACAACAATGCAATTGCCGTAGATGCCGAGCGGGGCCGCGTACACGACTCGGCCGTCGTTCGATGCTTCGACGCCAACGTGCTGGGTGACGGCGAGATCGTATCCGAGGTGGACCTGCTGATCGATCTTCTTTCCCTGATAGATGTAATTCCTGAGGTCGGCGAAAGTCGATTCCGCCTGTGAATGAGACTGCCGGGCGAACGGCTGCGAGAACAGGAATCTGTCTGCCGTCTTGAAGCGAAGATCCGACAGCGTCTTGTTATTGGCACGCCGCATTTCGTTATTGATCTTCACGAAACGCGTGACGGGATCGCCTGAGCCGTTCGGATCCAGCTCGCCGACAACCTTCTGCATGAAGGCATCGCTTACCTGCAGGTCATGGACGGTATATTTTGGCTGCTCCTTCCTGGGGAACCGGACAGTGATCGGGCTGGTCACGTCGTTCCCAGCACCGTTGGAAGCGAAGACCTGCGGGATGGTGTCAGGGGGCATGTTCCACGCAAATGCGAAGAGTGAAAGCAATCCCGGCTTGCCGCCCGGCATCGGCCAGGCGCGAAATGTCTGATCGCCAACCCGCACACCCGCAGCGGTCCAACCGCCGGAAACGTTGAAGATAACCAGGTCGGCCATGCCGAGGTAGAGGTAGTGCTGCTCTGAATCGACACTCACTGTTGGAGGTTGCGTCACGACCGAAACATCGCGCTCCAGGCGCGCTGTCTTCCGAAGCAGATCGTTTGACGTGGCTTCAATGATCAACTTCGCCGTGCCGCCTCGAAGTTGCGGCGTAGTCTTAACCCCGGCCACAAGGCTCCAGGTGCTGTCTGCCGTCCATGTTGGTTGCGCAAGCTCAAAGATTCGATATTGGGCGCCGTTCTGCTCAATGAATGCTGTGGCCTTGCGAATGCCATGCGGATCACGGACGTGAACGGTAATCGAAGTGGCTTGCCCTATGGACGCTACGGGAGTGGGCAGGTCCACAACGGGCGTTGCCGATCGCACCAATAGAATGGCAACCGGCAAAGACACAGCAATAACGACGACGAGAATAATAGTTTTTCGCACAACGCATTGTAGCTTTTGGACTAGAACAATGTCCGAATTGGATCACCGGGAACACAGGCTGCCGCCGAGTTCCGTGCTCATGAACCTGGGGTTTGGCTCGATGCAGACTCGGCTAAGATCAAGCCGATCGGCATCCCAGCATGCGTCGACCGTCGGATCTCAACTCAGGTTTCCGTAATGGCCGCAGCAAGCAGGCTGCCCTCTGGAACAATCGTTAGCGCGCGGTGCGGCTGGTTACATTCGATTGCAATTTCGTATCAAGCCATTGGCTCAATAGAGAGATTTTGAACAACCAGCATTGACCCAGTTTCACGGCCGGCACTTCACCCTCTCGAGCCATTCTTTCCAGTGTCTTGTAATGGACGCCGACGAGTGGCGCAGCCACACGGCAATTTACCATTTTTTCGAATTGCACGTCAGGTTCAACTAAAGTCTCTTTCGGCATTTTTGTTCTCCAAAACCTTCGTTCTATCTGCAGCCTGCTCTGCAAGTTATGTAGCGTAGAGAGCGGGACCAATGAAAAGCGTCTCTGGTGAAGGCAGGAAAGTCTCCGCCCGTTTGTCAAGGATTTTGATCGGCGGCAATCGTTCTGGATATGAGCTTCCAACCCGGTTTCGACCCATTATGCGGCCTATCTTGGACTCCAAAGTACTCCACAAACAGACATTTGGCAACCAACCACGCCTGCTAACTATATGAACCGATTGATGTTATAGAACTTATAACCCAAAGGTCGCTGGCTCAAATCCAGCCCCCGCAACCAAGAAAATCCAGATTCTAAACGGCTTCCGTGAGTGACTCGGAGGCCGTTTTTACGTTTGGAGGAAACTTAGGCAGATCCTGGGCGAAGAATCCCTCGTCCACTGTTGCTCCAAGTTCTCCGGCTCCGGACTGTGGCCGGGGCTGCTCGCGCTCGGGACCATCTTGCGGTCTCGCCCTCATGTCGTCCATTGGATTGGGTGACTGGCGGGAAAACTCGGATTGAAGGGGTGCCGGAGTGGTCGGCGGGATGAGACCCACGCGTAGAAGAGGTGGCAGAGAAAGAACCGGCACAAGGGTCAGGGCGCTGAGACGGGCGTGCTGCTCAGAATCTTCGATGTGGAGCGGAAGCGATGGAAGTCGCGGAAGCGAATCTGGTTCAGCTCTAACCGAGTCTTGCGACTCCATTCCCGCAGGATGATCTGCGCACCGATCGGGAGCAGGTACTGCTGACCGCCGATGGAGACGTAGTCGTAGTCCGCACTGACGAGGGCCTCGTGGATGGGATACTTCTCCGGCACCTCGTCTGCGACTTGGGTGATGCGCCGGACAAGGTGAGTGGCGCTGTCAATGTAGACCAAACCGTGATAGCCGACGAGAACCACCTGATTGGGACCGGCACGGAGAGAGACATCCGAGTTCTCTTTGGCGACGCGATATTTGAAGACCTGCACGGTTCCGTCACCGAGCGCATCGGTTTCAAACCACGAGATTTCCGCTTTGGCGGCCGGCCGGAAGAGACCGTGAACGACGCCGCCGAAAATTCCGGCGCTGGAGATGCCTCGCCCAGGATTGGAGCTGCTGCCGCGGCTTTTCTTGTGGTTCTTTTCGTATTCTTGAAACTCCCAGTCTTCCTGATGGTCGAAGTAGTTGAGCTGGCCGGTGAGCGTATCGATGTGTTCCCAGCTGTTCTCGCGACTGGAGCCAAGAAATCGCTCGATGACTTGCTGGCACGTGAAGTTTGGCAGGGAATCCCAATAATCGTTTGCATATTGCGCGGCTTCGGCGAGGAGGGCTTTGAGTTCGTCGTCGGAGGGACGCTGGATGGGATCGGCCGAGACGGCAATAGCCAGCGGACCGGCTGGCCGGGAGATGGATTCAAGAGCCGGGCCTGAGGGGGCCGCATCAGCGACTTCCATGCCGCTGAGAGTGAAGGAAGTGTCCGACTTGGCTGTCTTTCCACCCTGGGTGAGAAGGGCTTCCACCTGGTATGTGCCATCCGTTGCGGGATTGAGAGAGAACCTGTTGAGGTAGGAAAGGTACTCTCCTCCGCTGATCTGTCGGGCGATCAACGGAGCGCCGCCCAGTATCTCTCCATCTCGGAGCACCTTGATTTCCAACTTTGCCGGTTGTGGCGCGCGGGGGTTGTCGTGCACCGCGAAAAAGATGGAGACGCGGTTATCGCCGGGCGGCAGGGCGCCGGTGAGATTCGGAGTGACGCGGCTTTTGTCGTCGCGAAGGGGATCGGTCGTGTCGTCATCATTGGAGGGAACCGGATCAGTCCGCCGTACGAGGACCAAGTTGCTGAGCGAGGGCGCGTCAGATTTGCTCGATACCTCGAAGGGAATGCGTTGCGCCGCAGCCTTGCCGCTCGTGGTTTCGACGATCAGGACCTCCAGAGTGTATTTGCCGGGAGGCAGGATGAAGTGACGCTGCAGCGAGATGGCCTCTACGCCATTGGCGCCGGCTTGGTGGGATGCGACGCGTTGCGGGGTGTCGGAACTAAAGTGCGCGGCGACGGCGCCGGTCTCGTCCTTGACGTCGGCGATCATCGTCAAGTGCGCGAGAGAACTGGGAGAGTTTGCGTCTTTCTGAATATCGAGGTCTTCGACCGGAACCTCAATAGCAAGCGTGGTCCTCCTCCCCTCATCGCTATCGCCCATATCGAGAATCGCTGCACGGAAGGGAAATTGCGAAGGCAAGGGCGATTCCTTGAGCAGCTTCAGCAGGGGCAACTCGAACGGCTGCACGCTGCTGCCGTCTGCTGAGGGGGGAGGCAACGCCAGATAGCCTGCCTGGGTGCGGACCCTGAGCCCCGTGCGGAGCGGCTTGACCAGGAGTGGATGAAGTTTCCCATCGTATTCCTCACTTCTGGGAAGGAAGGAAGCCTCATAATAGTTCGTCATGTCTCCGACGAGTTGATTGATGGGCTTCAGGCCATCTCCATTGAAATACGTGCCGCCTGTTGACTCGGCCAAATGCTTGAGGTCTTCGTCGATCGGCGCGTCGTCCACGACTTCCAGGGTTTCTTGGCCGGTGCCAAAAGAGGCCGTATTTCCTGCGAATCCCGCACTTGGGGCCTGACTCAGTCTGACAGCGTAACTCTCACTGGCCAGATCCATTCCTTGAATCTTTCGCCCCTTGTGGCCGAGCGCACTGCCGTCGATGACATTAATCGCGACACCGGCCTGATTGGCAGATCCGACGATCGTCTCGATGGCCTGCTTGGCGGCTTCATTAATCTGCTCCTGGTGCATTGAGCTGAGATAGATGATGGTTTTTCGTCCTGCCAGATTCTGCTGCGACTGCACGAGGGCCAATAAGGATGAGAGAGACGGCGAGATATGGCGGTCCTGCGCGATGCGCGTCGAGTTCCGGAGCGCCGCATAGATGGACTGCGCCTGCAAGCGCTCACGCGCCGAGGCCCTCTTGCCGGTGGAATCGGCCCCGCTGAGAGCGACCGATACGATTTCCTTCTCAGACATTGAGGCACGATTTTTGTCTCTGGATGCGAGGGGCATCGTGGCCGTTTGAATGGCGGTTTCGGTCGCCTTGAGGTCGGAGGTGAATCCCTGCTGAAGGTGAAGCCTCAAATCGATGTCGAAAACCGAGAACTCAAATCCGCTTTCGGAGAGCATGGAGAGAATCTTCAAGGCTGCATCGCGGGCAGTCGCGATCCGCGACGAGTTCTTCTGCGGGCGCTCATCCTTTTCCGCAAGGAACGGATCAAAGACAAAGCTAACGGCCTGTTTAGGCTGCTGGCGTTGGTCGACGAGTCGAAGATTGTCGAGCCTGACGGGAGATCCGCTATCGCTGATGGTCAAATCGTCCGGCTTGAGGTCGAGGACGGGCTTGTCTTTCTTGTCATGTGCGACAAGATAGAGTTGCATGGCATCGACAGCGCTCGGCGAGGCCGAGGCTGGAGGCGCGACTGCCTGCTGCGCGCGGGCGAAGAAAAGCGAAGCTGCGAGAGCCGAACCCAACAACATTCTCGATGCCAAACGATTGCTCATTCGATTCCTTACCGGTGCGGGAGACCACTGCTGAAACCGCCAGGAGTCTCAATTTCAACTGAGCCCATGAGGAGAAGCGCCTCTTAATTGCGAATTCCAACCGTATGAGGCAGGAGGTAAGAGGTGTGTTTGTTTTTCCCCGAGAGTATAGTTCACCCATCTCGGGATGGTAAAGGCCGGCGCAGGACCGCAGAATTTCACCATTCGCGAGGTTCACGGCTTCATGTGCATCGTTTGCGGAGAGAGGGCGGATATTTGGACTTGCGCTTTGAGAATGACGAAGCGCTCGACGAATTCTTATGATCGATTGTGGTCGGCTGGACCTTGTCCGCCGCCGCCGACCGCGCCCTAATTCTTGGGCTTTGAGCTTCCCTCTTGTTTCTGCGTCCCTGCCCCCTGTGCCGCCATGCGATCCCAGGTCGGCTGGAGCTGTTTTGGATCGCGGATGCAGTTGAGAAACATGAGCCGGATGTCTCCGGGAATAGGTGCGTTTGCGAATTTGCGATAGTTTTCGGGCAACGGTGGGCCGCCAGGAGTTCCCGCCGCAGGAATCGGGTGCGGGAGTTGGAAGGCATACATGCTGCCGCCTGCCAAGGCTTCATGCGGATATTGCAGGAGCCAGATACAGTTGTGACTCTCCTGAATCAGGTTGGCGGAGACAATGGCCCACTGGCCGCCATCTTCCGGCTTAGCCTCCTGACAATTCCAGAATTGCGCTTCAGGAACGTACACCGTGGAATCCGAAAATCCGTACGAATCAATCAAGACGCGGGTCAGACCGCGCTGCCGCACGAAATCCTCGACTTCAAGAAGGCCCTGGTTCCAGTCGAGATTGGAATCGGCCACCAAGGTGTAGCCGGGACGGCCGCCGCTCAATGAGTTCAAGAATTGAATGTAGTGGGGATAGGCGCGCACGGCCGTTACAACAGATGCCAGCGCCAAAGCGACCGTGAGCCAGACGCCTGCGCGCGCGGCGGGCCAGCCTGAACTGCGCAGCAGGCTCAACGCCCGCGGCAAGGGCGCCAGCAAGAGGATCAACAGCGCTATGGAAACGGAGAAGTGGCGGATGCTGAACTGGAATCGGCTGAGCATGCAAGCGCCGGTGAAAACCACAAGGGAAACCCACACTGCCCGCCAGTGCAACTCCAGTTCTTCAGGTACTACGGCGAGGCGTACCGGACGGAACCTTGCAACGAGGCCAACGGCCAGCGCGAGAACGAGAAGAAGGAGAAAGGATAACGAGGACTTCAACAAGAACAAGAGCGGAAAATAGAACCACACCCCATGCGGGTACCAGTGCCCGAGAATGAAAGCAGGCGGCTTAGCGGTAAAGGTGAACAGCGCCAGTCCACGCAGGCAGATCCAGGGAGGCATGAGCAATCTGCGCAGCAGCAGCGACGCCATGTTGTTTCCAAGGAAACCCAGAGAGTCGGTTGGCTCATTCCACGAGAGGACAAAGTAGACGGCATAGACAACCAGTGCAGCGAAAGAGACGCCCTTCGTGAGACTCCACCAGCGCAAACGACGCCAGGCCCGAAGCTCCGTCTTGTCTGCCGGCAGTCCCGGCGCCGGACGCCAGCGGAGGCTGAGAATGAATGCGGGGAAACAGAAGAACAGGAGTCCTGCAGAAAACTTGGACAGCAGTGCCCCGCCAAATGCGAGGCCGAACAGCAGAACCGTCCCCCGCGACGGCGACCGCCACATGCTGGCAAAGGCCCACAACGTCAGCACAACGAACAACGTGATTGCGATGTCGGTCAGGACTAAAGGCCCGAACGCGAGCATGATGGGCATGGTGGCGTAAGCGCAAAGGCAGAGTAGTCCGCCCCACGGGCCGCCGAGGCGAGAGCCATAGAGAAAGAGAACGATCCCCAAAACAAGTGTCAAAAGCAGCATGGGCTGGCGCGCCCAGAAGACCGTCGCAATAGGGTCGTTCCACCGAGTGATCAGCCAGTGGCCGAAGATCCATTCGCCGAGATACTGCTTGAATAATCCACTGCCGCTGAACGCCCACGATACGTGCGAGTAATCGGCGTGCACACCGCCAACCACAAGCGGCAGCGCGGCCAGAATCTTCGCCAGCGGAGGGTGTTCTTCATTCATCCGCATGTCCAGCTTCTGCAGATAACTCACACCCGCCCCAATGTGCGCCATTTCATCAAAGGTGACGGATTCACGTCGCACGGCCCCGTCCGCAAGCAGAGCCATAAGGACAAGGAGCAAAACCGCTCCGGCTAGAACAATTCTCGATGATTGTGTCTTCATTCGTGCGATCCAGATTACAGAATGATTGGAAGGGCCAGAACTTGAAGCAAGCTTCGCAAATCCACGAGGGCGTATACCCCTCTACGCAGCTTTATGCCCCAAAGTTCAAGTTCGATGGCAAACGCGATCTTACCGACGACATTGGTTGGCAGGTCCATTACCCAAATTACCGAGATCCTGGGACGGCGAAGGAACGCCCATTCAATCAGAGATAGCTCCTTCGGTCCGGTGAAAGCGACCCGGTTCGTCTTTTCCTGTCAGGTTATCCCGAGTATACTTTCGTCGAGTTGCTCGAAGCCGGCAATTGGCATTTTGCGGTCTTGATCGTGACGAGTTCGAAAGACATGAATAGCGACGATGAAGACCCTGGCGAGTGTGGCAGCTGTGATTCTGCCTCATTCAACGCCTCACAAGGATTCCGGGGGAATTGCCAGCCACACGGAAGTAGCCCCGAAGCAGGGTTACTTCCCAATTGGTGACGAACCGGGAATTGGCCAGAACGACGGCTCCGCTCGTCCAACAGGTATTTCCGTTCACGCCGAGGTTGGCATCAATCGACGGGCGAGCGGTTCGCCAAAATACTCTTCGCCGTTTATGGAGCGGCTGTTGAAGCAGAAGAGTCTTCCCTGGGATGGAAAGGCTGGAACCGGAAGCATGCAAAAACAACGTATCCGAGGACTGACGATACTTGGACTTTTCATCGCGATTCAGAGTCTGAGTCTCCTCCCAGCCCTGGCGCAAGGCAAGGTATTGAATGCGATTTTCACCACGTCGCCGATCAAGATTGATGGCTATGCCGAGCAGACGTGGAACAAAGCGCCTTCTGCCAATATCGCTATCTGCATAAATGCCGCGCTGACTGCTCAGCTTCAAGACTGCAAAGCCTCGGGCACAGTGCAGGCTCTTTGGAACGGACCGCTCCTCTATCTGCTCTTCACCGTGGACGATCCAGAGATCTCCACTTCTTCAACGGTGGATACCCAACGTTCCGGCGTGCGGATTTACGTGGATCAGTACGACGACAAGTTCCCAAAATTCGAGGAAGACGATGGTTATATCGTCATCAGTGCCGACGGCCAGCAAACAGGAAACAGGACCAATGCCGGCTTGACGTATTACCCGGCCGTGTGGAACTCCCATCTTCGCTCCTATGCCGCGGCCCCGCGCATTGACACCCATGGAAAAAAGATCGGTTACACAGTCGAGCTGAGCTGGGCTATCGGCGATCTGCCTTTGGAGAATGGAACGAAGCTGGGAATGGAATTCGTCATCGACGCTCAATCGAGCGACGCGAGCCACGCCCGGTATCAACTCTATTGGAGCAGCGGAAACAACAAGGGCACGAACGATAACACGATGTGGGGCGACGTGGTTCTTAGTGGATACGATGCCGCGCTGCCAATGGAATTGAATACGTTCATGCTCGAAGCGAACATCCGCAAAGCATCCGCCTCGACGTCCTCAGCTACGGGCCTCGTTCGGGGTATCTGGACCGATGAATCCGCTGTAGACCGCGCGTTGGCCGCAGCCAGGAACGCGTTGCAGAAGGCAAACACTCAGGCCGAGATCGAAGCGGCGAATGGCTCATTGGACGCCGCGCTGCGAGGATTACGACGCAGCGGCAAGTATCCCGATCCCTACGACCTGCCCGCGGTGAACTATCTGCCCGATCCGTTTACCTTCTTCAATGGAGAGAGAGTGCATTCCGCGGCCGACTGGGACCGGAGACGCGCTGAGATCAAGGACCTGGCTCAATACTACGAGTTCGGATACATGCCTCCACCGCCCCAATCGCTCACGGCAGAATCGACTTCGGGATCGACGCTGGGCGCTGGCGGTGCGCTCCAATACAACTCCATCACAGTGACGGTGCAGGACAACGGGAGGAGCGTGGCCTTCAAGCCGATCCTGTATCTGCCTACCGCAGGCCAACCACCCTACCCTGTCATTGTGGAGGAGGACTTCGCGGCGTCGCCAAAGTACTTCCCTCCGAACAACGCGTTCCTCCAGGGCGGATATGCGGTACTCAGCATTCCGACTTCGGATAGTCAAAGGTTGAACGTGTCCGGCGTGGCCAGTGACGATGGAAATCATACCGGGGCTTTTTTTACCTTGTATCCCTATCGGCTGGACGCTACCGGAAACGACCGTGGAGTATTGCTTGCGTGGGCCTGGGGCGCGAGCCGCGGAGTGGATGCGCTCGAGTATCTCATCTCGCACGATCCGGCCTACGCGCATCTGCTGGATGCTCGCAAGCTGGTGGTCACCGGCTTCTCGCGCTGGGGAAAAGCAGCATTGCTGGCCGGATTCCTCGACGACCGATTTCTGGTGACAGCACCGGGAGGCTCCGGAAGCGGCGGCGCCGCGCCATACCGCTACGACTCGTTCGGCAATCGCCCCTTCCGCAGCGCACCGTTCGGCAATGTCTACCCGTGGGATCGATCACCCGGATCGGAATCTATGGGCGACCACGTCCGTCACCAGACCCACAATTCGAATGAGATGATCCGCCGGTTTCTTAACGACACGAGCCCCGCCCCGATTGAGCCGCGCATGTATCTCACCAGCACGTGGGGCTACGGCGACCGCCTGCCCTTCGATCATCACGAAGAGATTGCGGCCATTGCGCCGAGAGCCGTGCTGATCGATAACACGAATGACGACTATGCCGACAACGCCGAGGGCGATGCGATCGGCTTTGAAGGCGCGATGCCGGTGTTTCGTTTCCTCGGCGTTCCACAGAATCTGGCGCTCGATTTGTACATGGGGGGCGGCGGGCACTCGCTCAAGCCGTCGCAGGCGCAGAACATTGTGAACTTTGCCAACATGGTGTTGTTCGGCAAGCCGCTTGCCGGGGAAGTGAAGACGCAGCTCGCCAGCGATCCGTACCGCAACGCCGGAGTCTATAAAACCTATTACGGAGGCCTGGAAACCATGATGCCGTGGGCCGGCTCTGCGCCTCGCGCGAGTCTTCCCCGCGTCCGCCTCAAATGAAATGGAAAGCGATCCCGATGCCTGGACTCCTTAACAGGACTTTCCATGCTTTGAGGCCAACTGCAGGTAGCGACGACTGACCACCGGCTCGGCGATACTGCTCAACCAGTGATTGCCGGGATGCCGGCCAACCACCCGGAACTGGCCTTCATACCCCAATGCGCGTTTCAACAAGGCGCATCGCATTTAGTTTGGCCGGCGTCTTCTCGCTCGAGTAATATCGCGGAGGCAATCTGAAGCATTTCCAAATCTCCCGGAAATACCTGGAGGCTCTTCTCGTGCGATCAACCCTGATTTTTCTCATGCTCTCCGCCCTCGTTGCTTCTGCAGAAAGACCGCACCCCGCGGCCCCCAACGGGCCTGTTGTCCGTGTGGCAAGCGGAGCACTCGTGGGGAAGCTTCAGGACAACATTGCAGTTTTTGAAGGAGTTCCCTTCGCCAGTCCGCCGGTAGGGCCTTTGCGCTGGCGGGAGCCGCAGCCCGTGTCCCCCTGGAAGGGAATCCGAGACGCGACCAAGGCCTCTCACCCCTGCATCCAGCCCCTTGAAGGGGTTGACACCTTCATTGCTCCGCTGGCAGCAACCTACGGCGTCTCGTATGTGCCGCAGCTTCTCGATCCCTCGGAAGATTGCTTGTACCTGAACGTTTGGTCAGCTCAACTTCAGGCGGCTGCGCATCTTCCCGTCATGGTCTGGATTCACGGCGGCAGCAACCGAGTCGGCAGCGGCGCAGAGGACGGCTACGACGGGAGTTCGCTGGCATCCCGTGGCGTCGTCGTGGTCACCATCAACTACCGTCTTGGGGCGATGGGCTTCTTCGCGCATCCTGAACTGACTGCGGAATCGCCCCACCACAGCTCCGGCAACTACGGAATCCTCGACCAGATCGCGGCGCTCCAGTGGGTGCGGCAGAACATATCCCAGTTCGGCGGCGACCCCGCGAACGTGACGGTCTTTGGCGAATCTGCTGGGTCGATCGATGCCACGACACTTATGATCTCGCCTCTCACCACCAATTTGTTCCGCAGGGTGATCGCGGAAAGCGGTCCTGCTTTCGGCCTCGGACCAGCACAGAGCCTTGCCCGGATGGAGGGGTTGGGAGAGGCCGTTGGGAAAGAAGCAGGCGGAAAACCGGGGGCGCAGCTCGAAGCCCTCCGAAAGCTGCCCGCCGTTCAGGTGGCGCAGATCGAGGGAAGGCTCATTGCCTCGCAGTTCAGGGGCTACGACCCAAACGCCTCCATCGTCGACGGCTGGGTGCTTTCCCAGTCGCCGGCAAGTGCATTCGCGTTGGGGAAACTTCAGCACGTAGACCTGCTTGTTGGCATTAATGCGAGGGAGTTCTCCGCGTTTCGGGTTGGTGCTGCCGCTGTGGCGAAGAAGTCGCCGCAGCCTGCGACAAAGCCGGGGCTCGGCGCGCAAATCAAGGCCTTCGCAGACATCGCGCGTCCTCTCTACGGGAGTTGGACGGACCTTACGGTGGCAACATACATGGCGAAGATTATTTTGCACGGCGACCCCGCCCTCGACCAGGCTAGCAATGACATCCTGGTGGCATGCCCCTGCGGAGCGGAAGCAGCGCTGGCAACGAGCGCCGGACAGCATGCATTCGTATACAGATTCGATCGCTCAGTTCCAGGAACAGGTGAGTCGGCGCTTGGCGCATTCCACTCCCTGGAGATTCCTTACGTCTTCGGCACGTTTAAGGCGCGCACCTTCGACTGGCTCCCAATCAATGCGACGGACCAGAAGCTCTCGCAGATTGTGCAGTCATACTGGACGAACTTCGCCAAGTTCGGAGATCCGAACGGACCTGGTCTTCAAAGATGGGAGCCATGGAATACCGACCACGAGCCGTATATCTCCTTCAGTCAGAGTGGCGACGCTGCACCACAACAGGGCTTTTCACCGATTTATTGCCATCTTTCGCCAGATCGATTGAAGAAGCAGCTCGTCAATTACTGACCGCCAGAATACCGAGGCCGCAAATCCAAATGTTTTTCCTGCTTGCGCCCCTATCCTGTCTCCCGCGCGCATCGGATTTGTATCCCGCGCGAGAGCTAACAACCCTTTTTGGGCTTCTTGATCGGGACCTCGGTGGTCGCCCAGTCTGACATGCGCTTCGCATTGATTTCACTATCGTCGGCCTGCGGGGAGAGAGACGACCAAGCCAGCGCCGCGGTGACCTTGACATTCCCCTTCATGCAGTAGGCTCCGGTCAACTGCGCCAACCCCTTATCCGCCAGTTCCATGTACTCGGCGGGGACCGTTCCCTCCGCGCCGGAGATATCGAATGGGGGCAGGATGATCTGGTTGATGATCAGCTTGTCTGTCTTCACCCCGGACGAGTCGTACCGGACGACGAGAGTGGCTCTCTTCTCCAGCGCGTCAGGGTTGGCCGTGAAATTGATGGCCGGAAGGGTGAAACCTTCCGGGCTGGGCTTGGCCGTCTTCGTGTCAAACGCAACACGGTACGTAGGTCCCTTCCATTTGGGCTCAGCCGGATTGCCCGAGGCTTTGTTTCCCTGGTTTTGGCACCCCGCCAATAATGCCAATCCGCCGACCGCCAGTATGATGCCTTTGTTCACGTCGTCCCCCTCGTTGCTCAGAAATGACGGGCCATCATACCATTGCTGCCCTGCGTTGTAATGTGATCGGGAGTCGAGGCCGACGCAATGGGCGGCGATTTGGGGGGCCGAATGTCCGGGAGCGGCATTTCTGGCATCTTTGGATCGTCTTTTCTCGGTTGTCAGAGCGACGCCGGATCGGCCCGAACCAATCGGAGGCGCCCGCCCCCGAGTTCCCGGCGCGTAGCCGAGGACGACGCTTTGATTGCCTGCAATCGGGCTGGTGATGACGAACTGCGTTATTGAAGCGATCTAGATGGTGACCTAAGACGTACAAAATACGGGATGCTTAATGGTCTGACCTTGGAATCGCTCGAATTATCCAGCGTGGTGCGTTCATCGAGAACATTTACATGAGCGATCTCGAAGTGTCCGGTGCGAAGGACGGGTTCCTGCGCTTCAACATTCTGAACAGCGGCATTGCAGATACGCCGAACCTTGTTCCAGGCGACGCAGGGATTCCGACGGTTCGTAATTTCGAATTCAGGAACATCAAAGTGACCGATATGCCGGAACTGGTGCACGGGGTCGAAATACACCCGCACAAACCACTGGATGGTTTTGTCCTGCAGAATGTGACCGGGACATGCAAGAAGGGTATTGAACTGGCAAACATCAGGAACGCTCACCTTTCCGGAATCAAGGTAACGGCCTTTGATGGGCCGCTGCTGTTGACGTCCAACGTGAGCGGAACCGGATTGGCCGGAGCAACGCCCATTCAAGAGGTAAATTTGCCCAAGGTGCCTGATTCGATCCTGCCACCGGCAGAACCGTACAAGCTGCATTGATTGGGAGAATCGGAGAGTCCCTGGGTTGTGCGAAGAAAAGAAACGGATTGCGATACTGCGCCTGTCGCCTCATTCCGCGAATTGCAAATCCGAGATTAAAGCTTGACCATTCTATTGGCCCGCAGCAGGACTCGCATCGGACATGCACCCGCGGGACAGCTCGGCAAAGAGAAATCTCTATCTGGTGTAGACCTGGAATGAAGCCCAATAAAATGGGGCGCTGAATCTGCCTGGCGAATGCAGCAAGCTGAGTTTGCCGTTGCGGAGCGCGGTTGCCGGACTCTGGCCGCTTTGAAGACCGTGATAAAGCGTGTCCATCAAACGCGGCGACGAATCATCGCTCACTTCCCACAGTGCGCCGATGACGTTGTGCGCACCGGCGCGTAGAAATGCCCAGGACAGGCCCACCAATCCCTCTCCCGCATAGGAACGGGTCCCGCTGCCGTAACAGGAGGATATCGTGACAAGCCGGGCGTCGATGGGATGCCGCATAATCTCTCGCGCGTAGAGTTTGAAAGAGTCTGGGCTGGTACTGGAGGCGGAGAGGATAATGGCCGAATCAAGGGGATCGGTCTGGCTGGCAACCGCATGAGAGACAAAGTGAATATAGGAGTACTTTGCGGGATTGCTAGAGACGTACGCCGCGGGAGTGGCCTGTTCGCTGCTGAACACAACCACGTCGTGAGATTCAAAGTACTTCTGAATGCTCTTCATTTCGAATCCAAACAAGGGCAGGCTAGGAAAGTCCTCGCTGGGGGACACCGGGTCGCCCAGAAGAAGCAGGCTTCGAGCCGAGCTTTGCGCAGGCTTTGCCGCGGCAAGCATGGCGAGTGAGGGCGCCGAAAGCAGGGTTGCGTCATCGATCCAGTAATGCAGGCGCGGACCCTGACCTGAGCTCAGATCAGTGTCCGGACTAGAGCCTTGAACGAGCAATGTCTCAAAGTTCAGCTTGCTCAGTTCACCATCAGCCAGGATCATGACCGCGGCGTCTGGACGAATGAGTTTCGAAGCCGGAGCCACGAGCAGCTTATAGAGCGCCTGGCCATCTTCATCGCCCGCCTGAAGCGGGTCCTTGAATTCCAGAAGGCCTTTGCGGTAGCGGTCGGCGCGGGCCACAATTTCGGCTTGCGGGGGCAGCGGAAGGAGGGCAACCTTTGCCGGCGTGATTGCCCAAAGATAGGATTGCTTCTGGCCCAGCCAATAGAAGAGCAGAGTTGCACCGGTCTTTCGGGCGATCTGGCGGGGATCGAGAGCGGGCGGGCTTTGCGAGCTCCTGCTTCCGGCCAGGCCCAGCCCTTGCGCCAGCGTCCTGGCGCGGCTTCGGTCGGCTGCTGCCAGAGCTTCGTCGCTTCTGCCTTCCTGCACCAGCAGGTGGATGTAGTCGTCGTAGATGTGTGCGGCGTTGGTTACGAATGGCAGCTTCGATTCTTCGCTCTTGAGCTCCGCCTGCGCGGAATCGAATTCGTTCAACGTTGCCCTGTACATCTGTTCGGCGGCCTGCGATTTGCCTTGCAATTCAAAGAGCCGCGCCAACTGTTCTCCTGCACCGAGCCTTGTGGTTGTGGGGATGTTCGGGTCGCTCTTCACTGCGCGAAACAGCGACTCCGCCTGCTGATCCTGCCGCCGTGCCGCCGCCAGCATGCCCTGGGCCAACAAGACATTCGCGCTTAAGTGGCCGCCGCCCGCCAACTCCATAGGAGTTACCTGGCCGATATACGCGCTCGCCTCATCCAGCTTCCCGGAGTCGACCGAAACCTGCGCCAGGTCCTCGAGCGCATTCACGATATCTTCCTTGCTGTCGATTTTCTTGGCCAGAGAAAGCGCCTGCCGATAGGACTGCGTGGCGCGGGTCAAATCGCCGCTGTCCCTGTAGACATACCCGGCAGTACTCGTCCAATTGAGTTCGTAGCTGTCATCTCCCAGGCTGACTGCACTCTTTTCAGCCTCCAGAAATTGGTCCAGCGCCCGCTCGCCGTCTCCCAGCTGGTAGTAGGCCCAGCCCAGATTGCCCAATGCGACTTGCGCAGTATCCAGCGCCCCCTGCGCCACTGCATCCCGGTATGCAGTCCGCGACCAATCCACGGCCTCGTCGTAGTGGTTGACCCTCATGGCGGCGAATCCAAGGTTCAAGGCTGCGGCTGCTTCCGACCAGCGGTCGTGATGGGTTTGGGCGAAGTAAAAGCTCTTGAGAAACAGCTCGCGGGCATTCGAAAGTTGTCCCTGCTTGTCGGCCAGGATGCCCGCGGCCCCCAGCACATCGCCACAGGTGGGATAGTCTTCCCGTGAGCAGGCTTCCTGCCCCCGTGCGACTCTGTCCTGTGCCTCCGGAAGGTGATCCTGACGGGTCAAGGCGACCGCTTCAATCACCAGCTTGCGAATGTTTTCTTCTGAATTGCCGGAGTCCGATCTATACGAGCCAAGGACCTCGAGGGCGTCCGGGTACATGCCGCGAAACAGCATGGATTGAGCTTCCAGCAGTTGAAATCGAGCCGCCCATCTCGGCTTCGAATTGCGGAACCGTCTGTATCCGAGGCCGGCTTCCTGTTGGCTGGCCTTCAGATAGCCGCGCTGGAAGAGCCGCCAGGCTTGGTCGTACTCTGCCTGGGCGCTGACCGGGCGAATGTCCTGAAGCGGGATCAGGATCAACAGGGCCAGCAGAGCAATATACGGGGAAGACTGGCCGTGTAATCTGCGGAGCGCGCGGGAACGCCTTTCCGGCATACCCGCACGCACGTCTTTCATCTCCGGAGTTTCGAAGTTGTACTGCAGAATTTTCGCTACGGACGAGTTCCGCCATTCGTTGAGAGGTTTCCAACCCCACCGCCCCCCTCGATGGCGCAACCCAGCTTGAGGCCGATCATGGTCAGGTGCAGAGTTGTCTTCTCCGGGACGCCCGTTCCCGGCTTGAAGTCCTCGTGTTTGACCTTCAGCTTGGCCAGGGTAATCCTGCCGAAGTTGGGAACTGTGATCACGTGTCCAAAAGAGAGCCCAGGGTAGCTGCCAGCGGCACGATTCACCAATGAGCATTCGACCGCCTCCGGGGTTCCAAGAGTTGAGGCAAGTCGATTGTACCGTTCGCCGAGTTCCGCTGGAACATCGCGGCTGTCCCGGATGCGCTTGTACTGGCTGGAGATATGGCCAAGTACCGCAGGGTCTGTAGTGTAGGGAGCATCGTTTTCAGGACCGGAGCCCAGGATGTCGAGATCCAGATCGAGATCGACAGGATGACCCGCGATGCGCAGATTCTCAAAGCGCGTTCCCAAAAAGGAGACCGACGGGACGTAGCCGACGAGCGGATGTTCGGTGATGATCTGGCCTACGACGCGGTCGGCAGTCAGCACGTCCAATACGTTGAGCCCCTCGACGACGGTAGTTGTGAGGGTGGCCCAGCCATGGCCTGGCTTCACATCCCGGTTGCCCGAGACCTGGGTGTAAGCGGAACGGAAGGAGATGACCGCTTCCAACCGGTAATTCTCCGCGTGTTGAGCGATATAGCCGCCTTCATCAGACAGCTTTGCGTGGGCTTGGGCTTTGATCTCCTGTACAAGCGGGAGCCGCAGATGGCCCTCAAGGACCGAGGCTTCCGCATGGTAGGTGTGTGTTCTGCCGTTCGTTTCAGACATGGGGGATTCTCTCTTTCCAGAATGCAGTTGCGGAAATTCTATGTCATTTTGGGGATTTGGTTAGTTTGCAAGCACGAGATTGAAGACTTTTTTCTCAATCTGTTTACGCACACCGTCAGGCCCGACTCCTCGCCGTTGATATGTGCCGGTTGAACGGACGCATGGCGATTGTCGAGGTCAGGCAACGGGACGAGCTCTAAAGCCTGACTATCTTCAACACGCCGATAGAACTCCGGATGATAGGAACGCGGAGAGAGAATGATTTGGATGGGATCGTATGCAGCGCTTGTGTAATAGAGAGAAAGCCGTTTGCGAACCTCTCCCGCGGTATACCGGACTACCGTATCCGTATTTGTGTCATAGTCAGGCGCGCGTCCGAAAACTTCGATGCCGACCGTGCGCTCTTTGATCTGGTCAATGTTTCCATTCAACACCTGGTCGACCATACAGCGTAGAAAATCCGGGTACCGCTTGCTGTTTCGGAACTGGGGGCTTAACAGGATTTTCTCTAAAGCCGCTGTGACAGCCTCACGATCTTCCTCGGAGGGCAGGACCCATTTGACTCTAAGACGCTCCACTTTTGGTACAGTACCATCGAAAACCCAATTCACATAAACCGGGAGATGCCCCGCACCCGTCATTTGAGAAGCGCAGTGCAGGCATCGCCGCGCGAATTGGATCTTCTCCGATGGATCATCGAAGGACCGTTCCTCCGATCGTCCATCCCTAGGTTGCAGGCCGATGTTTGCAACGTTTGGTGCTTCGGCTACTAGCCTCTTATACTATTTAATTTGAAATACTTAGCGAGGCTCGTGGCGCATTTTTTTCTGCTGAATATGAATAATTCGAGAGAGCGTTGTGTATGGCTACGGTCCTTCGTAATTCCCTTCAGAAAAAACGTCTTGAAATGGGACAAACTGTGAGTCACTTGCCAAAGTTTATAACTGAAGCGGAAGGTTGTTGCGCTTCTCAAGATGGCTTCAGATTGTCGCGGATTGTGTGACTTCACGTCGGGCCTTAGATGCAACGAGGACAGAATGCGCAGAACAGCAACGCTGGACAGAAGACAGTTCATTCGAATAGCCGGCACGGTTGTCGGCACTACCGCCGCCACTCTGGCATACGGCCAGCAACTCCGTGTCAGAAAATCAGATGCC
>CAYUJM010000018.1:4923-41527 GCA_964445025.1 uncultured Occallatibacter sp. | reverse complement strand
AATTGGTCAGCTTGGCCAGCCGCCGCGCAATCTCCGTCTTGCCCACGCCCGTCGGCCCAATCATGATGATGTTCTTGGGCATGATGTCGTCGGCAATGTCGGGGGGGAGCTTTTGCCGGCGCTGGCGGTTGCGCAGCGCAATGGCCACGGCGCGCTTGGCGGCCTTCTGGCCGACCACGTGCTTGTCCAGTTCCGTGACGATCTCACGCGGCGTCAGCTCGTCCAGCGAGAGATCCTGTTCTTCAGCGGATGCGGGTAGATAAATGGCCATTCGTTTCCAGTTCTGAATCCCTAGTTCGTTCCAGTGGCGAAGGACTTTCGGAGTTCCTTGCGGATCACGAATTTCAGTCCCGACCAGGTATCGTCAATCGCGCAGACCTTCACGTCTACAAAGTGTGTTTTGAGCGCGTGGTCGCGAATCACGCTCTCCGTCAAATCGGTGCGAATCCCCGATGATTTCTTGGACCACGCGACCCAAATCATGCCATCGGCGCGGATGGCTTGCGTCAGCACTCCGAATTCTGCCTTGAACATCGCGGCTGAATCGGCAAAAAGCAGCACGACATCTAGATTCTTCCCAAGTTTCGTTCTCGCGTATCCCTGTAACTCGTCCGGCAGCCTGGCAGGCGGGTTGCGAAGAAGAACACTCTGGCCATCCTTGATTCCGAGCTTCTTCAACAGGGGCGTGCCGGAGTATCCCGCCATGGTTTTTCCCGATCCCGCATCGGTCTTCAGTTCGATAACTCCTCAATCGTGATGCGGTCATTGGTATAGATGCATATCTCGCCGGCAATCTTCATCGCTTTTTCGGCAATCTCGCGCGCGCTCAGGTCGGTATTCTCGATCAGCGCCCGCGCCGCGGCTGTCGCATAGCTGCCGCCCGATCCGATGGCCGCCAGCGCTTCGTCGGGGTCGATCACGTCTCCCGAGCCGGAGATCAGAAACGTCTGTCCCTTGTCGGCCACCAGCAGCAGGGCCTCCAGGTTGCGCAGCATCTTGTCGGTGCGCCAGTCCTTGGCCAGTTCCACGGCGGAGCGGTTCAGGTTTCCCGCATACTGCTCCAGCTTGGTCTCGAAGCGCGAAAACAGGCTGAAGGCATCCGCTGTCGATCCCGCAAATCCTGCCAGAATCTTGTCTTGATAGAGCCGCCGGATCTTCTTTGCCGAGTGTTTCAGCACGTGATCGCCCAGCGTCACCTGGCCGTCGGCTGCCATCACCACGTGGCCGTTGCGGCGGACGCAGATGACGGTCGTCGAGCGAATCCGGCTGCCCGTCGCATTCCGCGTGAGATATGTTTTTCGGGAATCCTGTGTCCCTTTGGAACTTTGCTTCTCACCCAAAAGAAAACCTCCGGAAATAGAGCCTCCGGCAGGGGAGGAACTCGTCGAAGATGCAGTCACGAGTATATCGCAGCGGGAACGGGCCGCTGCCGCCTCCTCCATGCGGAAGAGCCAGGATTCCCGCTGCGGTATCCTCTAGTTGGGACCGCTGGGGCAGTGTCCACCCGTTCATGACCCTCCGCAACGTGAATCCATGGGAGATCGCCGCCGGCCTGGCCGCACTGGCCGCCATCGTTGCGCTTGGCGTGTGGCTCATCTTCCGCAAACGCCCCACGGCCGAGGAACTGGAACGGGCGCGGCGGTTGTTTCTGGTCCAATCCGGGCGCATTGTCGACGGCATGCTGCTCGACGTTTGCGAGGTGGAGGCCGAGGACGGCCGCACCCTGACCATGCTGCTGTTTAAATACCGCATTGGCGGGGTGGACTACGAGTGCTCCCAGGACGTTACCGACCTGGGCAGCGTGGTGGATCCCGTGCAGGTCCGCGCCGGCTTCCCTTGCTCGGTTCGCTACCAGCCCGGCAATCCGCAGAACTCGATCGTTGTGGCCGAGCAGTGGACCGGCCTGCGCGCCGGACTGCCGCAATTCCCTGCGTTCGAAGATCCCGAACCAACCGATTTGAGCCACCTTCGGCCCGGCCGCGGCTGACCACCTGCCACCACTCGTTGAGTTGGGGTGCCCCACCCTCGCGACGTTTTTGTCTTTGTCGCTAGGGTGGGCGGCCAGAATCAGGCTTTTGCGTCTTATACCCACCCCCGGTATACTAGCCGCATGCATGTCCACGCGGCGCCCTCCGGCTCCGGTCGAACACAATCCGTACTGCGCTTCTCGCTCGTGGCCACGCTCGCTTACGTCGTTGTCACGTTTGTGGCCGGACTCCGCGCCCATTCTCTGGCGCTGCTGTCTGAAGCAGGCCACAACGTCTCCGACTTTCTGGCGCTCCTGCTCAGCTTTGCCGCCGTCTACTTCCAGACGCGCCCGGCAAGCGACTCCAAGACGTTTGGATATCAGCGCGCCGGCGTCCTGGCCGCATTTATCAACGCGGCCACGCTCATCGTCATCTCCATCTGGATCGCCATCGAGGCCGTCCATCGCCTCTCCGCTCCCGTCGCCGTTCAGCCCAAGCTGATGATGTACGTGGCCGCCGCTGGCGTGCTGATGAACGGCGTCATCGCGGCGCTGCTGTGGGGTGTGGCGCGCGATGTCAACATGCGCTCCGCCTTTCTGCACATGGCCGGCGACACGCTCTCTACCGCCGCGGTCATTGCCGGAGGCGCGGGCATCCTGCTCACGGGCCAGAGCTGGATCGACCCAGTCCTGTCACTCCTCATTGCCGCGCTCATCCTCTGGTCCAGCTTCGGCATCGTGCGCGAGACGCTCAACATCCTGCTGGAAGGCACGCCGCGCGACTGTTCGCTGCCTCAGATTCGCTCAGGTATGGAGGCTGTCGAGGGCGTCATCAACGTTCACGACCTGCACGTATGGAGTCTCGGCTCCCAATCGCGCGCTCTGGCCTGCCACGTTTGCATCGCGGATATTCCCCCGTCAGAGAGCGCCTGCATCTTGGTCAGGCTGAACCACGTCCTCAAGGAGCACTTCCAGATTGCTCACACCACCATTCAGTTCGAGCACACTGGCTGCGAAGAGTTGGAGGGCTGCGTAGTTCCGATTGAGGAGATGGCCCTCCACGAGCACGGGCGCCACCACGGGCACTCGCACTAACATTTTTTTGAGCGCTTCGTTTGCGCTATTGCCGCCCCTGTTCGGCCAGAAGCTGTTGGAAGGCCGGCACGTCGCGAAGCCCCGCAAACTCGCTGTCGGCCACAATCTTCTTCTGGCTGGTGAACCCCTCGTTCAGCGCCCTGCGCAGGTGGTCGATGGCGCATTCGTTCATTCCCGCGCGCACGCACCCTTTGGCCATGTAGAAATTCATAGCGCCGCGGTCCAGCGCCGAGCCGGGATTCTCAATCTTGGGGTTAGTCCGGTCCAGGAAGATCTGCGGGTCCAGCGAGAGCGCCGTCTGATAGGCTGCCCAACCATCCTTGTAGTTGTGGTCATCGAGCAGAGCAGTGCCCAGATTCCTGTACGCCAATGCGGAGCGGGGGGCTAGCCGGATCGACTTGCGGTACATCCGCTCCGCGTCGCCGTAGCGCTTTTCGGATTCGTAGACGGTCCCAAGATTGTTGAGCACATGGGAGTTGTCGGGGTTGATCTTCAGAGAAGCCCGGTAGCAACGCGAGGCTTCCTGCAGGTTGAGCATCATCTGATGCGCGATGCCCATCTTGTTCCAGACGTCGGAAGAGTCCTGGGATGCCTGCTGATAAGCCGCGATGGCGGCCTGGTAGCGCTGGTGCAGCATGAGCGCGTCGCCCACCTCTTCGGGAGTCGGCTCGGCTTCGGTTCCCTTGAGGGGAGTCAGGACATGTTCATCGCCTGCTGAAGGCTGCGTGGAAATGCCGGAGGAGTTCAGAAAAGGACTCTGGGCATACGTGTGCGAAGATCCTGCGGCAAGAATTGCCAATACTCCGACTGCAACCAGCCGGCGGAGTCCATCGGACCGTGGCATTTTCCCTCCTCGGACGGAAAGCTGGCCAGTTCGGTGCGCCCGGCTTCCTCATCACCTAAAGAAAAAATTAACCGTATATTCATGCGCCATTCGATAGGCCTTCGTCAATAGGCATCCTTGAAACTTCGGTCACAGTTCCAAAGGTGATAACGGCAAGGGGCGGCGGCCGGTTTTGGGACGGGGCGGAACACGGTGGATGTACGCCGGAAGAATTGGATGTAAACATCAATTTCTAAAGTGGATAAGCCTACAAGGACTCTCGGGAGAGCCGGCTTTGATTCGACCGCTCCCTAGCAATTTGCGAGCCGAATGCGGAGTGCCGGCCTCGACGCAGGCCTACCGCGGCAGTGGCGGAAGGCCGCGATTCACGGAATCGGATGGGAAGGAAGGACGCCGTTACTGCTGCTTCTGTGCAGCCAGGAGTTGCTCGAAGGCCGGCATCCCCTTCAGAGCGGCGAACTCACTGTCGGCCTGGATCTTCTTGGGATTGGTGAAGCCTTCATTGAGGGCCATGCGCAGGTACTCGATGGCGCAGTCGTTCATGCCCGCGCGCACGCACCCCTTGGCCATGTAGTAATTCATGGCCCCGCGATCCTCGACGGAGGCCGGATTCTGGACCCGCGGACTGCTGGTGTTCTCAAAGATGCCCGGATCGATCTGCAGCGCGGTCTTGTACTCTTCCCAGCCCTTCTTGTACTTGTGCTGTGCGAGCAGATTCGTTCCCAGATTCTTGTAGATCAGCGCCGATTGGGGATCGAACCGGAGCGCCTTCCGGTACATCCGCTCTGCATCCCGGTATCCCTTCTCCGAATCGTAGATGGTCCCAAGATTGTTCATCACGCGAGGATTCTTCGGATTCAGCCGGAGTGAGGCCTGGTAACAGCGAGAAGCCTCCTCAAGGTTGAACAACATCTGGTAGGCGATGCCCATCTTGTTCCAGATATCGGCCGAGGGGTGGGGGTCCTTCTTGAAAGCCTCGACAGCGGCCTGGTAGCGCTGGTGGCTCATCATGGAATCGCCCACCTCTTCTGGCGTCGATGGAGTCGCCGGAACGACAGCGACCGGCGAGGACTGCGGCGCAGCGGCCGGAGCCTGGCTGGGAATCGCGTCGAGTGTCTGAGGCGTATTTTGGACAGGAATCTCGGTCGGGATTTGGGAGGGCGCCTCAGGCAGAGCCGGGGTGGGAGTCTGGCTGAAGACAGCGGGCACTCCAAAAACGATGGCTGCGAGCGCCGGCAGCCAGCGGCGCCGATTGGGCCAACACATATTCCCTCCTCGGGAAGGAACGCGAGCGACCATTCGACCGAATCGCCCGGCAGCATGACTCCACCCAACATTAGACCACCGAAACAGCAAAATGCGCTTGGTAAAATCGGCAGATGCCGGCGCGGTCGGGCAAAATAAAAGATCAGGGACGCATTCGGAATCGTCTTACTTCCGTTCGGGAGCGTGAGTTGTGAGTGCAACAGGAGAATGTAGCGCAGCAACCAGTCTGGCCAGCCGATTCAGGAACACGCGTCGACGGACGCTAGACCTGTGCGAGCCGCTGACGCCTGAGGACATGATGGTGCAGTCCTGCGCGGAGGCCTCACCCGCCAAGTGGCATCTGGCCCACACGGCGTGGTTCTTTGAGTCCTTCATTCTGCGCGAGTTCCTACCCGGCTACCGTCTCTTCAACGAGGATTTCTCCTGGCTTTTCAACAGCTATTACCAGAGTTTTGCAGCATTCCCCGAGAAGCGGCTGCGATCTTCGTTTTCGCGCCCAGCCCTGGACGAGATTCTGCGCTACCGGAAGCACGTGGATGAAGGCGTGCAGCGTCTACTGGCCGATTTGCAAAGTTCAGATTCGGGTCACGAAGCCCTGCAGCGAATCGAATTGGGCGTGAACCACGAAGAGCAGCACCAGGAGCTTCTGCTCACCGATATGCTGCATGCGTTCTTTACCAACCCACTCCGTCCGGCGTACAGGCCCCCAACCGCTGGTCCGGCCGATGCGACCCCGGGAATCCCTGGTCTCGCTTTGGAGTCGCGCGGCAGCACAAACCACGAATCCAGCGGGAGCGTGCCTTCCCTCGACTTCCACAGCTTCCCCGGCGGCCTTCGCAAGGCAGGCCACAGCGGCGACGAATTCTGCTTCGACAACGAATTGCCGCGCCATCAAGTCTGGCTGGAGCCATTCTGCCTGGCCGGGCGCCTGGTGACTTGCGGCGAGTTCGCCGCTTTCATCGCCGACGGCGGTTACATGCGGCCGGAACTCTGGCTCTCTGCGGGGTGGGATGCCGTCCGGGCCAACAGCTGGCGCGCACCGCTCTACTGGATTGAAACCGACCGCGGTTGGAGAATCTTCACCCTCCGTGGCGAGCTTTCGATCGGCCAGTTGGAGCACGCTCCCGTGAGCCATGTCAGCTACTTTGAAGCCGACGCCTATGCCCGCTGGTCCGGCAACCGGCTGCCCACGGAGTTCGAGTGGGAAGCTGTAGCTGAAGGGCAGGCCATTGGTGGCAACCTGCTGGATTCAGGAGAGTTGATGCCCATCCCAGCCCCAGCGCCGGTCCAAAATCAGTGCCCTGCGAAGCAGTGGTTTGGGGATTGTTGGGAGTGGACAGCAAGCGCCTATCTGGGCTATCCCGGCTTCCAGCCCCTGGGCGGCAGCCTGGGCGAGTACAACGGCAAATTCATGAGCGGCCAGATGGTGCTGCGCGGCGGGTCCTGTGTAACGCCGGCGGCTCACATCCGCGCCAGCTACCGCAACTTCTTTCCGCCGGAGACCCGCTGGCAGTTTTCCGGCATCCGTCTGGCCTCCTGAGCGGTTCTTAGCCAAGCCGGTCCAACGAGAGATATCCTGTGAATTCTCATTGAGCTGCGTAACTTTCCTTCGCGACTGTGCATCAAAGAGGCCCAATGACAGCGATCGTTCTTCCCCAACTCCCAGCGCAAATCGACGAGTCCATCGCCTCGGTAGTTCGCGAGGGCCTTGCTGCTCACCCAAAACAGCTACCCCCCTGGCTCTTTTACGATACGGCCGGTTCCCGGCTCTTCGAGCAGATCACGCGGCTGCCGGAGTACTACCTCACCCGCACCGAGCGGGAGATCTTTGCCACCCACGCCCGCTCTATCATTGCCCGGGCCGCGCAGAGTGACGCGACAGAGCCGGCCCGGCTGCGCATAGCTGAATTGGGCGCGGGTTCCGCCGACAAGACGCGCCTGCTGCTCCAGGCCGCGGTCGACCGCCAGGGAGCGCTCCTGTACGAGCCGGTCGACGTCTCCCCGAGTGCCCTGGAAGCCGCGCGCCAGCGCATCGAGCAGGAAATTCCCGGCGTGCACGTTTTGCCGCGCGTGACGGACTACACACAAGGGCTTGCCCTCTACCCGTCAGCCCCCGGCGAGCGACGCCTGGTTCTCTACATTGGCTCCAGCATCGGCAACTTTGAGCCGCCCCACGCCGGGCAACTGCTCCGCAGCATTCGCGAAGCACTTCGTCCCGGCGATACTCTGCTGCTCGGGGTTGATCTGAAGAAGGATGAGTCCACGCTGCTGGCCGCCTACGACGATGCCGCCGGCGTAACTGCGCAATTCAACTTGAATCTGCTGGCGCGCCTGAACCGCGAATTGGGCGCGAGCTTCGACCTGGATTCCTTCGAGCACCGCGCCGTCTGGAATGGCGCGCGATCGCGGATCGAGATGCATCTGGAGAGCCTTATCGCCCAGCGCGTCCAGGTCTCCGCGCTCGATCTTGCATTTGACTTTGCAGCGGGCGAGCGCATCCACACCGAAAACAGTTACAAGTACGCGCCGGGGCAGGCGGAAGAGATGATGCCCGTGGCCGGTTTTGTTCCCGAATTCACCTGGACCGATCCGAAGGGGTGGTTCGCGGTGTGTTTGGCGCGAGCGCAGTAACGCTCGCCCTGCCTAGATCCACCGTGCCCCACCCTTTTCGCGTACGTCGCGGAAAGGGTGGGAAAGCACAACCGCTGAGCGCCCCACCCTCGCTGCGTTCTTGTTTTTTCGGCTAGGGTGGAAAAGCACAGTTGCCCGACGATCATGGCTCCCCATCCTTGCGTCCGCCGCGGCGGACGCAAGGATGGGGCACGGGGAGCGTGCGCGATGCGCCGGTTTACTTCGGCGCGGCGATCCGCACCAGCAGAATGTCGTGGCTCGCGATCTCGATTGGCATCTGGTCAGTCAGCGTGATGGGCTTGCCCGTCCACAAATCCTTGCCGGCCTGCGGCCCGTGCAGTCCCAGCTTGGCCATATCTAAATGAAATGGGTGCGTTGAGAAGCGATTGTCCCCTGCGTCCAGCACAGCAACGGCCAGCGCTCCACGCGCGAGATGCCGTGTCCAGACTTCCACTTCGCCGTCGGAGTAGGCCCGTGTCCCCTGCTTGCCCAGCATGTCCTGGTCAATGGCGATCACGTCTCTGTTTGTCAAAATCGCATTGATCTCCGGCTTCATGTGGGGCAGGTCGTTGCCGGCCAGCAGGGGCGCGGCCAGCATGGCCCACATGGAAAAGTGCGAGCGGTTTTCGGCCAGTGACAGCTTGCCGTTGCCCACCTCCAGCATGTCCGGGTCGTTCCAATGGCCGGGCCCCGCATATTTCGCCAGCCCGTCCTGCTGCTCAAGAATCGCGTAGATGCGGTCCCAGTGCGGGTTGATGTCGTCGGTGGTCCGCCACAGGTTGCCGCCCAGCGCGGGCGCCCACTCCCACACAGCGTCCCAACCATACTGGCAGAGCGAGAACACGATGGGCCGCCCGGTGGCCTTGAGCGCCTTGTCCATCTTTTCGTAGGCGGCAATCATCAATCGCATCTGCGCGGCCTTGTCGTTGGGCGCCTGCTTCTCCATCACCGCCTCGTGAAAGCTGCACAGGTCGTACTTGAGGTAATCGATGCCCCACTCGGCGTACATCTTGGCATCCTGCTCTTCGTGCCCCAGCGAGCCCTCGTAACCCGCGCAGGTCTTCGGCCCGGGGCCGGAGTAGATGCCGATTTTGAGCCCCTTCGAATGCACATAGTCGGCCAGCGCCTTCATGTCGGGAAACTTCTCGTTCGTTTGCAGCACGCCGTTGGCGTCGCGCTTGCCTTCCCACGTGTCGTCGATGTTCACATACACATAGCCCGCATCCTTCATGCCCGTGGCGACAATCTGGTCGGCGGAGTCGCGAATGTCCTTGTCGGTTACCTTGCCGAAGAAGTAGTTCCAGCTGTTCCAGCCCATCGGCGGGGTCTGGGCCACGGCCTGCGCCTGCGCAGGGGTCTGAGCGGCGGGAATGAGTGCCAGTGCAAGGGCTGCAATGGAGAGTGAAGCGAAGATGCGCATAATTGACTCCTATTTGAAAACGATTTCAGACGGCATTCTATGCCCGCAGCCAAGCTTTCTGCAATCACCAGAATTCCGGCCATGAGGCTCAATCCTTGAGCAGGGGCTCGGCCACCAACCCAACCGGAAAGAATCTCGCGTACTCTACTCAGGAGAATGCTTTCCAAGGAGACCGAACCTCCCATGTCCGATCAGCAGCCTGACGTCACGCAGCTCTTCCTCAACTTTTCCCGTCACAAGCTCCTTGATCACTACTGGAAGCGCCTGCGCGCCTCGGTCGAGCCCCTCACAGACGAGCAGGTCTGGTGGCGACCAAACCCCGCATCGAACAGTATCGGCAACCTCATCCTGCATCTCAACGGCAATGTGAGCCAGTGGCTGGTGGCCTCGTTCAACCGGTGGGAGGATGAGCGCAACCGGCCCGCCGAATTTGCGACGGAGAGCGGGCTTACAGCTTCACAGTTGCTGGCGCGGCTGGGTGCAACCGTGGACGAGGCCGGCCAGGTGCTGGCGCGTCTGACGGAAGCCGACCTGACAGCTCCTTACGAGATTCAGGGCTACCACGTCACCGGCCTCGAAGCCGTCTACCAGGTGGTGGAGCACTTCGGCCTGCACTACGGCCAAATCACTTACATCGCCAAGAGCCTGACCGGCCGCGACCTGGGGTTTTATCGCGAATTGGCTCAAACCGGCCGAGCGGATTGAGAAGCGGCGGAGACTTGTGTGCGAGCCTTCCCAAGTCAAGCCGGGTTATTGAGGCGATGAAGAGCCCGCTGCCACCGGCTTGGCCACAATAAAGGGATCAGATTCCGGCTCACGCCGATAGAACACTCGGGGATGCTGAAAGCCCTGGCTATCGGCGTCTGCCTTATGCGCGCGTTGAAAGCCCCGGGCTTCCTGCGTCTGCGTTGTGCCGGAATCCTGTTGCGGGGATGCCGGATTGCTGAGAGAGGACTGCAGCCAGGGGACACGACGGCTGGCAAACTCAAACCACGGGCGCAGATAAACGGAGCCATCTTCTGCCGCCAGCGGAGTCTTGAGCCCCTCTTCCACCAAGGCAAAGGTGAGATATCCATGTCCCCCTGCCAGGCCGGGGGATTCCATTGCCGATTCATTTCCCTGCGAGGCAGCCAGGATGAACAGCCCCTTCTCATACGCCAGTTGTGCCAGGCCGGTGGAGTTCATGGGCCCGACAACAAGGCCGCTTCCACCCAAAGCCACACCCGAGTTGCATGCGTCGATAACGAGCAAGCTGCGCGCGGGCGAAACGGGCTCGAGGAGGTGGCTGAGGTCGACCTCTGAGAGAGTATTCGCCTGGGAATCGTCGAGCGCCACGCGCGGATTGAAGTCCTGCGGCAGAAGATAAAAGTGGTCACCCGCGGCCATGCCGTGACCCGCATAGAAGAGGAACACGCCGTCTTCCGGCTGCACGTCCGCTGCCAGCGTATGAAGGGTTTGGACGATGTTGGCGCGTCGAGCATTCTCGCCGGATAGTGAGATCAACTTCACATGCCCGAACTGGCCAAGCCGTTTCTGCTGCGCCGCAAACACGGCGCCGAAATCCTCGGCATCAGCCTCGGCATACTCCAGGTTCTCCAGCCCGTTGGCCCCACGCGCCTCGTAGTGATTGATGCCGATGGCCACCACATACGCCACACCGTCACGCTGCAGCGACTCATCCCCGGTAATCACCAGCGTCGCGTCCGGACTCTTCACGTTATCGCGGTTAAATGCATACGCAACAAAGCGGTTTTCTCCGGCGACGATGGGAACGTCCAGACTGAGCGCAGCGCGGCCGTCGCGATCGAGCGGCAAGTCGCCGCGCCAGGCTTTGACCAGTGTGCCATTGCGGAAGAGGCGCAGATCCCGCGCGCCCGAGCCACCCGTGCGCGAGCCGGAGCTGGCTGTCTTCCGCGACTCGGCCACTTCAAGATCGAGGTGCACATGACGGCTCTGGAGCGGATTGGAGATGTCCGCCGCGGAGCGAACCGTCACCTCAGGCTGCCGCCGGTCCAGTTGGGCAATGTCGGCGGGAGGCCTGACCTTTCGCCCGGCAAGGATGTCCGCGAGCAATCCGGGGCGAAAGTACTCTCGAAAGAAAATCTCTACCGGAGCCACGTCGAAGGTATTGCCGGAGAACCGCCAACTCAACTGCGACCAGGCGCCAGGAGTGCCGTCAAACAAGCCGTCTGGAGTTACTACGAGCCAATCCAGGCGATTTTCATCTCCATAGAGACTCAGCGACACGACTGGCGCCCCTGTATCCGCCGACAGCATCTCGACCCCATGTTCACTGGAAACCGCCACGAGCTTGCCATCCGGACTGAAAGCGATCGGGCAGCCGGTCATGTTGGTCTCATCGCGGAAGACGGTCTTGCCGGATGAAATCTCCTGCACTTCCAGGCCATTCGGGTAAGCGGTGAAGGCAATCCTTGCGCTGTCTGGAGAAAATGCTGCGCACAGGTTTGAAGACTGGCCTATCGCCCGTCCCCCTGTCATCTCCTGCGTATTCGTTCCATCTCCGGTCGAGAATAACCGCAATCCCAGAGCCTCCATCACCGCCAGCCACTTTCCGTCGGGCGAGAACTGGAGCGAATTGGGCGGCAGATTCGCGTCCGCGCCCGGCGCTTTCAGCGTGGGAATCACCTGCAGCTTCCTGGGCGAGGGCTCAACAGAATAGATCGTAGTTCCGGATCGATCGGCGACGGCAAACCGCTTGCCATTCGGTTCCACGGCTACGTTCATCGGATGATCGGCTGTGAGGGTAGCCATGGCGCGGCGCTCGGGCATGGAGAAAAGACTCACTTCGCCACTGCCCTGCTCGCAAGCCAGGACGGAGCCATCCCGGCTGAAGGAGAGCGCGGCCTGGAGGAAACTGTGGAACTCCATGCGGATCGGAGGCTCTTCGCGGTTTTGCGCAAGCGCGAATATTCGAATTTGCCCGTGGAGACTGTCCGCATACGCCATGTACTTCCCGTTCCCGCTCACCGCAGAGAGTGAGATTCGCCCTGCCCCCGGAAACTTCAGCGCCTCCCCGGATTCCAGATTCCATGCGGTGAGCGGCTTGAACCAGGTGTCCCAAAGCAACTGCTTTCCATCCGGAGTGAATACCAGCGAGTTGGGCGCTCGCGCGTCTGCAAGCAATGTTTTCGCTTCGCCGGTGCGGGCGTTCAACAGGCTGGGGATGGAGTTTGAGAGCAAGACGCCCCGCTCGCTTCCAGGGATGGGAAGGAAGTTCTGGATATTGACATTCGAAATGGTCTGTGTGGCACCCGTGCTCACGGTCAGAACACCGGCATCCAGATTGTTCTCCGTCAGCACCACGTGATCGTCGTTCAGGTAGATACAACCGGGAATGATCCCGGTGTGAATCTTCCTGGGCGGAGACTTCACGCCCGTGTGCACGTCCACAATTGTGAGTTCGTCCCTGGAGCAGAGCGCAAGATGATGGCCATCCGGTGAAAAGGACGCTCCAGTAAACCAGAAATAATGCTGCTCTTCGGCAGTCGATTGCCTGGTATTCTTCCCTTCCTGCAAGGTCACAGGACGGGAGAGGTCGGGCGTGTGTGTGGAATGAGCATCGAGGGCAAGCACCCGCTTGTGTGCGGTCCAATCCCACAGTTCGAAGGCAGTATCCGTCGTGATCGCCAGCGCGTCACCCCGAGGTGAAAACTTGACCTGCAAGACTGGAACCCCGCCGTGATACTGGGTCGGCAATTGCGCATGGAATCGTTCTTGACCGTCAGGAAGCGATACGACGCTGGCATTTCCCTGCTGGTCGATGGCTGCCAGCATCATTTGCCGCGGATGAGCGTCGATTTGCCAGGCGCCGCCGTTGTTCGCGTCGAGTGGAAAGTGCCGCAGCTCCTGAGCCGTGCCGGAGTCGATCAGGTGAAGTTCCGTTCCGGCGGCGACAGCAATTGTGTTCCCGTCCGAGCCGATTGCGATCCGGTTGATCGGTGGCTGCGTGTAACCCTGGAAGGGCTGAAATGTCCGAAACTCGCCTCCATCCAGCGCGGACCAGATGGTGATGGCTCCACTCTGCGCCTCGGTCGCAAACCACTTGCCCGTTGGATCTACAGCCATGCCAACGGCGGACAGGGTGCCGCCGGCCCTCGACACCAATACGGGCCGAGTGGAGACACTGGAGATTGGCTTCGGGGATTGTGCATGGGAGCTGATGGCTGCCGCGGACACTGTGCATACGGCAATGAATCGACCGGCTCTGCAGCGCCATGCGGAGACAGGAGACCATTCGCTTTCGCGGGTTTGCAGCATAGCGACGGGACCGGCTCGATTCATGCTCTGATAAAACCTGGAGAGCAGCATACGGCGCGGCATCGCGAGAAGTGAGGCCGCGCCGGTGGAACCTCGCACCTATTTTAGCGAGCTCATGTCGATCACGAAGCGGTATTTCACGTCCTGCTTTAGCAGGCGCTCAAAGGCCTCATTGATCTTCTGGATCGGGATTACTTCCACCTCGGAGACGATGTTGTGCTTCCCGCAGTAGTCCAGCATCTCCTGCGTTTCCGGCATGCCGCCGATCATGGAGCCGGCGATGGAAGCGCGGCGCGTGATCAGGTTGAAGACTGAGAATGATGGCGGAACTTCCGGCAGGCCGACCAGCGTCATCGTCGCGTCCTGCTTGAGCAGCGGCAGGTATGCGTCGAGCGCGTGCGGCGCAGAGACGGTGTCCAGGATGAAGTCGAACGACTTGGTGTGCGCCTTCATCTGGTCGGGATCGGAGGACAGCACAACTTCATTCGCGCCCAGCTTGAGCGCGTCCTTCTTCTTCTTCAGCGAAGTGGTGAACTGGACGACGTGCGCGCCGAAGGAGTGCGCAAACTTCAGCCCCATGTGGCCGAGTCCGCCCAGGCCAACGATGCCCACCTTCTTGCCGGGTCCCACCTTCCAGTGACGCAGTGGCGAATAGGTGGTAATCCCGGCGCACAGCAGCGGAGCCACGGCCGCGAGATCGAGGTTTGCCGGAACGGTGTGCGCAAAGCGCTCGTCCACGACGTAATTGCTCGAATACCCGCCCACGGTGATGGAGCCGTCCACGCGGTCCGGCACGGCGTAGGTAAGTGTGACGCCTTCGTCGCAGAAATGCTCCTCGCCGCGGACGCACGGGGGGCAGTGGCGGCACGAGTCCACAATCACCCCGATGGCCGCGATGTCGCCGAGCTTGAATTTCTTGGTTGAGTTTCCCACCGCAACAACACGGCCCACAATCTCGTGCCCCGGAACCATGGGATAGACCGAGTTGCCCCACTCGTTGCGCGCCATGTGCAGATCGGAGTGGCAAACGCCGCAGTAGAGGATCTCAATGGTGATTTCGGTAGGACCGGGTTCGCGGCGGGTAAAGTTGAATGGGCCAAGCGCAGACTTGGCATCCAGTGTTGCATAGCCTTTCGAAGCGGGCATGAAAAATTCCTTTCGGAGAAAAGTCTATAACAGAGTCATGAATTGAAAGAGAAGCTAGCTGGGCCGCTGCGCGCACACCACGCGCGGAATTCCCTGCAAATCGGGGATAAATTCGACGCCTTCAAATCCAGCTTGTGCCAGCAGAGCGCCAACCGCCTCCGACTGGCCATGGCCGATTTCGAGCAATAAATATCCGCCTCGTTCGAGTACGGAAAACGCAGCTGGAATCAGACGCCGGTATACATCCAGCCCATCCTCGCCCGCAAACAGGGCCAGGGCAGGCTCGTGCTCGCGCACTTCAACGGAAAGTGAGTCCCGGTCCGCGTTTGGCACATAGGGCGGATTGGAAACGACCAATTCAAATCGCTGGTCCGCAATCGCTGCCAGCAGATCGCTCCGCATGAATAGGATTCGATCGGATACAGCGTTGCGCTGCGCATTTTCGCGCGCTACGTCGAGCGCCCGCAAGGAAATGTCGAGGGCGGTGATCTGGGCACTGAGGAGGTGGTGCGCGAGTGCCACGGCGATTGCGCCGGAGCCGGTGCCGATATCCAAAATGCGCGGCTCGTTGAATTCGGCGGCCAGCTCGACAGCTTTTTCAACCAGGTGCTCCGTCTCCGGCCGCGGAATCAGCACATCCGACGTGACACGAAACGGCAAGCCGTAGAACTCCTGCTCGCCGGTGATGTGCTGGATGGGTTGCCCTGTGCTGCGGCGCGTGACCAATGCGCGAAACAGCACTGCGCCGTCATCGGAGATTTCTTCGCTTCCGTGTGCGATGAGCCACGCTTTATCCTTACCGAGGGCGTGGCGCATGAGCGCTTCGGCATCCTGCCCGGCGCGCTCGGGATGCGGCCCCTTCCGGAGAATCAGTTCGCCGATATGTATGTGCTGGCGGAGATCGAGCATTGGAGTCGCAATCACGCCGCCCGGCCGGCTTCGCCTTTCAACTGCTCCGCCTGGTAGTGCGCAATCAGCGCATCCACAATCGGCTGCAGGCGTCCCTCCATCACCAGGTCAAGCTGATGCAGCGTGAGCCCGATGCGATGATCCGTCATCCGGTTCTGTGGGAAGTTATACGTGCGAATCTTCTCGCTGCGGTCGCCCGAGCCCACCTGCTCCTTGCGCGCCTTGGCCAGCTCCGCATTCTGCTTCTCCATCTCCATCTCGTAGAGCCGCGAACGCAGCACGCGCATGCCTTTTTCACGATTCTTGATCTGCGATTTCTCATCCTGGCAGCTGACCACGGTGTTGGTGGGGATGTGCGTGATGCGCACCGCGGAGTAGGTCGTATTCACCGACTGCCCGCCCGGCCCCGACGAGCAAAACGTGTCGATGCGCAGGTCCTTGGCCTCGATTTTGATGTCCACATCCTCAGCCTCGGGCAGCACCGCCACCGTCACCGCCGACGTATGCACGCGGCCCTGCGTCTCCGTGGCCGGGACACGCTGCACGCGATGCACGCCGCTTTCCCACTTCATTTGCGAGTAGACGCGCTGGCCTTCGATGATCGCGATCACTTCCTTGAAGCCGCCCACGCCCGACTCGGAGACCGACATCACTTCAACCTTCCAGCGGTGCTGCTCGGCGAAGCGCGTATACATGCGGAAGATCTCTGCAGCAAACAGCGACGCCTCGTCGCCGCCCGTGCCCGCGCGGATTTCCAGAATCACGTTCTTCTCGTCGTTGGGGTCCTTGGGCAGCAGCAGCAGCTTGATCTCTTCTTCGAGCTCCGCCTGGCGCGGCTCCAGAGCGGCAATCTCTTCCTCTGCCATGGCGCGCATGTCCGCATCGCTCTCGGCCAGCATGGCGCGCGCATCGGTCAGCCCCTGGCGCACCTGCTTCAGCTCGCGGTACTTCTCCACCGGCTCTTCAATCTCACGCAAGGCGCGTGCGGTCTTCTGATACCTCTCGTGGTCGTTGAGCACTTCCGGCAGCGCGAACTGCGCCTGCAATTCGTTGTAGCGGTGCTCCATCTGTTCCAAACGGTCAATCATGACCCCTCCAGGGTTGTGGTGTTTTTCTGGGTAAGAGTTGTTAGAAGGGAGCGCAGAACAGAATAGGCGGCGGGCGCCGCTAGAGGAGGGCCGGAATGGGCTGGTGCAGAACCATAGCGCTGTTTCTATTCTAACCGGATATCTGGATGCGGCGCAGTACCTTTCGGATTCTTCGCAGTGACGGCCAGGGACACGCCTCTTCTCAGAGGAATGGATTCACGATTTTTACCCCATCGATCTCCCGGCCGTGCTGCATGTCTTCCGAAAGAACGACGCGGCAGCCGCTCTGTTTGGCCATGCGAAGGACAAGCGCATCCCAGAACGAGAAGCTGTGTAATCGATGCAAATCGATGGCCGCGAGAATGTCATTGACCGTGGGCTCAGCGACCTGAAACTTCGCGAATACCTCTACCCTTCGCTTGGCCAATTCGGCACTCAGCTTTAGCTTTCCCGTGGCCGAAACAAAGTACTCCTGGAGCACCTGAAGCGATACAGCTCCGGTCCGCTGGCGAAGGTGCACTTTGATCAGGTTTAGAGCGGCTAGTTGTTTGGCGGGTTCTCTGGGATCGTCAGAATAAACGAGGACATTGGTATCCAGAAAGGCGCGGGAACCCCGCCCTTTCAGGCTCAGTTCCGAGGCCACTTGAGCCGATCCTCGTAGATCTCATCCCGGTCCCACTTCCAGCCGGCCTCTGGCTTTCCCAATCCAGAAGTCTGCTCAAGGAACTCAATGTCCCCCTCTAAGTCGCCTTCGCCGACGATGTGCTCCAGATGCTCGCGGATCTCCTGGTTGATGGTCTTGCCGGTGGCGCGGAGCTTTTCCCGCGCCCGCTCAACAAGCTGCTCGTCGATGGAGAGCGTAATATTCATATACACAGTATATGTGCGCACATAACCTGTGTCAATCGTGCCCACGCTCGACTCTAGCGCCCTCTAAAAGCACTCAATCTGGTCGCAGGCGTTCACCAGCGGAACCTGCAGGCTCGAATCGTGCTCCGCGTCGGAGTAGATGGTGATGGTGGCCGGCTTGTAATCTTCCGGCCTGGCCGTCATGATGTTGGGCACAAAGGTCTGCGGATTTCGGTCGTAGAGCGGAAACCAGGTGCCCTGCACCTCCACCATCACCGTGTGTCCGGCCTTGAAGACGTGGTCCACGTCGTGCAGTGAGTACCGGTACTCGTGCACGGAACCGGCGCGCAGCGGCTCGGGCTTGTCGAACCCCGAAAGATACCGCCCGCGGATGATCTCCTCGTTGGTCATCAGCTGGTAGCCGCGCATCTTGGGATCCGTATCGTTATCCGGATACTGGTCGATCAGCTTGACCACGATGTCGTTATCCGTGCCGCTGGTCGAGGCGTAGATGTCGGCCACCACCTCGCCCGTCAGCACCATGTCTTTCTTCAGCACCGGCAGCTTCCACACGGCCACATCCTTGCGGTCGGTGACGAAGCGCTGGTCTTCGGTCATCCAGTTGTACCATTCGGAGCCCGGCCCGTAAGTCGGCTGAATCGGGCGGTGCCGATACGGCACAGGGTTAACCGGATCGCTGACGTAGCTGGTCTTCGCCGGCGCCGCGGCGTCAGCCCAGCTCAGCTTGCCATCGCCTTCGAGGTGCAGGCTGGTTGGCTGCGACTCCTTGGGAGGAAAGTGCGCGTACCGCTTCCATGTATTCGAGCCGGTCTGGAAGCTGGCCGTGTCTTCAAGATCGAAACCGGAGGCATTCGTCCCCGGCGCGTCTTTCAAATAATGCGCAAAGAATTTGCCCTCAATCTGCGCGCGGAACTCCTTGCCGATGGGCTCGCCGTAGTCCACGTTGCCCAAGTGCCGCGACGACGAAGCCCAAAAGCCATGCCGCCAAGGGCCCAGCACCAGAAAGTTCTCGTGATTCGTATCGTGCGGCTCCAGGCTCTGGTACTCGATCTGCGGCCCGTACATATCTTCCTGGTCGTAAGTGCCGCCCACGCTCAGCGTCGGCACGGCAACGGTGTTCAGCGAGTGCTCCACCCCGCGCGACGACCACACCGAATCATAGGCAGGATGCTCCAGGAACAGCTTCCACGTGGGAAGGACCTTGGAACCGGACCGCTTCACATCCTCCTGAAAGCTGCCGCGCTCCAGAAAATAGTCGAACCCGTCGCGCGGCTTGCCGTCCTTGTCCTTGCCGTAGTCCACATTCGCGGACTCCTTGTTTGTTTCCATCCCGTAGACGTAGTCGTAGCCGTAGGTCTGCCGGAAGGCCCCGTTGTGGAAGAAGTCGTCGCCCATCCACACGTCGATCATGGGCGCCTGCGGCGAAATGGCCTTCACGGCCGGATGCGGATCGATGCCCGCCATCATGGCCAGAAAACCCGGGTAACTGGTGCCGACGACACCCACGCGCCCGTTGTTTCCGGCGACGTGAGCCAGCAGCCACGCCACCGTGTCGTAGGTATCGGTACTCTCGTCGATCGCTTTGGGATCCTTGTGGTCGGCGAGCGGACGGCTCATGATGAACTGGCCCTCGCTCTTGTAGCGGCCGCGAATGTCGCCGCAGACATAGATGTAGCCATCGCGCGCCAGCTCTGGGCGGCTGCCGGTGAACGACGCGCGGTTCGTCCCGTCGCATCCATAGGGCGTGCGCTGCATGAGGAACGGCAGAGGCGTGGTGATGTCGACCGGTTTGAGATAGACCACGTGCAGCTTCACCCCGTCGCGCATGGGGATCATGGCTTCGCTGCGCTGGTAATCGTGAAAGAGGTGATGGACAGCATCGCCGGTGCGGCGATAGATATTATCCGGCCCGTCAGAATAGACCACTGTTGCGCCGCGGCCGGCGGCGTCTAGAGTGAAGCGGATGGTGAACTTCGCGTCGGGCACAGCAAACTCGACGGCAGACACTGGCTTGAGCTCGATGGGTGCACGACGCTCATGCTCGTAGACGAGCTTGCCGTCCTGAACATAAAAGCTGAGCGGCGTATCCGGATCCGACTGGAGGGTGTACTCGCCGGCCAGCGCCTCGAACTGTGCAGCAGCGGGCGCAGTTGTCTGGGCTTGCGCCTGGGCCGCGGCAGGACTTGAGGCTGCGCGAGCGAACGCCGCAGGAACGCAGGGAAGCAGGGAAAAACAGAGAATGACGCTGGCAAAGCGGCTACGAATCAAGCGGACTGACCTCCGGATCGCTTCAGGGAAGCTAATAGAAATCCTAAATCAGGCATTCGGGGGCCAAGGGTAGCGGCCCTTCTCCCGCGCCGATCCGCGCCATTTCGGCCGGCCACGTCGTCCTCGCTCTGCCTTCCCGCGTCTATGTTGATAGAGCTGTCTGTCCGGCTCGCTGGAGTTTCCATGAACGTCCGTCTGTTTTCCGCAATCGTCATCGGCCTCGCCCTGGGCGCCGCCGCTTCTGCCCAGGATGCAAGCACACCTTCACCCCAAAGCCCGCCACCGGCACAAGGCCAGGGCGGCTGGCAGGGGGGCGGAGGCCAGCGTGGAGGCGGCCGTGGCGGCTGGGGCGGCGGAATGGGCATGGGCCGCGGTCTGATAGGCACAGTGACCGAGGTCGCGGCGGACCACTACACCGTCAAAACCGAAACCGGCGAAATCTACACCGTCCATTACAGCGCCAACACGCGCATTCTCAAGCAACAGGCACGTCCCCGAGGCGAGGGCGGACAGCGTGGGGGAGGCGAAGGCGGCCCTGGAGGCGGTGGAGGCGGAGGCAATCCTTCCACTCCGCTTAAATCCACTGACATCAAGGTCGGCGACGCGATCGCCGTCATGGGCGAAGTGGACGCAGCCGCCAAATCCATCGGCGCCGCGATGGTCCTCCAGATTGACCCCGAACGCGCCAAGCAATTGGCCGAAATGCAGGCCAACTACGGCAAGACATGGATCATGGGCAAGGTCACGGCCATCGACGGCGTGAAAGTCACTCTTATGGGCACCGTCGACAATGCAGCCCACACCTTTGTCGCCGATGAAAACACCACCTTCCGCAAGCGCCGCGATCCGATCACGCTGGCCGATATCCAGGTGGGCGATACGGTCCGCGTGGAGGGCGCTCTGAAGAATGGCGACTTTGTTGCCACCGCCGTCAACGCCATGGGCCCGCCGCCGGGAGGACCAAACGGTGGCCCTCGCAACGGGCCGCCGCAACCGCCGCCGCAGTAACCCATAAGGCTGCAAACGCAAATATCCGCATTCCAGTCTCGCGCCCATGCGCCACCCTGTTGATACATGGGCGATGGGGCACAAACCTCGACGGCCAAATCTTCTGCTGAACCCTCCCTCTTCTCAAATCGCTGCGATAACGATAGGATGGTCCGCGGTACCGGATCACACCCCGATGCCCGTGCCTCATCTATTCGCCTTTTTGTGGCGAGTGGGTGGGAAACCCCAATCCTCGACCAGCGCACTTTTCCGCAGCAATCGTTTCGAAAGGCTCCGCATGTTTGCCTCCCATCTTCCTGCAGTCCTCAAGTTCAGCGTCGCCGTCCTCTTCGTTCTTGCTCCGGTTCTAGTTCTCGCCCAGTCCCAGCCCATGCCGCATGGCATCTTCACCGACCACCAGGACGTAGGAACGGTGCTTCATCCCGGCTCGGCCGTGTATGACAGCGCCAGCCGCACCTACACCCTGAGCGGAAGCGGCGAGAACATGTGGTTCGGCATTGACGACTTTCAGTTTGCCTGGAAGAAAGTCGCTGGCGACGTTGCTCTGACCGCCGATATCGCCTTCCTCGGCAACGGTGGCAATCCGCATCGCAAGGCTGTGCTCATGATGCGCCAGTCGCTCGACGGAGACTCGCCAATGGTCGACGTTGCGGTGCACGGCAGCGGCCTTACCTCGCTGCAGTTCCGCGACGAAACCGGCGTCAACACGGATGAGGTCGAGTCCAACATCTCCGCGCCCAAGACCGTCCGCCTGGAAAAACGCGGCGACTATTTCCATGCCTTTGTGAGCGGCAAGGACGGCAAGCTGCACCCCGCCGGCGCTGCCACCAAGCTCGCCCTCAGCGGCAACTTCTACATCGGCATCGGCGTCTGCGCGCACGACAAGGACGCGGTCGAAAAGGCCGTCTTCTCCAATGTGATTCTGGAGCAGCTCCCGCCTGCGAGCGGCAAGACCGTGCTCGTCAGCTCGCTCGAAACCGTCTCCATCGCTTCCACCGATCGCCACGTCGAATACGCAGCCGCCGCGCACTTTGAGGCGCCCAACTGGTCGCGTGACGGAAAATTCCTCATCTTCAACCAGGAGGGAACGCTACGCCGCCTGGCACTCGACGGCAGCGAGCCCACGTTGATTCCCACCGCGCCGCAGATTCATTGCAACAACGATCACGGCATCTCGCCCGACGGCCAGCTTCTGGCCATCAGCGACCAATCCAGCGACGACCGCAAATCACGCGTCTACATTGTGCCCATTGCCGGCGGCACTCCCCACCTCATCACGCCCAACGCGCCGTCTTACTGGCATGGCTGGTCGCCGGATGGCAAGACTCTCGCCTTCACCGGTCAGCGCGGCGGGCCCATCGAGGTTCTTCCCGCCCCCGGCAGCAACGCTCCCATCCAGAAGCTCGACACCACCAATTTCGACATCTACTCCATCCCCGTCACAGGCGGCCCATCATCGAGTCAGGAGACCCGACTGACCACCGCGCCCGGCCTCGACGACGGCCCCGAGTACTCGCCCGACGGAGCCTACATCTACTTCAACTCCGAGCGCACTGGGCATATGCAGATCTGGCGCATGAAGCCTGATGGTTCCGACCAGGAACAAGTCACGTTCGACGACAGCAACGACTGGTTCCCGCATCTCTCGCCCGACGGCCAATCCATGGTTTTTCTTGCCTACGAAAAAGGCGTCACCGGCCATCCGCCCAACAAAGATGTCGAGCTGCGCCTGATGTCGCTCAAGGACCGCAAGGTTCGCGTGCTGGCAAAGCTCTTCGGCGGCCAGGGAACCATCAATGTCCCCTCGTGGTCGCCCGACGGGTTGAAGCTCGCATTCGTCAGCAACCAGCTGCTGCCCGAGGAGTCCATCCATTGACCTTGACGGACCGCCGGGCTGGCGTAGTGTCTCAGAAGTGCGCAGGACTTTTCTGGAGAGGTTGGAATGGAGTGGCTACCCGAATGCAGATCCTTCGACTTCGCTGAAGTACACTGCGCTCAGGATGACAGGTCATTTGGGAGTAATAACTTTCGAGACCACACACTAGCACCCGGCATACCTGAGCGCATCCTCGGCCCAAAGCACGGCCTCCGCGTAGCACTTTAACAGCTCTTCTCCTTTGAACCCGTTGGCCTCAGCCTCCATGTCGCTGGCGGCCCAATCGCCGCGCTCGTGGAACTCGATCCACGCCAGCAGCGACCGTTCGGCATTCGCCGCGCCCTCCAGAGCCTGTCGAACCTCATTGCGCAGCGGCAGCACCGGCGTCAGTTCCGCCATCTGGATTTGCAGCATGGCCGGCAGCATGCTGAGCAGACCCAGCAGGTACTGCTCCGTTGCGTCCAGCCCGCGCAGATATGCTCCCAGTTCACAAAAACGTCCGCGTACAAATGCCATGCGCAAAATCTCTGCGGGCCGATCGCTGTTCAGCTCGCTGCTGATGGCCAGCATGGCAATACGCCGAAAGGTATCTTCTCCGACCGCCAGCAGCGCTGCCTGAATTGAATTCACCTCCTGCCGAACCGCGCAAATCGGCGAATTCACCAGGCGCAGCAGCCGGTAGGTCAGCGACGCATCCCGCTTCACCAACTGCGCCAGCCTTTTCAGCTCGATGGAGTCGGCTTTGAGGAGTTGCAAAATCTCGATGTGCGAAAGCCGGTTCGCCGGTACCTTGCGGTTCTCCAGCAGCACGGGCCTGCAGAAATAGTAGCCCTGAAAGAGCGTGAAACCCTCCTCGCAGGCGCACTTGTATTCCTCCTGTGTCTCGATCTTCTCCGCCACCAGCGCCACCGACGCGCCACTGAGATTCTTCAGCAGGCTCTCTCGTTCCAGAGCGCCAGTCAGGGCAAAATCCACCTTGATGTAGTCCGCCAGCTCCACCAGCGGCTCGAACTCCGGCTTCCAGGTAAAATCGTCCAGCGCCAGCCGGAATCCCGCGCACTTGAGCTTGCGGCACGCGGCAACCAGTTGCGGGGTCGGCTCCAGGCTCTCCAGAATCTCCAACACCGTCATGCTCGGCGGCAGAATATGGACCAGGTTCTCGGTCAGCGACTCGCGGGTGCAGTTGACAAAGGCCGGCAATCCCCCGGTCAGCCTCTCCAGTCCGAAGATCACCGTGTTGTCGAGCATGGTCCGCGTGGCGAGGTCGCCATCACCGCGGAATGTCAGCTCCGGCCCGGCGCGGAAGAGCAGTTCGTATCCATGCACCCGGCTGCGCAAATCCATGATTGGCTGGCGCGCCACATAACGCAGCCCACTACTCGCTTCGGGCAGAGCTGGGGCGGGACTTCTCTCCGGCAAGACCTGCGTCGACATACACACCTTCCCGTACCGCTTATCGGGAGGCGGGTGGCACAACTTGAAAATGTGTAGGCGCCTGCGACAGACCCCCTGCCGTGTGGGAAGAACTTTGCTTAAGTTATGCAAGAATATCCGCTTGCCGGGTGCCCAGGGTCTGTCCTCTCCGGCCGGGGAAACCGCAAATCTCACCCCATGAACATGCCGCCGTTTACATCCAGCACATGCCCGGTGATGTACCCCGCGCCCTCTGACGCCAGAAACGCCACCGACTGCGCAATCTCCGCATCGGTTCCCGCGCGTCCGAGTGGAATAGCAGCCATCATCGCAGTGCGCTGCTTTTCGTCCAGCACAGCGGTCATGGCCGTTTCGATATACCCCGGCGCCACCGCGTTCACGGTAATGCCTCGCGAAGCTACTTCGCGCGCCAGCGAGCGCGTAAGGCCGATCAGTCCGGCCTTGCTGGCCGCGTAATTCACCTGCCCGCCCTGGCCTGTCCTGCCGACGACGCTCGAAATATTGATGATCCGTCCCCAGCGGTTTTTCAGCATGGGCCGCAGCAGGGCCTGCGTCAGCAGAAACGCACCGGTCAGGTTCGTGCTCAGGACATCGTCCCAGTCGGCGCGCTTCATGGCCATCATGAGCCCGTCACGCGTAATCCCGGCATTGTTTACCAGGATTTCGACCTTCCCAAACCGCTCCAGCACTCCCTTGGCTGCAAACTTGATCGACTCCTCGCTGGCCACATCCAACGCAAATGCCGCCGCCTGGCCGCCTCCAGTCTCAATCTCCGCTACTACCTCGGCCAGTTTGGCCTCATTCCGCGCCGCCACGGCCACGGTCGCCCCGGCGCGCGCCAATTCAAGCGCTACGGCGCGTCCAATTCCCTGGCTAGCTCCCGTCACCAGCGCGATGCGTCCCTGCAGATTCCCCATATATATCTCTCTCCAAATCGGCGCATACACCACTCGCGCCTCTCCGTCCCTCATTATATGGGTGCGCTCGAACGCTGCAGATGGCCGTTGCCGCGTAGTGGGCTGCGGGGACAGACTGGATTCCGCGGCCGTAGGGGCGCGTAGCTGCCACCTTTCTTTTCCGAGCCATTTCGTGTACAAAAAAACGCGCCGGAGCCGCTCTTCGCAGCCCCGGCGCAAGCCGATCAGTTTGTTGTCCAGCTTATTAGTCGAGTTCGTCTACGTAGTGAGCCAGAATCACCGTATTGCCTGAGGTCGGATCCTTCAGCAGTAGTCCAACCACGCGCACGTTGTCGCCGCCGGTCACGTCCGTCATTCCAGTCCAGCCGTCCCGGAACTTCGTATTGCCCAGCGTATACACAGTCACCGTCTGCGGGATTAGCTGGCCGACGAAGCCGTTGATCTGCATCTGGAAGGTTCCGTTGGAAGTGTTCGCGCTATTCGCCACCACCGTGCCATTGAAGCCCCAGTCGCGCAGAACGACACGCTTCACGGTTACGTCAGAGGCGCTGGCCGCGCCGGTTGCCGGTCCCCCCACCGAGACGTGCTGGCCGGGCAGCAACTGACTCGAGTTGAACAGGAACTCCGTCAGCGGGTTGTGCCACCAGTAAATAAAATACTTCTCATTGCCGGTCAGGTCCACCGTGGCAATCTGTCCCAGCGTCAATCCCGTTGTTGTGGGAAGCAGCCCGCGCACGTAGAGGTCGAAGCTCGTCGCCGCGCCCGAAGCAGGCTGTACGTAGGTGATCAGGCCGCCGGCATAGAACCCATCCTGCGAAAGGATCGCTACATCGTCGGCATCGATGGTCGCATCGGCTCTGTCCAGCGTTCCGGAGATCGCGACGATGCTGCTCGAGGTCAGATCGCTGATGCTCTCTCCGTTCTCCCACTCCGTGTTTCCGCTCACGTTCACCGTGAACTGGCGCCCGTGAGGTCCCTGGACCTGGAAGGACTGCGCGCCCGACGCGGGGGCGGACAAGACCGCTGCGTCAAAGCAATCGATATAGGCGCCGGAATCGCCAACGCCAACACCATTCACATTGAACGTCGGCGTCACGGCGCCGGTAATGGCGCCGGTCCCATCCACCGCGATCGATTTGCGAAGGTCGAAGTCCAGATGCAGTCCAGCCGGCGACCCGTTAGTCGCTACGACAAGCGGATTGGTCAGCATGGTGGTAAAGGTGTACGTCGATGCTCCCTGCGGATACGTCGCAGGCATCGTCGCAATGGTCGGCGCGCTGCCGCTCTGCGTTTGCAGATAGCCGATGGTTGCCGGGCCCAGCGTAATCGAGATGTTGCTGTAGGAGCCCGCATCCACATCGTTCATGTCGAGCAGTGTCTGCAGGCCGTTGAAGCGAGCGAAGTCCACGGTTGGCTGGCCGCTGATCAATGACACTGTGTTCCCGTTGGAGTCGGTGGCAGTCACAGCGTTTAACTGCACCGAGAATGAGGCTACGGCCGCCACCGGAGCGTCGGTGCCCACCACAAACGAAGATCCGGTCTCCGCCGTCGTCCCGGTCGATGTGCCCGTATTCACACTGCTGCAGCCCGCCACCATCAGCGCGGCGGCTGTGAGCGCGACAAGGGCCACTGGTAAGGATTTGAAGAGTCTCCTGGAATTCATGTCAGTCACATCCCTCTCTCTGGTCTCGTTTAGTAAGTTGTACAAGCGCAGAAGAGTTCAAGTCGTCGCACTCCCTGCAAGGCAGGCAACGAAAACCGCAAAGTACAACACAGTCTGGAGAAAACCCGAGGCGCCCCCGCGAGCATTGGCGTTGGGTTCAGCAGCGGATCGTCCCCGGCGCGCTCTAGCGGAGTCATCACCGGAACTCTTGTTCTCAGGCTGGGAGATTGCACGCTTGCATGCGATGACACCGGCAAGCTCTTCCGGCCTTCTACCCTTCACAACACAGCGTCCCAACGGAAGTTGCGCCATCGACGCAAGATTTGTTGAAATGTCGTTACCGAAGTTTGTTTTTTAACCTGGATTTCATACGGAGTGCGGACTCGCGCCGCGCACATGGCTCGGCAGCTCCGGCGCGGTTTCATGCCGCGCCGGAGAAAGATCCAGGCTCCAGATGTCTTGCGGCTTCATGTACGGAGAAAGCATCCGGAAAGGCCGTCGTTATCATCCTGCGAAGCTCACACGCACGCCAATTCCCGCTTCGTCGAATCGGCAGAACGCTTTGGTAATGTGATTTGATTTTTCCTGCGATACTGCCGCTACGCTTGGCCGGCTCCGCACATAAACAGTGGATCGTTGCAGATTTACACCGAAGGGGTGGCCGCCACCGTCACCGGCCGTCCGGCCAGCGCCGGGCGCACCAGCTCGGTAGGCCACACATAAACGGCCAGACGGCGCGAGTAGTGCAGCACCGGAGCGGCGTCGGGCAGGTCAATGCCAATCGATTGCGCCAGATCGTTTCGCTCGATCTCCGCTTCCGCATCTTCCAAGGGCCACGGCACGTGGTGCAAATTGGCCTTCACCGGCTCGCCCGCCCGATTTCGCGTGAACAGGCAGGACCGCTCCATCAGAAAACGCTCCAGCGTCCCGCTTCTGTTCTCCGCCAGCTTCCGTGTCGGACCGAGACCCCGGTAGCGTGCCTTGAAGATGACCGGACGGCGCGAAAACCGCCTGCGGCTGTAGAACGAAAACTCCCGCTCCGACCGCTGATCCAGCTGCATCTCCGCCCAATGGTACGGCAGGTGAAAAAATGTGTGGGCGAGCGCCACAGCCGCCAGGTTGTTCGCATCCAGGCTGAAGAAGTACATGCCCGGAGTTCCGGTGTATTCATCCCGCACATAGGTGCGCAGATTCAGATCGGGAAAGCTGCGTACTCCGGGCAAGGACGGCATGCCGCGGACCTTGATCCGGTCCAGCCAGAACGGCACCACCCCCAGCCAGCCCGACCCCTGAAACTCATCCGGGACCAGAGCTTCCGGCAGAAGCGGCGCAATGGCCGAGGCAGGCACCGGCCAGTGTGCAAAAAGCAGGTCGTTCCAGCGCTGCGTCATTCGCCAGCGGCCAGAGGGCAACGGCCGTGGACTATGCGATGTTCGGACCAAAAACTCCCGCATGGCCAGCTCCCAAAAGAATCCTACTCCACAACGTCAATTCCTGCAGTAAACAAATCCGAATTTGGAGCTGCTTCAGGTCACCTGCGCTGGTTAGATGCGGGCGCCCCGCTGGCGGTTAGCCGCCGCTCCCGCCCGGATGCCGTATTCTGGTCGCGAGCCCATATTCATGTCCAGCGAACTTGTTCTGCCTCCCGGCGCCCGCAATCAAACCGATGTTTTTGCCGTTCACGGAGCTGACCCTGAAGTTCTGGCCTACGCCATGGCCAAGTACTCCCGTTCCGCTCTTTCCATGCGCGAGTCACTCACCGAAATCAGCACCCAGCGCGCGGAGCAGTTCCTGAACACATTTTACTTTCAGTACGGCCACCGCTCCATTGCCGACCTGGCCCATATCGCCTTCGCCGTCGAGCGCCTCTCGCTGCTGGCCGCCATCGTCCTGGTCGACGAGCAGCGCTGGGATGGCCAGGAGCGATCAACCAGGTACCAGAACTTCCTCAAATCCGGCTGGTTCTTTCCCGATTTTGGGACGGACTCCGCTTCGGCACACCTCTACGCCGAAACCATCGACAGCCTCTTCGCCACGTATCAGCGCACCACCGGGGCCGTTCTTGAAGCCCTGCGCCGCCGCGTTCCCTGCCCCGAGAACCTGAAACCCGAGGCCTACGAGCGCACTCTCAAAGCTCGCGCCTTCGACGTAGCCCGCTACTTGCTCCCGCTGGCCACCAACACATCGCTCGGCCAGATCGTGAACGCCCGTACTCTGGAAACACAGGTCTCCCGGTTGCTCTCGCATCCCCTGGCCGAAATCCGCGACCTTGGCGTCAAGCTGCGCGAAGCCGCCACCGGACCGGCGTGGAACGTCAACGCCCCATCGACCTCCGCCTTCGTAGAGAAGCTGGCATCCGTCAGTCCGGAATTGGCCGCCGAGGCCGCCAATCTCTTCACCCGTGAAGTCCGCACCGCGCCCACCCTGGTCAAGTACGCCGAGCCAAATCAGTACCTGATGCAGACGAGAACCGAACTGGAACGCGCCGCGGCAGAGTTGCTTCACGGGATTCCCATTCCCTCTGCCCCATTAGTCGACCTCGTGGAGCGCACCGAGACGCTGGAAGTCGAACTCGCCGCCACGCTCATCTACTGGGCCAGCCATCACCCCTATCGCCAGGTGCGCGATATGGTCGCCGGCCTTCCGGGCTCCCGCGTTGCGGAGATTATCGAGCTTGGTTTACGCCACCGCGGCCGCCACGACGAGGCGCTCCGTGCTTTTCATGCGGGAGCAGCACTCAGGTTTGACATTCTCATGGACATCGGCGGCTTCCGCGACATGCACCGCCATCGCCGTGTTACCCAGATCAAGCAGGGATTCACCGCCGTCCACGGTTGCGAGATTCCCGACTCCGGCGACCTCGGCCCGGACTTCAATCCGCTCGCCGAAGCCGGCATCCGAGGTGATTTTCAGTCGGCGCTCGATGCCGCCCACGCCGCGAGTGCAAAAATCGCCGCCAGTGCCGCGCCCGAAGCTCCGCTGTCCGCGCTCTATCTGCTCCCGCTCGCGACGCGCATCCGCTGCCTCTTCAAAATGGACTTTGCCGAGGCCCAATACATCTCCGAGCTCCGCTCCGCCCCTGCTGGCCATTTCAGCTACCGCCGCGTGGCCTGGGAGATGTACAAGGCTGTCGAGCGCCAGCACCCCGCGCTGGCCAAACACATTCGCGTCACCGATTTCACCCAGCCCATCGACCTGCTGCAGCGGTAGCCGGGATCATTCTTCACCCGCTGGAATTCAGTACGGGCATGGGTGCCCCACATCTCGATTTTGAGATGTGGGAGGGCACGAACCGTGACTCCCTCTCATTTCCATCCACAGTCCCGTCACATCGCCCTGGTACCGTCCTAAATAAAGAGAACTTTCCTGGGAGGATGCCCTGCGATGCGTGTAAAATGTCCTTTGCTTCTTTCCTGTGGCATCGCCACACAACATGTGGCATACTTATGTGGTATCAACACAGGAGCACGAAGAGTGGGCGAATCGAAGCTGGACCTGTTGCAAGGCACTCTCGACCTGATGGTCCTTCAAACACTGACAGCCATTGGCGCACAGCACGGCTATGGCATTGCGCGCCGCATTGAGCAAGTGAGTGGGGACGAGGTCCTGCTCAACCAGGGCACCATCTACGCCTCCCTCGTCCGCCTGCAGCAGCGCGGATGGATCGGTGCCGAGTGGGGCACCTCCGACAACAACCGCAAGGCCAAGTTCTACTCCATCACCCGCGAAGGCCGTAAGCAGCTCGCCAAGGACGCCGAATATTGGCAGCGCTTGTCTGACGTGGTGGGCCGCGTGCTGGCCATGTCGCCAGAGGAGAACATGTAATGGGCTCCTTTCGGTGGGCCCTGAACCGCCTGCGTGCTTTCTTCTGGAAGCCTCCGCTCGACGCAGACCTCGAAGCCGAGATCGCTGCTCACATCGAGATAGCCACGGAAGAGAATATCCGCCGCGGTCTCACCCCTGTGGAAGCCCGCCGCCAGGCACTGGTTCTATTCGGCGGCATTGAAACGGCCAAATACCAGCAACGCGAAGCGCGAGGAATCATGACACTGGACATTCTTCTTCTGGATCTGCGCTACACCCTTCGCACACTCGGCCGCGACCGCGGCTTCACCACCGTCGCCGTCCTCATCCTGGCTCTCGGCATCGGCGCCAACATCGCCGTCTTCAGCGTGGTCAACACTATTCTGCTGCGTCCGTTGCCGTTTCAGGATGCAGACCGCCTGATGTGGATCGCGCCACCTCCCACCAAGTGCGGCCTATCGTGCGCCACCTATTCAACCGACGCCTACGACGAGTTCCGCGCGTACAGCCATTCGTTCCAGGATGTGACCGGGTACTTTGCCTTCTCCAGCCCCGGCAACCTGAGCCTTAACCGCGGCGGAGCACCTATTCCCGCTACCAGCATTGACGTCATCGCGAACTTCTTTCAGCTTCTCGGTGTGCAACCGGCCATGGGGCGCGTCTTCCGGCCTGAAGATGCGCTGAACGGCGCCGCGCCCGTCATCCTGATTACCGATGCCTGGTGGAAGACGCAGTTCAATGCCGATCCCAACATAGTTGGCAAGGCGTTCGACATGAATGGGACGCAGACGACGGTTATCGGCGTGCTACCCAAGAGCTTCGACTTCGGCGCGGTCTTTTCTCCTGGCGCAAAGGTCGACGCTATCACGCCTCTCAACCTCTACGGCCCGCCCCGCAATTGGGGAAACATTATCACCATGATCGGCCGCGCCAAGCCCGGCGTCACGCTGGCCCAGGCGATGGACGATGCGAAGGCAGCGGCGCCGCACATGTGCTGGAGAAACAGCATCCCCCTGAGTTGCGGCAGCTATGCAGAAAAGAACGGCAAGGGCGGAGTCGTTCCGGTTCCTCTCAAGGACTACGTCAGCGGCAAGCTGCGCCGTTCGCTGGTTGTGCTCTGGTCCGCCGTCGGCATGATCCTGCTCATCGCTTGCGTGAATCTCTCCAACCTGTTGCTGGCCCGTGCCGCTTCACGTACCAAGGAGTTCGCCATGCGCGGCGCTCTCGGAGCCAGCCGCTTCCGCATCGTGCGCCAACTGCTCACCGAAAGCCTTGTTCTGTCGCTTTCTGGCGCGGTCCTGGGACTCGGACTCGCATGGCTGCTCGTCTCCTGGTTCGCGCATCAGGGAGCGGTCGCGTTGCCGCTGCTGAGCACTTTGCGCATCGACGGCGCTGCCCTTGTGTGGACGCTTCTCATCGCCGTCTTTGCGGCTGTCCTCTTCGGGCTCGTTCCGGGACTGCGCATGGCCAGCGGGAGCCTGCATGAGTCGCTCAAGGATTCCGGAATGGGGTCTGGACAGAGCCGCAAGCACGACCGCATCCGGTCCGTCCTTGTCGTCTCCGAGGTTGCACTGGCCTGTGTGCTGCTGGTCGGGGCGGGCTTGCTGTTGCGCAGCTTTCTCCATGTGCTCGATGTGGATCTCGGCTTCCAGCCCGAGCACGCGGCCGCAGTGAAAGTGGACTACGATGACAACGTGCCTGGAGATAAAGACGGCTCGCTGGGCGCCCAGAAGCGCGCAGTCATCTTCCAGGAGGTAATCGGACGCGTCAGCGCCATTCCTGGGGTCGAGGCCGCCGGCGTGACCGACTACCTGCCGCTTGGCCAGAACCGCGCCTGGGGCATGCCATGGCCGAAAAACTTCAAGCATCCCGATCAGAGCCCCGGTTCACCCCTCGTGTATGTGGTGACGCCCGGCTATCTGCGCGCCATGGGAACGCGAATCCGGGGCCGCGATTTCACCTGGGACGACGGTCCGAAAAGCCGGGGTGTGGTAATGATCGACAAGGCTCTCGCCACCTACCTGGCTGGATTGACCAATTGGCCCAACGGCGATGCCCTCGGCCAGATGCTCGACACCGGCGGTGACGGCACACGCATCGTGGGTGTGGTGGACGATGTGCACGAGGAAAGCACCGAGGGGGATACGGGTTGGCAGATTTACTACCCCTTCATCCAGGCGGGTCCAAATCAAGCAGAGTTGGTGATTCGCACAACGCTGCCGCCGGCGAGCCTGGCAGGCAACGTGATCCGCACACTGCGCGATATTAATCCCAAGCAACCCGCCGCAGACTTCAAGCCCATCCAGACGCTGGTGAACCACGCCAACTCGTCGCGCCAGTTCTTCATGCTCCTCGTTGGTGCATTTGCTGCGCTCGGGATTCTGCTTGCCGCTCTCGGCATCTATGGCGTCATCTCCTACTCCGTTACGCAGCGCACGCAGGAGATCGGCATACGCATGGCCCTGGGCGCAACCATGGTCCAGGTCCAGCGCAGCGTTCTAATCAAAACGTTGCGGCTGGCCGCGATCGGCATTGCCACGGGAGCGGTCGTGTCCCTTTTCGTTTCCCGCGCCATCGCCGCGCTGCTTTTCAACACAGAGCCAGGCGACCCGTTGACCTTTGCAGCGATGGCCTTCCTCATCGGAGCGGTCGCTCTCCTTGCCGGCTACCTTCCTGCGCGCAGGGCCTCGCGCATCAACCCCATGGTCGCCCTGCGCAACAACTGAGCCCGTGCGCAGGGCCCGCTATGGTTTGATTTTGTTCAGCCCGCATTCCGCGTGCGGTTTGCTTACTTGGAAAGTTCGCCGATCTGCACATGATACGGAGTCAGCAGATCGCCCGTAGAGTGGCCCACCGCTGCCAGCGCAATGCGATAACTTACCTGGGTCTGCAGCAGAACAAGCTCAGCCGCCGCCAGGCGTGTTTGCGCATCGAGCACAAAGAAGTTTGTCTCCGCGCCGAGCTCATATTTGCGCTGTTCCGAAGTCAGCGTCTTCTGCGCCAGATCGAAGGAGGCCGCGCCTGCAACCAGCGCCTCCCTGGCCTCATCGAGCTGATGCACTGCGTTGCGAACCTCGCGCGTGACCTGCTCGCGAATCTGGCCTCCGTAATAGAGATCGCGGGTCCGCGACACCAGCGCGTTGCCCAGGGCGGCCTGCCCGCTGTGGTTCTTCACCGGAAGCGTCAGCGAGAGCGTTCCGCCATAGCCTGGATAGCCGAATCCGAAGAGCTGGCTCATCGATGTGCCGAAGCCTCCCGGCGCTACAAACTGGCCGGTATTCAGGTTATATTCGTTTCCGCCCAGGCCGCTGCTCTGGTAGAAACCCTGAAGCTGCAGATTGGGCTCGAGTTGATTGTGCGCGAGACGGATGCTGTCTGCGTCGTTAGCCAGCGCGTCTTTCACAACCTCAAGTTCCGGACGCTGGCTGAGCGCCTGTGCAAGAGCCGCGTCCGCATCGATGTTCTCGAGATCCCCCGTAGGCTGCGGCTTCTCCGTCAACTCCAGATTCAACGTGTGCACCAGTGGATCGCGGTCCGCACCAATGGTCAGGCGCAGATCTTCTTCCGCCTGGCTGAGCGCGTATCCGGCCTGGATCGCACCAACCTTGCGGGCAGCAACTTCCGATTGCGACCGATAGATATCGAGCGGCGGCAGCGCGCCAAGTTCAAGCGAGCGCTTGTCGCGATCATAACTGGCCTCGGCCAGCTTCAGAGACTTTTGCTGCACATCGAGCGCGCCGCGCGCCTGCACCGCAAGCCAATACTGGCTCACCACCTGCTGGATGGCGTCATTGACCTGGGCTTCAAAGCTGGAGCGCGACTGCTGCAGCGAGCGCCGCGCGATCTTGATTTGAGCGGTATTGGCAAAGCGGCCTGCGCCTTTCAGCAGCGGCTGTGTGAACTGAAAGCTCAACACCGAATTGAAATAAGGGTTGAAGTAGTAGTACGAGTTGTTCACTGAGGACTTGTTGCTGGAGATACTGGCCTGGATATTCGTGCCCGGAGTGAAGGTCTGCGAATAGCTCACCTGCCCCAATTGACTCAGCGTATTGAGGGCCACATTTCCCGACACGCCCACGCCCTGTAACTGGCTATATGTCGGCGAAGAGTATCGATTGATGTTGAGACTGCTCTGAATGGTGGGGTCGAATGGCCAGAACTGGCCCAGCAGGTTGAACTTCTGGGCTTCGATCTGCGTTTCGTCGATCTGCACGTTGCTCGAGTTCTCCAGAGCCAGCAAAATTGCGTCGCGCAAGCCGAGACTGAGCTTGCCGTCTTTCACGAAGTCACTCAGGTGCTGCGGCGGAGGCAGCTTGTCGGCGCGGACGCGCGCGGTGAGCATGCCGCGATAACTTTCAGGAGATTGAGCCTGCGCGGGCAGGGCGGCAACCAGGGCAAAGAGCGAAACAGCAGCAAAGCGAACGAAACTCATCCGTGAACTCCATCTATGAGCGGAGATTGTCGGCAGCAGCAGAAAAATTGGCATTCGGAGTGGTGCTCAAAACACGCGCGCAGGTCCTACTCATAGCGAATGGCCTCCACCGGATCGAGCCGCGCCGCCTTGGTGGCGGGATAGATTCCGAACACCAGCCCGACAGAGATGGAAACAAGAAACGCCAGGGCGATGGAACTGAAGGTAACGATGGTGGACCATCCGGCCAGCCATGCGATGAGCCGGGAGATGAAGAAGCCGAAGACCACGCCGATGGTTCCACCGGCGAACGAGATCATGGTTGCCTCGACCACAAACTGCCGCACGATGTCAGACTGCCTGGCGCCCACCGCGCGCCGCAGGCCGATCTCGCGGGTGCGCTCGAGGATGCTGGCCAGCATGATGTTCATGATGCCGATTCCTCCGACCAGCAGCGAGATGGAGGCAATGGCGACCATGACGGTGTTGAACAAGTGCTCCGTTCGTTTTTGCTCGGCGAGCAGTTCCGCGGGCACCACGATCCTGAAGTCGTCTGCTCCATGGTGCGACGAATCCAGAATGGCCCTCACCACCTGCGCGGACTCGGTGATATTTGCGCTGTCGGCGAGGCTGAGATAGACGCCGTCAATCTCGTCCCGGACATCGCTGTAACTGTCTTCGAGGCGGAGAAAGGCCGATTGCAGCGGGATGTAGATGTTGTTGTTTACATCGACGGTGGGCGTGGCTGAACTATCGCCCTGCCCGCTGAGCTGCGGGCTGACCACGCCAATGACGCGAAACCATTGCTCATTGACTTTGACATATTGGCCGAGCGGATTGGATGAACCGAAGAGGCTCCACTTGGCCGCCGCGCCCAGTACGCAGACTGGCGCGCCACGGTCGTCATCGTTCTGGTCGAAGAACCTCCCGCTCAACACATGCAGGCCGGCGATCCGCTGGTAGGTGGCGTTGACGCCCATCACGTTGGGCGTATCCTGCTGCGCTTTGGGAATGATCTTCGACGGGGTCATCTGCTTGCGTGGAGTGGATGCGGCGATGCCATCCAGGTCGTCGCGGATGACGCGATAGTCCTGCAGCGTGAGCCCCGGCGAGAGCTTGCGGACCTTTTGATGGGCCTGCCACTCCACGGTTTCCTTGGCCTCGACAATAAGGTTGTGAACACCCATCTGCTCGATGAGAGCCATCACCTTCTGCCGCGCACCCGCGCCGATAGACAGCATGGCCACGACGGCGGCCACGCCGAAGATCATGCCCAGCATGGTCAGCAGCGAGCGCATGCCGTGAAGCAACAGGTTCTGCATGCCCAGTTGCGCATCGCGTGTCCATTGCTGGTAAACAAGAGTGAGGCGCTCCGGCAACATCGAGTGGTTCTCGGACATCAGGGTGCACCCTCCATGCTGCCGGCTGCGGAGTTGCCGCCGCTCGCCTTGCGCGGCGCGGTGGGATCGACCAATGCGACGAGACTGCCCTCTTCGAGGCCGTCGATGGCCGCACGGCTTTCATTCTGGCTTTGGATCTTTACCTCCCGCTGCTCGTAGCCGTTGCCCTTCTTGACGTAGACGATGCGCTTGCCGTCCTTGGGGAAGAGCGCCTGGCGGGGCAGGTAAAGTACATTCTTTTTTGTGCCGCCGAGAAAGACGATCTGCGCTGAGAATCCGGAGCGGAGGCGCGGGTCCTCATTGGCAAGTT
>CAYUJM010000018.1:0-4913 GCA_964445025.1 uncultured Occallatibacter sp. | reverse complement strand
TGCCGCACCGACATTCCGCCCACGCTCTTCACCGTGCCGTGAAATACCTGTCCCGGCAAGGCATCGAAGACCACTTCAACCGCCTGGCCCACCTTCACATTGTCGCGATCCTGCTCGCTGATCTTCGAGGTCAGATCGAGGCCCTGTGGATCGACGACCTGCGCAATCGAGCTGCCCGGCTGCACCTGATCGCCTTCATGGTAGTCAGGCAATGACATCCCGGTAAAAAAGAAGCCGCCCGCGGCATTCACGTTTTTTTGAATCGAGACCAACCCATCCATGGGCGCCGTGACGCGCATCTTGCCCAGATTCTGCTGGGCCTGGTCCATGCCCAGCTTGGCCTTGTTGTACTTTTCCTGAGCCAGATAAGTGGCGGCCTGTCCGGAGGCCTTGTGCGATTCAATATCCTTTTCTTCCTCCGCCAGCACACGCTTGGCCTGCCCCAGCGCGAGGACATTCTTGTCGGCATCGATCTTGCTGACGAGCTCGTTTTTTTGCACATCGAGCTCGGCCCTGCGCACGTTGTGTCGGTCTTTGAGCAGCGTGACCTGATCCTCCGCGGCAAGCACAGCGGCATCGGCTTTGGCCTTGGTGATCTCCTGCTCGGCCTGTTGCAGCTCTGAGCGGTTCTGTTCCAGCTTGTAAAGCTGCTCGCTGGGATCGAATTCAAAGACCACGTCGTCCTTTTTTACAGGCTGGCCGGTGTGCACCAGGTGGGTGATCTGCAGCGCGTCGCCGCCCACGGCTGGAGCCGTGAGCATGATGGAGTGGATGGCGCGAAGCTCGGCGTCGGCATGGACCCGGAGATCGATCTCGCCGCGCTTGACTTCAGCCAATGGAATCTCATCACCTTTCGGATTCAAGGGGACGCGGCTGGAGGCCACAACCACGCCGATGCCTGCGGCCAGCAGAACGCCAACCCCGGCCCAGACCAGAATGCGGCGTTTCTTTATGCGCGCCATCTCACTCCTTCCCCGTCGGTTCTTTGAGAGCCACCAGGTCGCCCGGCTTCAAACCGTTAGCAACAAGGATGCGGTCGCGGCTCCTTCGCTCAACTTGAATGGCGCGCTCCTGGAATGAAGATCCATTCCATACATAGGCCACCGTTTGCCCCGACTTGAGAAAGGACGCTTGCGCGGGAATGGCGATGGCATCGGGAACGCGGTCGACGATGACTGTAATCCGCACGGTCATGCCGGGCTTGAGACGCGCGTCCGCCTGGTCGATGGATATCTCGAGATCGAAGTTGCGAGGGATAGGCCAGCCGGCGGAGAAGTCGGAGGTGGCAATGGTGCCGATGCGCTCCATCTTGCCGGTGAACTGGCGATCGGCAATGGCGTCCAACTGCAGCGTGACCGGCTGCGAGATCGCAAGGCGGCCGCGCTCGGTTTCGTCTATGCGGGCCGAGATGCGTATGGAAGCGGCGTCGGGGAGCTCGGCGATGGGTGTGCCGGGCCATGCGCGCTCGCCGGCCTTGAAGGGCGCCTCGCTGCCATTGTGCCAGATGGAGAGAAGACTGATGGTGCCGTCCGACGGAGCCTTCAGCGTCATGGCATCCAGCGCAGTCTCGGCGCGCTTGGCATCGAAATCGGCCTTGAGACTGGCGTTCTGCTTGTCCTTGACCGTTGCCTGATCGACAGCGGTGTCGGATTTCAACTGCGTTTCGGCCTGGCGCAACGACTGTTCCGCGTCCGCAAGTTTAAGATTTGCCTCGGCGCCGTCGATCCTGGAGACAACTTCGCTCTTGCTGGCGTCGAGTTTGGCCACCTCGACGTCGTATTTTGCTTTCATCACCGCGGTGGTATCCACTTCTTCGCTGAGAAGGCCCTGGGCGCGCACCTGCTCGATCTCAGCCTGCGAAGACTTGAGGACGGACCGGTCCTGCGCCAGGTCCTGCTGGGTTTTCGATGGATCGAACTCAACAACAACGTCGCCCTTCTTCACTTGCGTTCCATCTGCGACGATCTTGAGAATCTGCAGGTCCCCGGCGTTGGCCGGCGCGGTGATGGTGACGGATTTCATGGCCTTCAACTCGCCGCGAAACTCGAGAACATCGAGAAACTCTCCGCGTTTGACCTGAAAAGTGGGGACCGTAGGAGTCTTGGTGGAGAAATGAGCAACCCCGTAGACGGCCGCGCTAGCCGCGGCCAGCACCACAACAATCACGAGATTCCGGCGCTTCACCCACAGGTCAATGAGCCCTTGCATCACTTCGACCCTCCGCCGGCGCTGCCTGCGCCTGCCGGATCGACGTCGACCGCGGCGGAAAGATCGGGCATCAATCGCGGGTCATGGCCATCGATGGAGAACGTCGCGGAGAAGGAGCGGACCTTGGGCGAGAAGTCGCCGGGCGTGCCCATGGGGTCGATGGATTCCAACCGGCCGGGAAGCACCAGGTCGTTGTACGCATCCAGATGCACCCGTGCCTCCTCGCCGATTTTCAAGCCGAGCAGATCCTCCTGGTTCACGGGGACCCGAACTTCCATTATGGCGGGGTCAACCACCTGCATGAAGGGAACGCCGGGGCGCACCTGGTCACCTTCCTGCACTTCGCCCATGTTGCCCTGCTTCCAGATGGTGTTGAATACGACAATGCCGTCAATGGGGGCGTGAATCTCCATCAAAGCCGAGTTGGCCTGAGCGTGCAGCATCGTTTCCTTTGTGCGGTCGCGCTGGATCTCAAGAATGCGGATCGAGGCCTGCGCCGCCTTGCGCTTCAGTTCGAAGGTCTGCTTCAACTGCGCCAGCGTGGCCTGGGCTTCGTCCAGGTCTTCCTGGGCCTTTTCCGCGTCAATGCGCGAGAGCAGCTCGACCTTCTCCATTTCAAGCTTTGCTTTCGCGAGGCTGTCTTCCGCCTGCTTGATCTCCGTCTCGTCCTTGGCCCGTGCGGCGTCTTCCTTGGCCTGCGCCTCCAGGACCTGTTGATTCAAGCCGTCGGCCTGGGCCTGCTTGTCGATGGAATCGCGCAACTGCGCCTGGCGGTCGAATTCGACCAGCAAATCTCCCTGCTTCACACGCGTTCCACTCGGGATCAGCTTGGTAATAGTGAGCGTACCCACTTGCTGTCCGGCGATCTGAGGCGCCATGATGGCGCGCGCCTGCACCGCGGCTGTCATGCCCTTGAGCCGGACCGTCTGCGGAGCGGCCGCCGGCCCCAGCGATGCCTGCGAGGCAGGACCTCCGTGGGAGCAGCCCAATGTATGAAAGAGCGCCACCGCGAGGACGACCGCCATCGCCAACTCGGCTGCGCATGTGAAGGTGACGCCGCGGGGCAGGCGGTGTGGCAGCGAATCGCCCGCGGAATTCACGGACGTTGCTTTCTCCGTCCCGACGGGAAAGCCGACCCTGTTACTCACCTGGACTTCCTCGGCGGGAAACGATTCCATGCAAGCCTGCTCCAGCGTCCACTGCTTTCACGCGAATATACGCGCCCAGCCCCTTGTCATCAAAGAACCCGAAGTCCATTGGCTCTTTGCGAAATGCGTGTATTGGAAAGAGCTTTTCCCCTTAGACGTATCGAAGACGCATTTGGCTGCCGGGCCGCTCGCGCAAATGTCTTCTCTGAGATTCAGCGCATACCGTCTTGCTTGGCCGCGCAACTTTTGGTTCGGATCCTTTGCGTGCCTATGGCGCTCACGCCCACTGGAAAAGCCAGCCCATGCAGCGGGGAGAGATTCAGGCCATAGCCGCCTGAACGGAGAGCTGGTGACCTGGCGGCTTTCGGTTCAGGCATTCCCGCCATCCCGCCGGTTTGCTAAGCTGCTGACTCGCTGACTTGCCAACCTGCTGACCCGCTGGCTCGCTGCCCCAACGATCACTATACCCACCGGCCGCGCCAGCCTGCGCTACCATAATTCCAGAGATCAAGAATCGGGGCAGCGCATGTTTGTCGTCGTCTGGCAGTTCGAGATTGCCGAAGAGAAAGTTATTGCCTTTGAAGCCGCCTACGGCCCCGACGGCGCCTGGGCCCAGCTCTTCCGCACTTCCTCCAAGTATCTGGGAACAGAGCTGTTGCGCGACGCCTACATCCCGGGAAGTTACCTCACCATCGATCGCTGGGCCAGCGAAGACGACTTCCGCGCCTTCCGCAAAGACCACGATGCCGAGTACGAATCCCTCGACCGCACCTGCGACTCTCTCACCAGCCGCGAAGCGCGCATCGGGGCGTATACGGTCTGACCCACGGCTTTCGTAACTGTAACTAACCCACAACAATTCAACAGCTTATCGCGTCCACCCGTATCTTCTCCGTTTCTTCGCTATTTTTCGCTATGATTGTGTCTTCAGCCCTGCTACAATCCCATCGAAATGCATTCCAAGCACTTGTCTTTTCTCACCCTTCCGCGAAGGGGAGAAGGCTTGGATTGATCGATAGGAGACCCCCTCAATGGCCATCGCCGACGACCGCGCCAAAGCCGTAGAACTCGCCCTCGCACAGATCGAAAAACAATTTGGCAAAGGTTCCATTGTCCGCCTTGGTTCCCGGGAAGCTCTTCTGCCGATTGCAGTTATCTCCACCGGCTCCATCAGCTTCGACGCTGCCCTGGGTGTGGGCGGCATTCCCCGCGGCCGCGTGACGGAAGTCTTCGGCCCGGAATCCTCCGGCAAAACCACCATCACCCTGCAGATTATTGCCGAGGCGCAGCGCCTGGGCGGCCTGGCGGCCTTTGTGGATGCCGAGCATGCACTCGACCCCGGCTACGCCAAGAAACTCGGCGTAGATGTAGATAACCTGCTGGTTTCTCAACCGGATAGCGGCGAACAAGCACTGGAGATCACGGAAGCCCTGGTCCGCTCGGGCGCCGTCGATGTGTTGGTTGTGGACTCGGTGGCCGCGCTCGTCCCCAAGGCCGAGCTGGACGGCGAAATGGGCGACTCCCACGTCGGCCTGCAGGCCCGGCTCATGTCGCAGG
>CAYUJM010000017.1:0-45544 GCA_964445025.1 uncultured Occallatibacter sp. | reverse complement strand
ATTCTGCGCCGGGAGATTCTGTCTTCGGGCAAGGGGCGGGTGTTTGTGAACAACCAGCCGGCTACCGCGGCGGTGCTCAAGCAACTGGCGCCGGAGCTGGCGCTGGTGCATGCGCAGACGGAGACACTCACCAGTTTCGACCAGGCCCAGCAGCGCATCTTGCTTGACCGCTTTGCGGGGATCTCGACGGAAGCCTCAAGCGAAGCCTACGCCCGCTGGCGCGCGGCTGAGGCGAAGCTGAACGAATTGGTGGAAGGCGAGCAGGACCGGCTGCGGATGGTGGATCTGTGGAGCTATCAGCGCAAGGAGATTGAAGCGGCGCGTCTGGAGCCAGGCGAAGACGAGGCGCTGGAGACGGAGAAGCGCGTCCTGGCCAACTCGGAAAAGCTTTATGCGGCGGCGATGGGCGCCTTTGAGCAGCTCTATGAGGGCGGCGCTTCGGCCGAGGCAGCGTTGCGGGCGGCGCTGCGCAATGTGGAAGAGCTGGCCCGCTACGACGGGCGCTTCAGCGAGGCGCTTCAGCAACTGCAGTCGGCGCGCGCCACCGTGGACGATGTGAGCGCCAGCCTCAGAGATTACGCGGAGGGGATCGACGCCTCGCCGGAGCGGCTGGCGGAGATTGAAGACCGGCTCGCGGCGATTGATCGCCTGAAACGCAAGTACGGCAAGACGGTGGCCGAAGTGATCGAGTTTGGCGAAGAGGTGGCGCGCAAGCTGTCCGAGGTGGAAGACAAGGACGGAATCCTCCACCAACTGAAGCTGGAACTGGATACTGCCGTGGCGGCGTATCGGGCGGCGGCGGAGGCTTTGCATGCGGCGCGCAAGGCTGCGGCAGGGAAGCTGGCCAAGCTGGCCGAAGCGCAGATCAACTCGCTGGCCATGAAGGTGCGCTTTGAGGTGGAAATCGAGGCCAGTGAAAAGGAGACGTCGTGGACAGCGAGCGGCTGGGACACTGTCGAATACCGGATCGCGACCAACCCCGGCGAGCCGCTGAAGCCGCTGCATGAGATTGCCTCCGGCGGCGAGATGAGCCGCGTGATGCTGGCTCTGAAGGTCGCGGTGGAACAGAGCTCTTCCAAGACAAGCAGGAAAACGACGCCCCGAACGCTGGTCTTCGACGAGATCGACATCGGCATTGGCGGCCGCGCGGCCGAGGCAGTGGGGCAAAAGCTGAAGGCTTTGAGCCGCGTCCAGCAGGTGCTGTGCGTGACGCACCTGCCGCAGATTGCCGCCTTCGCCGACCAGCATTTTCTTATCGACAAGCGCGAATCCGACGGCCGCACCAAGATGCACGTGCGCCTGCTCGACGATCGTGCGCGCACGCACGAAGTGGCGCGCATGCTGAGCGGCGCCAAGGTGACCGACACCAGCCTGCAGCACGCGGGACAGATGATCGCGGCCAGCCGGTGAGAAGTGATTGACCCCTCGCTCGTGAGCTCATCGCCGATTGACATCCATTGCGCTTGTAGATACGATATTGTATATACGGAGGTCCAAGTTGCGCTGGACGTGGGACCTCGCGAAGGCGAAAGCGAACCTCGAGAAGCATAAGGTCAGCTTCGAACTGGCTGAACGTGCCCTTAACGATCCTCTTTGCCTGTCGGTTCCTGACTTGTTCCCTGACGAGGAACGTTGGGTGACGTTGGGTTCGCCGAGCGCGGACGGAATTGTTGTCCTCTACGTGGTTCACACCTGGCCCGAAAATGAGGACGGAGCGGGAAGAATCATAAGTGCCAGAAAGGCGGAAAGCCATGAGAAGCGGGAGTATGAAGAAAGGTAATGCGAAGCCGCTGACGCCGAAGTTGCAAGCGGAGTTGGAAGCTCTGGCCGCGCTACCGGATAGCGATATCGATACGACCGAGATGCCTCCGATCACCGATTGGAGCAATGCGGTGCGCGGGCCATTTTACCGGCCCATCAAGCGGCCGCTGTCGCTGCGCGTGGACGCCGACGTCCTGGATTGGTTTCAACGGCAGGGACAGGGCTACCAGACGCGGATGAACTCTGCCCTGCGCGAGTATGCCGAACGGCACCAGAAGCGGGCTTGAGGTTGCGCGCATGCTGAGCGGCGCCAAGGTGACCGACACCAGCCTGCAGCACGCGGGCCAGATGATTGCGGCCAGCCGGTAGTTCCCGAGGGCGATTCCGTCTACGAGTTAGGATTTTGGCAGCTTGGGCAGATGCCAGGTCTTCCTGAGCTTCTTGTATTGCGCCAGTGGCATCTGCACCAGAATCGGACTTGCAGCCGGATCGAGCCAGGTGAGGATGGGCTCCAACTGCTCCTGAGGCATGGCCGTGCAGCCTGCCGTTCCAATGCCCGGTCCACCCCAAATGTGCATGAAGACGCAGGAGCCGACGCCGGGAACGGGCGGGTTGGCATTGTGGTCGATGACGACGCCCCAGCGGTAGGAGACTCCGGCATCTGCCATGTCTTCGGAACTGTGCCAATCCGGCGAAACTGTCGCGTGGTCGACGATGCGGTTGTAAAACTTTGAGGTGACGTCATCCACGCATTCCACGGTTGGCGTGAGAGGGGTGTAGCTGAGTCTCACGCCCTGGAGCGGCAGGGCAGAGTAGCCGAAAGCGGCGCTCAGGCGGAAGACGCCGGCGGGGGATTTGCCGTCGCCTTCCTTCTTGACCGGGTCCTGCGGACTGCGCACGTCGGGGCTGTCGGTGGGAACGAGCCCGGCGCCCCAGCCCATGCCGTTTTTCCCCACAACGATGGTGACGGGTTTGCCGACGGGCTTCCAGTGCTTGCCGGGCTTCGTGCGCCAATAGCGTTGCAAGCGGCCCTCGACCGTGCTCCAATCCGGCGTGGTGACGACGATCATCTGCTCAGTGGCGCGCAACGGCTCCTGTTTCTGGCCCTCTGCCGTGCCGACCATAACCAGGCACAGCAACGCGGAGAGCGCAGCCGTCCTGGAATAATTCAAGAGGTGGACCTTCGTCATAGATTGCCTTTCCGCGGCAATGCATTCTTGCATGGAGAGACCGCCAACCGGTAAGTGCGGAGACTGGATTCAGGCTACCTCAACGCAAAGGCAACGCGGGGCCTGAAAGAGGGGCTGTTGCAGGGTTAATCTGCTGTCTTTCCTATTCGCTGCTTGGTATACTGGGTGATGTGACCACAACCCTGCTTGACTCCATCTCGAACGGAAACCACGCCGAGACTTCCCCCAGCCAGAAGAGGGTGTTGTTGCTCAAGCCGCGAGGCTTTTGCGCCGGCGTGGTGCGCGCGATCGACATTGTGAAGATCGCACTGGAAACCTTTGGCGCTCCCATCTACGTGCGCCGGGAGATTGTCCATAACCGCTACGTCGTGAACGAGTTGGCGGAAAAAGGCGCGATCTTTGTTCATGAAATCGACGATGTGCCGGATGGGCAGCGTGTGATCTATTCCGCGCACGGCGTATCGCCTGCCGTGCGGGACCGCAGCAAGGGACGGGGCCTGAAGGTGATTGACGCCACCTGTCCGCTGGTGACCAAAGTCCATATCGAGGCGGTGAAGTTCGCCAAGCAGGGCTACTCGCTGGTGCTGATCGGGCACCGCGACCATGACGAGATCGAAGGCACGCTGGGCGAAGCGCCGGATGTGACGCAGGTGGTTTCGAATGTGGCCGAGGTGGCTCAACTGGTGGTTCCGGACCCGAACCGCGTGGCCTATCTGACCCAAACAACGCTGAGTCTGGACGAGGCGCGGGACATCATTCACGCGCTGAAAGAGAAATATCCCAACATTGCCGGCCCGCACTCGCAGGACATCTGCTATGCGACGGAAAACCGCCAGGTCGCGGTGCGGAATGTCGCGCACGATGCGGGGCTGGTGCTGGTGGTGGGATCGACGAACAGCTCGAACTCCAACCGCCTGGTAGAGGTTTCGCGGAACCTCGGCACGGTGGGGTATCTGATTGATAACTCTCAGGCAATCGACCCGAAGTGGCTTGAGGGCGTGAATACGGTTGCAGTGACCGCGGGAGCCTCGGCGCCGGAAGTCCTGGTGGAGGACGTGGTCAATTATTTGCAACTTAACGGGTTTGACAGCGTCGAAGAGGTGGAAGTGATGCCCGAAAATGTGCGCTTCGGCCTGCCGCCGGAGATTGTGCAGGCGATCGGTAGCGCAGGCGGTGCAGAGCCGCTGCCGGTGAAGTAAGAAGAGCAGGGAACAGGGAACAGGGAACAGTTGGAAGCAAAGGGCTGACAGCTGCGACCTCGAAACTCCCGAGGCGCTTTCAATCGAATGGATATTCAGCAGGGCAAGAAGCAAACCGCAAAGTCCGACGCCGTTGCAGTTCAGGTTGCGACGGCCAAGGTTGCGGCGCCGCGCTTCGGACGGTTGGACGCGGACCTGGCCGATGTGGAGTCGGCCATTGGGAGGTCGAGGGACTATCTGCTCTCGATCCAGCATCCCGAGGGCTATTGGTGCGGAGAACTGGAAGCGGACTCCATGCTGGAGGCCGACTATATCTTTCTGCATACTCTCTTGGAGAGCGGCGATCCCGGCCGTTTGCGGCGCGCGCTCACCGAGATGCTCCGCTACCAGAATGAAGACGGAAGCTGGAGCCTCTATCCCGGCGGGCCCGGCAATGTGTCGCTGTCGGTAAAGTGCTATTCCTCAGCCAAGCTGATGGGAATCGGCGCAGACGATCCCCGGCTGACCAAATGCCGCGAGTGGATTCTGGCGCACGGCGGAGTGGTGGCCACCAACACTTTTACCAAGATGTATCTCTGCGCGCTGGGCGAATACGACTACGATGCGGTTCCCGCCATTCCACCGGAGATCGTTCTTTTTCCCAACTGGTTCTACTTCAATATCTACGAGATTTCTTCGTGGTCGCGCTCCATCCTGGTGCCGCTGGCGATTCTCTACGCCAAGAAGCCGTTCAAAAAGATTCCGGATGAAATGGGGATCGACGAGTTGTATGTCGGAGGTCGGGCCAATGCAGAACTCCGTCTCACGATGGATCGGAAGAAGCTCGTCTCGTGGCGCAACTTCTTCCTGATCGTGGACAGAGTCCTGCACTTTGCCGAGGCAGTGCACCTGCGGCCGCTGCGCAAACTTGCGCTGAAAAAAGCCGAGAAGTGGATGCTGGCGCGGCTGGAGATGACGGACGGGCTGGGCGCCATCTATCCGGCCATGCTGAATGCGATCATTGCCCTGCGCTGCCTGGGCTACTCCGAGGACGATCCGCAGGTGATTCGCGCGCGCGACGAGTTTGAGAAGTTGGGCATCGAGCAGAGGGCCACGGAGGATGTTCCTGAGAAGACATTCCGCATGCAGCCCGCCGTTTCGCCGGTGTGGGACACGGCTCAGGCCGTTTATGCCCTCGGCGAAGCCGGGGTACCCGCGAAGGACCCGCGCATGATCAAGGCCGCCGATTGGATGCTGGCCAAGGAAGTGCGGCACAAGGGCGACTGGGCTGTGAAGGTGCCTGACACCGAGCCGGGCGGCTGGTACTTCGAATTCAACAATGAGTTCTATCCCGACACCGACGACACGGCGCAGGTGTTGCTGGCGTTGAACAAGGTGGAAAATCCGCGCGAAGCGTACCAGCACAAGGTGGCGCAGCGGGCCATCGAGTGGGAGTTCGCCATGCAGTGCAAGAACGGCGGCTGGGGCAGCTTCGACAAAGACAACACCAAGATGATCTTCCAGTACATCCCCTTCGCCGATCACAACGCGATGCTCGATCCGCCGACGGTGGACATCACGGGAAGAATTCTGGAGATGCTGGCCTGTTACGGATTTACGCGCGGCGACAAGCGCGTGGAGAAGGCGATCAAGTTCATCCTCAGCGAGCAGGAGCCGGATGGAAGCTGGTTTGGACGCTGGGGCGTGAATTACCTCTATGGCACGTTCCTGGTGCTGCGCGGCCTGGAGGCCATCGGCTTCGATAACCTCGAACCGCAGGTGCAACAGGCGGCGGAATGGATCCGGATGGTGCAGAATCCGGACGGCGGATGGGGCGAGACCTGCGGAAGCTACGACGATCCGAATACCCGCGGGGTTGGGACGAGCACGCCATCGCAGACTGCCTGGGCCTTGCTGGGACTGCTTGCGGCAGGGGACGACCGGTCCGATTCCATTGCCAAGGGCGTGCGCTGGCTGCTGACGCGGCAGGGTGCCGATGGAAGCTGGGACGAGACGACAGGGTCGGGTTGGACGCGACAGGCGCTGTACACTGGAACGGGCTTCCCGCGTGTCTTTTACCTGTCGTACGAGATGTACCGACAATATTTCCCGTTGCTGGCGCTGACCGGCTACAAGCGGGCCATGGAACGCGCCGGCTGAACGCCGCGCTCTGGAGGACTACTCAACAATGGCTATTCCCATGTCCCAGGTGTGGACGGTAGTCAAATACGTGTGGCAGCAGAAGCTCAAGGGCAACAAGCGCTATCCGCTGGTGCTGATGCTGGAGCCGCTTTTCCGCTGCAACCTGGCCTGTGCCGGCTGCGGCAAGGTGCAGTACCCGCCCCACATCCTGAAGAAGCAGCTCACCCCCGAGGAATGCTTCGCCGCGGTGGAAGAATGCGGCGCGCCCATGGTGTCCATCCCCGGCGGGGAGCCGCTATTGCATCCGCAGATTGTCGAAATCGTCAACGGGCTGGTGGCGCGCAAGAAATATATCTACCTTTGCACCAACGCGCTCGAACTTAAGAAACGCATCCACGAATTCACACCGTCGAAGTACCTGACGTTTTCCGTTCATCTGGATGGCCAGCGCGATCACCACGACTTCAGCGTGTGCCGCGAAGGTGGATACGATATCGCGATCGAGGGCATCAAGGAAGCGGTCAAGCGCGGCTTTCGCGTAACGCCCAACTCCACATTCTTCGACGGCACGGACCCGAACAGCGTGCGAGCCTATTTTGACGAGGTGATGGCCATCGGCGTCGAGGGCATGGTGCTCTCGCCCGGCTACAGCTACGACAAGGCGCCGGACCAGAGCCATTTCATGGGCCGGGCCCGCGTGCGCAAGCTCTTTCGGGCGATTTTGTCCAACCGCAAGAAGTCGTGGAAGTTCAATATGTCGCCGTTGTTTCTCGAGTTCCTGATGGGCGACCGCAACTACGACTGCACACCATGGGGCTCGCCCGCCTACAACATCTTCGGCTGGCAGAAGCCCTGCTACCTGCTCCAGGATGGGTACGCCGAGAGCTTCAAGGAACTGATGGAGTCGACCAAATGGGAAGACTATGGCGTGGGCAGCGGAAATCCCAAGTGCGCAAATTGCATGGTGAGCTGTGGCTATGAGCCCACCGCGGTCATTGACGGATTCCTGTCGCTGAAGGGCTTCTGGGGCATGGTGAAGGGAAACTTCTCGAGCTATAAGAGCGAACACGCGCTCAAGCAGTTGAATGAATGGGACACGCATGCGCATGCATCGCTGGTTCAGATCGCGAAGCCCGCAGCCGTGCTTGAGGAGACCAACGCATGACGGCCGAGGTGCTGAAATACACGCGCGAGCAGATTGAAGCGCTGGAAGTTGCTCCCGGCTTCGAGCATCAGAACCTGGAAGGCTGGATTCCGGAGCTTGCCAGCGAAGAAGATCTCCGCCAGGCCCTGGAGAAAGCCTTCGATTACCGCGGCGATGTGACGCTGACCCTGAAGAGCGGCGAGCGCATCGAGGCCTACATTTTCAACCGGCAGAGCGGCGCAACGCTGGCTGATTCCTATGTGCAGTACTTCACTCCTTCGGCGCCGGAAAAGCGCAAGGTGAGTTATTCCCAGATTGCGCGGCTGGAGTTCAGCGGCAAAGACCGCGCGGCGGGCAAGCATTGGGAAGACTGGGTGAAGAAATACAACGAGAAAAAGGCCGCGGGCGAGAAGAACATTGCGCTCGCGCCCGAAGCGCTGGATTAGGTTTTTCTCGTAATCGATATTCCGGAGAAAGCTATTCCGGGGTTCCGCCCCGTCCACGCCGATCCCGTACTGCCTGAACCCGCTGCCACACCTGATCGGACATCCGGTTCTTCCCGACATCACCAAGGAGTTTGGCAAAGGATGGGTCGCGCTGTGCTTCCGACTCGACGAGGTCGATAAATCTCCCCGTGCAGCGGGAGCGGATTCTCAAGCGGTCCAGCCGAAAGGACTTGTTGAATGTGAATCGAACGGTCGCGCTAATGGATGGCAGGGATCATAGCCCAGAGGATCTCGGGTTGATGGTATTCGATGCGACGGAATTTCATCGCAAGGTCAAAATCCCCGCACTCGGCCAAGTGTTCCGGCACCTGCCCAAAGCTGATCCAATCATCGGCAAGTTCGACCATTGCATCCTGCGTCATACTCCCGGCTCCGTCTGAAGCGGTTGGAGGAGCCGGGACTTTATGCCGAGTTTTGTCAACACATCCACGGCTTTCTTATCGAAGGAAATGAATGTCTCTCCACCCAGCCACAGGCCCTCGTAAGCAATCACACCATCTGCGAAATCCGAGCCTGCCTCCATCGCGTCCAAGCCTGCGGCAGCGGCAGCGTCGTCCACAACCACATTCTTTGCGTTGATCAGGCTGTGCACGGCTGTTGCAATTTCCCTCCCGGAAAATCGATATGTGTGACGGAGAACCCAAATGAACTCACACAGTGCATGGCGGCCAACGATCGCCTGATCGGCTTCCTTCAAAGTTCGCCTTGCCGCGAGCGCCTGGTCAGGATCGTCCTGAACCGCCGCGCGCACCAGCACATTCGTGTCCACGATGATCTTCATCGCTTAAGACCCGCCATGCCGGCTTCCGCCGCTGCCGCTCCGATCGCCTCGTTCATCTCTTCAATGGTGAGCCTGACGTTCGTCTTTCCAGACAGGCAACCGAAGAAGTCTTCGATCTTACCTTTCTTCCGCACCGCGCGGCCCCGGAACTCGCCGCCTGGCAAAAGTTCAATCTCAAGTTTCTCCCCAGGCCTGATCCCGACGTGCTGGAGAATTTCCTTTCGAAGAGTCACCTGCCCCCGCGATGTTGTGGTCACGATGGCCATACGATCACCTCGATTTTATTGTAATGCAGTTTTACATTAACAGGTGAGTTTCTCACCCCACGTTTGATTGCAAACCGAGAGACAACCTGGGAGTTTAAGATGGCCTAAGAGACTCGAGGCGATGAAGATATTTCTCACCGGGGCTACCGGGTTTGTAGGTCACCATGTGGCGCGGACACTGGCTTCTGAGGGTGCCGACCTCCGGCTTCTCGTTCGCAAGACCAGCAATCTGAAAAATCTTGAGGGCATTGCCGGCGAGACTTATGTGGGCGACCTGCTCGATCCGGAATCTCTGCGCGCCGGTCTGGCGGGCTGCGATGCAGTGATGCACGTCGCGGCCGATTACCGGCTGTGGATTCGCGATCCCCAAACCATGTACATGGCCAACGTGGACGGCACGCGCGAGCTGCTGCGCATGGCGCGCGAGGCTGGCGTGCCGCGGGTGGTTTACACGTCGAGCGTGGCCACCATGCACTTCCGCAGCGACGGCCTGGTGATCAACGAGGATACTCCGGTCTCGCTCGCCGACATGGTGGGCCACTACAAGCGCTCCAAGTTCCTTGCAGAGCAAGAAGCGATCAAAGCGGCACAGTCCGGCCAGTCCGTCATGATTCTTAACCCGACCACGCCGATTGGGCCATTCGACGCGAAACCTACGCCGACGGGACGTATCTTTGTCGACTTTCTGAATGGCAAGTTTCCCGCTTATGTCGACACGGGGCTGAACCTCGTCGACGTGGCCGAGGTGGCGCGCACGCACGTGGCCGCACTGTCCGTCGGCAAGCCAGGCCGGCGCTACATCCTGGGCGGAGAGAACCTGACGCTCAAGCAGATTCTCGACAAGATGTCCGCGATCACCGGAATTCCCTCGCCGACAACGAAGATTCCATTTGCCGTCGCAGCGACGTATGCATTCTTTGAGGAGTTGATCACCGGCCGCATCCGAGGCAAGGAGCCGCGCGCCACGCTTGAAGAAGTGCGCATGGGGCGCAAGAAGATGTTTGCCTCCAGCGCACGCGCGCAGCAGGAACTCGACTTCCGCATCGTCCCCGTCTATCCCGCCATGCGCGCTGCCATCGAGTGGTTCCGCGCCAACGGCTATGCGCCGTAATTACGCTTGCTGAAGATGATACTCAGTGCTATAGTTCTGAGTGTTAGGAAGATTCAATGCAAGTATTCCTGACGAAGGGTATGGCCCGGTTCACCCGGCACGAGCGCATCTCGGAGGAAAGCCTGCGCGAAGCCATACTCCGCGCGGAAATGGGGCTGATCGACGCCGATCTTGGCGGGGGACTCATCAAGCAACGGGTCGCAAGAGCCGGTAAAGGCCGTTCAGGCGGATACCGCACTATCGTCGCTTACCGTCGAGCGGGCAGGGCAGTGTTTCTGTATGGTTTTGGAAAGAGCGAGCGCGACAACATCGGCCCCGACGAACTATCCGAGTTGCGAGTGGTCGGCCGGAACTGGCTGCAGGCTTCCCCGGAGAAGATTGTTGAGGCTGTCGAGCGGAAGATCCTGCGGGAGGTCATTGTATGACAACGCGTAAAAAACTGAGCCGTCTCAGCGAGGCTCTCCTTGAAATGGCGGCAGACCAGCACCGCATCGGCGTGATGGATGACGCGACCTATCGCAAAATTACGGTCCGTCATCTCGGCGAGAAGGCCAATCTCCTTGCTGCTCCCATCAGCGCGGATGAGATTCGTGCGTTGCGCGTGCGCTCGAAGATGAGCCAGGCCGCGCTGGCCCAGGTTCTGAATCTTACCGTCGGTTATCTCTCCCAACTCGAACGCGGGGTAAAACAGCCGAAGGGACCATCGCTCGCTCTGCTCAATATCGTCCGCTACAAGGGCATTGAGGCCATCCTGTGACGCGCGCAGCTTCGCCCGCCATGCGCGCCGCCATTGAGTGGTTCCGCGCCAACGGCTATGCGCCCCAGGGCCGCGCATGACCCGTGTCGCCATCATCGCCGCTTTTCCCGGAGAACTGAAGCCTCTTGTCCGCGGCTGGCCGCACAGCACCCGCGGCAACATCCGCTTCTGGGCCCAGCGCAACGAGGAAGAAGAGTGGATCGCCGCCTGCGCCGGAGCCGGGCAGGCCGCTGCTACACGCGCCTTTGCCGCCATCGAGGACGGAGGCCCCATCGACCTGGTTTTTTCGGTAGGATGGGCCGGCGCCCTGACCACGGGCGTCAAGGCCGGTGCGGCCTACAATGCCGCCGGCGTCATTGACGTTCGCACCGGCGAGCGATTCAATTGCGACGCCGATGCCGGCGATCGTTGGCTCGTCACCAGCCCCATCGTCGCCAACGAAGCCGAAAAGCAGCGACTGGCTGCGGCCTACAAAGCCGACCTGGTGGATATGGAAGCCGCCGCTCTTGCTCGTCTGGCACAAATGCGCGGCATTCCTTTCTACTCGATCAAGGGCGTCAGCGACGGATTTCACGACCAGCTGCCTGATTTCAATCGGTTTATCCGCTCCGACGGCCAGTTCGATCTGACCGGGATGGTACTTTTTTCTATTCTGCGGCCCTGGCACTGGCCCGCACTGGTGCGGATGGGCGAGAATAGCAAGAAGGCTTCCCAGAGCATCAGGGAGTCCCTGCTTGATTTTCTGGATGCACGAGGTGACATCAAACAGCGCAATGGCGACCCAAATCTCAAACATTGAACCCCGGATCGAGAGCAAGATTCCTGCCACCATGCGGGCCGTGGTCTATCGCGGCGTAAACGACATGCGCGTGGAGACGGTTCCTGTGCCGAAGATCGGACCGGGCGAACTGCTGGTGAAGGTTGCCACGTGCGGCATCTGCGGCACGGACCTCAAAAAGATTCATACCGGGTCGCACTCGGCTCCGCGCATCTTCGGGCATGAGATGTCCGGAACCATTGTGGCGACCGGCGCCGGCGTGACGCGCTATGAAGTGGGCGAGCGGGTGGTGGTGCATCATCACGTTCCATGCGGGGACTGCTACTACTGCCGCAAGCAGACGCCGACGCAGTGTGAACTCTACAAGAAGGTCGGAGTCACGGCGGGTTTCGAGCCCTCTGGCGGTGGCTTTGCCGAGTACATCCGCGTGATGGACTGGATTGTCGAAGGACGCGGGGTGGTGCGGATTCCCGATGGCGTGCCGTTCGAGCAGGCAGCCTTTGTGGAGCCGCTGAACACGGTGCTGAAGGGCGTGAAGCTGCTTAACCTGGCCGCGGACGACACGGTGCTGGTGATTGGGCAAGGTCCCATCGGGCTGATGCATGCGGCGCTGGCCGCCCGCACCGGCGCGCGCGTGCTGACCAGCGATCTTTATCCCGAGCGGCATGCAATTGCGGCGAAGTTCGGATTGAAAGACCCGATCGACGCCGGCCGCGAGAACGTGGTGGAGCGGGTTCTGGAAGAGACCGGGCGGCGCGGCGCGGATGCGGTGATTCTGGCCGTGGGCGGCAATGCGCTGATCAAGACGGCGATGGACGCTGTACGGCCCGGCGGACGGGTCATGTTGTTCGCGCAGACCCAGCATGGAGAGGCAACCATCGATCCCGGCGCGGTCTGCATGGACGAGAAGACCCTCATGGGGTCATACTCATCGTCGTTCGAGATTCTCGATGAGGTAACCGATCTGGCCTTTGGCGGCTACCGTAACGGATTCGATTTGACACAACTGATCTCGCATCGCTTTTCGCTGGAAGATGCGGTGGAAGCGATCGAGGTGGCTTCGCACCCCAAGGCGGACTCCATGAAAATCATGCTGGAGCCCGCGCCCGGAGCCGGAGCAGAGTAGGAGGGACTTGATGGCGACAACCATGAAGGCCGCAGTCCTCCACGGTCGGGAAGACATTCGCATCGAGCGCGTGCCGGTGCCTGAAGCATTGCCGGGCGAATTGATTGTGCGCGTAGGCGCGGCGCTCACCTGCGGAACGGACTTGAAGGTCTTCCGCCGCGGATATCATGCGCGCATGATTGTGCCTCCGGCACTGTTTGGCCATGAACTCGCGGGGACGGTGGTGCAGGCAGGCGAGGGTGTCACCGATTTTGCTCCGGGAGACCGCGTGGTGGCGCTGAACTCGGCGCCCTGCGGGCACTGCTACTTCTGCGAGCGCGGCCAGGAGAACCTGTGCGACGACCTCCTCTTCAACAACGGCGCGTATGCCGAGTTCATCCGCATTCCGGCACGCATTGTTGCCAAGAATACACTGCATATTCCCGATCATGTGAAGCTGGAGCATGCGGCCCTGACTGAGCCTCTGGCCTGCGCGGTGCATGGGTTTGAAGATTCCCGGCCACGCCCCGGAGATACGGTTGCGGTGATCGGCGGCGGTCCGTTGGGCCTCATGATCCTCCACGTCGCCGCACTGGCCGGCTACGAGGCCATCGCCATCGTCAAGCACGACGGGCAGGTGGAAGCGGCGCGCCAACTGGGCGCGGCCCATGTCGTGCAGACCAACAGCATTCGCAAGGCGATCAAGGAGACGCGCGCGCTGACGCCGAAGAACCGCGGCGTCGACATCGCCATTGAAGCGGTCGGCGTTCCGGACGCGTGGGAAGAGGCGGTGGAACTGGTTCGCAAGGGCGGATGCGTGAACTTTTTCGGCGGCTGCGCCGTCGGGACGCATGTCACGCTCGATACCAATCGCATCCACTATAGCGACATCACGCTGCGGGCCACCTTCCACCACACGCCGGCCATTTGCCGCAAGGCGCTGGACCTGATTGCCGGGGGACGATTCCAGGCGCAGGCATTCATTACCGGGCACGCGCACCTTTACGAACTCAACCGCGTTTTTGAGAAGCTGATGAACCGCAGCAGCGAGATCAAGACCGCCATTGTTCCCTGAGGCGAAGCGATGGGCGTGATCACCGACGACACAAGCAAGCGCGCCGCGGAGTTATTGGACCGGGCGCTGGGAATCAGACCGCAGGCATCCGCGTTGCCGGCGCATGACGCGCCGATTGCCGAACCTGCACCGGTGGAATCGGGATTGCCGGAAGCTGCTCCGCCGAGCAAGGAAGAACTGCTGGCGCGCGGATGGTCTGCGCTGCCGGAGAGCTACCGGATTCCCGCTACCGCCCCGACTCTGGAAGATGCGCGGGCCTGGTGCCAGCGCCTGGCGGAGACGCACTACGAGAATTTCCACGTGGCTACCTGGTTCCTGCCCAAGGCGCTGCGGCCCCATTTTCACGCCATCTACGCCTATTGCCGCGTCTCCGACGATCTGGGAGACGAAGTCGGGTCGGCCGATGTGGCGTTGGCTCTGCTGGAACAGTGGGGCGAGGAACTGGATGCGTGCTACGCCGGTATGGCGCGGCATCCCGTGTTTGTGGCTCTGGCAGAGACCATTCGCGCATGCAGGATTCCCAAGGAACCGTTTGCCGACCTGCTGACGGCTTTTCGCCAGGACCAGACGATTACACGCTACGCGACCATGGAAGACGTGCTGGGCTACTGCCGGTACTCGGCGAACCCAGTGGGCAGGCTCGTGCTCTATGCATGCGGCGAGGCGGATTCCGCCGACCGCGAAGAGAAGTTCCGGCTTTCGGACGCCACCTGTTCGGCCTTGCAGCTGGCCAACTTCTGGCAGGATGTGCGTGAGGATTGGGCACGTGGACGGGTCTACCTGCCGCAGAAGGACATGGAGTTCTTCCGCGTGAGCGATTCCTATATTGCCGATGGCATTGCAACGCCCGAGTTTCGCGCGCTGATGCATTGCGAAGTGGACGTCGCGCGTGACCTCTTTGAGCAGGGCCTGCCGCTGATCGGGATGGTGAATCGCGACCTGGCGCTCGATCTGGACCTGTTCAGCCGCGGGGGGCTGGAGATTCTGCGCGCCATCGAACGGCAGGACTACGATGTGTTGAGCGCGCGGCCGGCCATCTCCAAGGTGACCAAGGCGGCTCTGGCGCTGAGGGCCGCGACCGCCAGGCTGCTGCCGTTTTTCAATCTCGGCAGGCGGCGCGCCGGGCAGGCGGTTTGAGTCAGGACCTCCAAGTGGATGAACACACGGCGGACGCGATCGAAACAGCGGGCGCAGTCACGCTGAAGACGGCCTATGCCGTGTGCCGCGGCATCGCCCGGCGCGAGGCAAAGAATTTCTATTACGCCTTTGTCGCGCTTCCCCTGCCGAAGCGCAATGCCATCTGCGCCATTTACGCCTTCATGCGCAAGGCCGACGACCTGGCCGATGACGAGAGCGTGTCCGTCGGCGAGAGACGCGTCCGGCTGGAAGCCTGGCTCGGCGAATGGCGTAAAGCGAGCGCAGGCGCAGAAACCCCAGATCCGGTGTTTGTGGCCGTACGCGATGCGACGCGACGGTTCAGGATTTCCTTGACGCTGCTGGATGAGCTGGTAGCGGGTGTGACGATGGATCTGGATGCGGCGAACAGCGGCGCGCCCGATACTTACGCAACCTTTACTGACCTTTATCGATACTGCTATCTGGTGGCTTCGGTCGTGGGCCTGGTGTGCATTCGGATCTTTGGCTATACGGACCCGCGGGCGGAAAAGCTGGCCGAAGAGACGGGGATTGCCTTCCAGTTGACGAACATTCTGCGCGATGTGGCAGAGGATGCGGGGCGCAACCGGGTGTATCTGCCGCTCGAGGACTTGAAGGCGCACGGGGTTGTACTGGAATCGCTCTTGAAGCGGAAGGCGGGCGCAGCGCCAACGGAGAACGAGCGCGCGCTGCTCAGGGAGATTGGGGAGCGGGCGGAGGGATATTACGCGTCCGCGCAGGCGCTGATGCCGCTCATCGACAGGGAGAGCCGGCCGGCGCTGGGTGTGCTGGTTGAGATTTACCATGCGCTGCTGAAACGTATCCAGCGTGCGGACTACGATGTGTATTCCCGGCGCGCGAGCGTGCCGCTGGTGGAGAAGCTCTCCATATTGCTGGTGGGGCTGGCGCGCATGGCGTGGGTTCGGGTGGCGGGTTGACTTTGGAGAGCTTGAAAACTTCAGCTCCGAATTCGGGCAAGACGGTCACCATCATCGGCGGCGGCGTGGCGGGCATGAGCGCGGCCTGCGCGCTGGCCGAAGCTGGCTTCGTGGTGCGCCTCGTCGAGCGGCGCGGGTACCTGGGCGGAAGAGCGTCTTCGTATCTGCATCCCGGCGTGGGCGAGACCATCGACAACTGCCAGCACGTGCTGTTCGGGTGCTGTACGAACCTTCAAGGCTTCTACCGGCGCATCGAAGTCGCGGAAAAGATTCACTGGACCAGCGAGATGACCATGATCGAGCCGGGAGGGCGGCGCTCCACGCTCGGACCGTCGTTCCTGCCGGCGCCGCTGCATGGGCTCCCGAAGCTGATGGGGGCGCATGCATTTACCTGGGCCGATAAGGTTGCGCTGGGCAGGGCTTTTGCTGCATTGGCGCGGCCGCTGCCGCAGGACTCAACCGAAAGCCTGGGTGGCTGGCTCAAGCGGAATAAGCAGACGCGTGGCGCCATCGATCGATTCTGGCGGCTGGTGATCGCCAGCGCTCTCAATGCGGAGATCGACGAGATTGCGGTGCCGTACGCGGCCAAGGTGATCCGCGAGCTGTTCATGAACTCCGCGTTTGCCGGCAGCATGGGCATGAGCGCCGTACCCTTGAGCGAGCTCTATGCATCGGTGCGACCGTACCTGGAAGAGCGAGGCGGAAGCGTGCTCCTGAATACGCATGCCGAAGGAGCGGACTGGGATGAAGAGACTCTGCAGTGGACGGTGAGGACGCGCACGGGCGACCTGACGGCAGATTTTGTGGTGTCGGCGCTGCCGTTTGAGGGAATGGCCAAACTGCTGCCGGGTTTGCCGCCCGCCGAGGGCGTGGACGCGCTGGCAGGGCAGCTTGAGCGGCATGAACACTGGCCCATCTGCAGCGTGCACCTTTGGTTCGACCGCGCAATTACTGACCTGGAACACGCAGTGCTTCTGGACCGCGAGATTCATTGGATGTACAACCAGTCGCTGCTGCAGGGACGAGGCGGAAACTACATCGAGCTGGTGATAAGCGCGACACGAGCCTTCGCGGCGCTGACGCGAGAGGCGGCCATCGATCAGGCGCTGCGTGAGCTTGCCGAGTTCTTTCCAATTGCGAAAGAAGCGAAGCTTGAAAAGGCAGCCCTGGTGAAGGAAGTTCGCGCTACGTTTGGCGTGCCTCCGGGAATCGATGCGGCGCGGCCCGCGTCGGCATCGCCCTGGCCAAATCTATTTCTGGCCGGCGACTGGGTGCGGACGGGCTGGCCCTCCACGATGGAGAGCGGTGCCCGCAGCGGCCATCTGGCGGCGGAGGCCGTATGCTCGGCGGCATGGGCGCCGCGCAGGATTCTCGAACCGGATCTAAAGCCGCAAGGTCTGATGCGATTCTTCCGTTGATCGGGATATTTGGTGCTGAGATTTCCCACCTACGCGATAGGAAAAAATCGCGAGGATGGGACACGGAACTGTTCAGGCACGAGATGCTGATGGCCGAGAGCTGCCTTCAATGCGCCAGCAAATACACGCCGACGCACACCAGCACAGCGGCGGTCCAACGGCGCCGGTCCACATTCTCTTTCAGGAAGATCTTTCCGGCGATGGCGTTAGTAACCAATGTGAGCGAGGCGGAAGCCGGGGCGACCAGGGAGAGATTCAGGTGATTGAGCGCGAACAAAAGCGAGAAGAAGGCGAGCGCGAGGAAGCTGACGCCGGCGAAGAAAAGCGGGCAGGTCACGACGGCGCGAATGGCGCCCTTGAGGCCAGAATGAGCGCGGATATCATCGAGGTCCCCGATTGATCTCATCGCAGCCGCGGTGAGGACTTCGCCAATGGTGGAGCAGAGCACCACGCAGGCGATCATGGCGGCAGCGGACCAGAGGCCGGGACCAAGAGTGGTCATCGCGCGGTCTCCTTCTCGATGAGGACGGCCGAGCCGCTATCTTCTTCGCGGGCTGGCGGCGGCGCAATTCGCTTTTCAGACGGCGAGGGTTCAGCAGCCGGCCGTTCCGTGAGCGAAGGTCCATGCGCCACGAATCCCACTCCGAGAGTAATCAGGGCAATGCCCGCCCAGCGCTCAAGTGAGATGGCTTCATGGAGCCAGAAGCGCGCGAAAATAGCGACGATCACGTTGCCGAAGGCCGTGGCGGGAAGCACGAATGTCAGGTCGGCCCAGGAGAGTGCCGTGAGATATGAGGCGAAAAAGCCGATGAGCAGGGCTATGCCAAGCGCAATCCAGGGTGTGAAGACGGCGGCGATCAATGTGAGCGGATGGGCCAGCGAGATGGAAGGAAGGGCGGTCATGCCGCGTGAAAGGCATGTGTCGCCGAGAGGGGCGCACAGAGCCACCAGGCCCAGGATCATGTATTGCCACGGCGATAGTTTGTGGTGAACCATCTTAATCATGGATGTTGCGGGGACGAATTTGGGTTCGGGGATTCATCAGCAAGAATCGCCCTTTTGCAGCGTTGATCCATCTCACGGAGCAGGTCCCCTTCGACTGCGCTCAGGGCAGGCATTCGACTCCGCTGAAGTGCGCCTCGCTCAGGAAGACGGATCATTCTTGAAATGGGCCCGATGATCTTCACAAGAGACTCGCTTCAAATACATCTCTGCAAGAAAAAGAGGGCGGCCGCCATTGCGCCGCCCTGTCTGGTTATTTTCCCCACTGGCTTTATGCACCGGCTTTTGCGGGAGTGGCAGCCTGCTGTGCGCGCGTCGCTTTGACCATCTTGTTGCGCTGCGAACGCAATTTGAGGAACGCCTTGGCTTCCGTGTAGAGGCGGGGCACGTCGCGGTTGACGATGGCCTTCCAGACTACGCGGAATGCGGCCTTGGGGCGGAAGTAGTACTCGTCATAGAAGCGGTGGACCATCTCCATCACGTAGTCGGTGGGCAGGCCGGGGTATTCGATGTGCGCCATCTGGTGGCCGCCGCCGTCTTCCATGCGCTCATTGGTGATGTAGCCGTTGGCCTTGGCAAAGTCGTAGAACTCGGTGCCGGGGTAGGCATGGGCAATCGATACCTGGATGGTTTCGCAATCCAGCGACTTGGCGAAGTTGATGGTGTTGCGGATGGACTCCTTGGTTTCACCGGGCAGGCCGAGGATAAAGTCGGCGTGGATGGTCAGGCCCAGGTCGTGGCAGTCCTTGGCGAAGGCGCGGGCTCGCTCCACGGTGGCGCCTTTCTTGATGTTCTTGAGGATCTGCGGGTCGCCGGACTCGAAGCCGACGATGAGCAGGCGGCAGCCGGCTTCCTTCATGGCCTTGAGGGTGTCGTAGTCGGTGGTGACGCGCGAGGTGCAGGACCACGTCAGGCCGAGGGGCTTGAGCTTGGCGCAGAGCTCGATGGTGCGGGCCTTCTGGATGTTGAAAGTATCGTCGTCGAAGAAGAACTCTTTCACATCAGGGAAGTTTTCTTTGGCCCATTTCAGTTCGGCCGCAACATCATCGGTGGACCGCTTACGCCACGCATGACCGCTCAGGGTCTGCGGCCAGAGGCAGAAGGTGCACTGCGCCGGACAACCGCGCGTGGAGTAGAGCGCGATGTAGGGATGGAGCAGGAAAGGGACGTTGTACTTGGTCACGTCCATGTCGCGCTTGTAGATTTTGGTGGCCCAGGGCATGGAATCCAGGTCTTCTGCCTGCGGGCGGTCGGGATTGTGCACCACCTTGCCGTCGAGCTTGTAGCTGATGCCAAGGATCTCGTTGAGCGGCTTGCCCTGGGCAAACTCGACCACGGAGTAGTCGAATTCGCGGCGGCAGATGAAGTCGAGGGCAGAACACTCGTTCAGAGCCTTGTCCGGGGAGGTGGTCACCGGCGGGCCGACAAAGGCGACCTTGATGGCCGGGTTGGCGGCCTTGATGGCCTCGGCGAGGCGCTGGTCGCCCTCCCAGCCGACGGTCGAGGTGAACAGCACAAGGAACTCGTAGTCCTTGCAGATCTTGATGGTTTCCTCAGCGGAGACATGATGCGGGTTGGCATCGAGCAGGCGCGAACCCTCCAGCATGCCGGCCGGGTAGGCCAGCCAGACGGGGTACCAATAGGACTCGATCTCGCGCGTGGCGGGCCACCGCGAGCTTGCGCCGCCGTCGAAGTTCTCGAACGACGGGGGGTTCAGGAAAAGCGTTTTCAGGGGCATAGGCATCCCTTCAATTCTAACATTCCGGTTGTTTGTCATGCCGAATTCCGACCAAATTGGTCTATTTTGTGTGCAATTCGTGAAGCCAGTCTTCCATGTGCCCCAGGGCGCGCAGCAGACCGAGCCGCGCCTTGGCGAGCGCGACCGAGGCATCCAGGGCATCCTGGTATTTTTGACGCTCGTCGATGCGGGCAAGCTGCTCGGCTTTTGGGGTGGTCTGGGGCTGGGCGTTCGGGCCGCTGGCGGCGCCGTTGCCCGATTCCAATTGGGCGAGGACGGCCTTGAGCTGAGCATCGGCAATCTGACGCTTGAGGCTGGCAACATCGGCCTGGGCGTCGAGCTCGCGCAGGGAGCCATCGAGTGCGGCGATCTCCACATCGTTCTGGTGTCTGGCCTGCTCAGCTTCGACGGTGGCGCGCAGGGCCTCAGCGGCGGTTTGCTTGGCCTTGGCACGCAAGGCGAAATCGAAAAAGGGAATTGTGATCTGCAGCCCAAAGCTGACGTTGTTGGGGGTGAAGTGGTTGTAGTAGGTGCTGTAACTGTTCAGCTCGTCGGAGTCGTAGTTGTATACAGCCCCAAATCCGATTTGCGGGGTGCGCCACGACAGGTCGTCGCCCTTGGCCTGGAGCTGCTTGGAGTGCGCGAGGGCATTGGCGGAATCGAGTCCTGGAACGCTGCGAGGAGTTGCATCCGCGGTGACGGCCGGAATCTCCGGAATGCTGAGGTGGTCGGGAGTGATAGAACCAACCGGCAGGCCGGTAAGATTGGCAAGCTGTTTGGCCAGCGTTGCTGCGCGGGTTTCCAGATGAATCCGCTGGAGCTTCAGTTGCGCGGCCTTCAGTTGAGCATTCAACAGGTCCAAGTCGGAGTCGACGCCGGCCTCGGCGCGCTGCTGCACGATGCGGACCAGGTCGCCGGTATAGGTCTCCTGCTGGCGCGCAGCGGTCAGTTCCTGGTCGACGGTGTCCAGTTCGATGTAGGCGGTGGAAGCATCCAGCGCCACCTGCTCGCGGGCATCCTTGAGGCTCAGGTTCGCGGCTTCGATGCCGGCGCGGGCTGCCTTGGTGTATTGCCGCTGTGAATAGCTCAGTACCAGCGACTGCATGGTGGCGCTCCCAATGGAAGGCTGGCCGGTAGGGAAGCCATGCGAGAAACCGACCATGGAGCCGATGACAAAGTTGGGAATGTACGCGTCCTCGGTCTGCGCCAAGGCGGCTTGTGCTCTTTGCACGTCGGCTTCGGCAAGTCGGACGGGGGTGGAGTTGCGCTGCGCCAGGTCAACCACCGTGGCCAGCGAAACCTGGGCCTGGAGCGCAGGTGTGAACGCGAGCGTACAGACCAGCAAGATGGGCGCCGCAAGCAGAGACGGCCAGGCCAGGCGCGGGTTGTGGTCGAGATTCACGGGCATGAGTCGGTTCAATACCTTGCTTGTTGAGGGTCCCGGTCCTGGTCCCGCTTCTGGTCCCGGCCCTGGGACCGGAAATCTTGAGCGGGTTTATACTCGCGCGCCAGCTCCATGGCTGCCGCGTGTTCCCGTTCCGCTGCGGCCTGGTCGCCGAGCTGCTGTTTGAGGCGCGCCAGGCGGATGTGAGCGACGAAGGCTGGAGCCTCTTCGGTTTTGGATGATCCGGCCAGATACTCTTCGAGCAGATTGACGGCCAGGCCGGGGTCGCGATGAGTTTCTGTCAAAAGGCCGGCGCTGTCGTAAAGGGCAATGCCAGCATGCTTGTCACGGACTGCGGCACTGACGACACTGTGGATTGCGGATTCCATTTCGTCGAACTTCTTTCGGTGGGCGTAGAAGCGAGCCAGGCTGGTCCACTGTGTGGCGGGGTGCGCGCCGGCAGCGATGGCCTGTTTGTACTCGTTTTCGGCGGCAGAAAAATCCTTCTGCTGCTCAGCAATGTCACCGCGGAGTTCGTGTGCGCGGGCCGGGTCGACCTGATCGAGCTGGCCTGCAACGCGCTGCGCCTTGTCGATTCCGCCGCCCACCACGCCGGGGGCCTGGTAATAGAATTCGCCCAGATCGAAGAGAGCATCGGCATTGCGCGGATTCAGCCGAACCGCTTCTTCGAACTCGGCGCGCGTTCGTTTGGCCAGCGAATAGGCGGTGAGGAACGAGGCGCGGTCAGCCTTCTCGCCCAGGGCGCGGCCGAACCACAAGTGATCGTCGGAGTTCTCCCCGTCGAGGCGGACCGCCAGTTCGCACTCGGTTACAGCGGCATCCCATTGCTCCAAAGTGAGGCGTACCCGGCAGCGCAGATTGTGGGCCAGGGCAGCGTCGGGGCCGGATGAGAGCGGAGACGCAAGCAGGGCTAGCGCCTTGTCTGCCTCTCCTGCCTGCAACGCCGCGTCGGCCTGGACGAGTGATCGCGTTTGAGCCTCGGTGTCCGGTCCGGGGGCGGAGCCAGGCTCCGCGAAGGCAAGGGGTGTGGCCGCCGCAAGCCATGCGGTGGCGAGGGCAGCCCCCAGGCGCGACAGGCTCACTGTACAACCTTGATGGGGATGCCCGCCTGAAGGGGCAGCCCGTTGGTCGTCCCGGTGGCCACAATATCCCCCTCCTGCAATCCGGAGAGGATGGGCGCCAGGGTGAGGTTGGGTGTCGCGTTAGTGACGGGGGTTCGCACCAGGCTGTCGCCGACTATCTTGAATACGAATGGCTTGCCGTTTTCGACGTGCAGAGCTTCGCGCGGCACAGTGAGCGCGTTGGCCTCGCTGGAGGTGGTCACTGTGACGGTGACGTTGGTGTCCGGCAGCAAATCGCCATCCCCGCCTTCGATTTCAACCAGCGTCTCGCCGACGATGCGCGTGGTGTACTGGACCACCGTGGACGGAGTGCGCGCGATGTGGCCGTTCCAGATATGGCCGGGCTTGGCGTCCCACTTGATCTGGACGCTCTGGCCGACTGCGAGCTGGCCGATCAGGGGCTCGTCGAAGTAGGCGCGGACGCGCAGGTTGTGCAGGTCGGCCAACTGCAGCAGAAGCTTGCCCTCTTCGGCAAACTCGGAATGCCCGACGCCGAGGTTATAAATGGTGCCTGCGACAGGCGCTCGGGGTGCACACTTGGCGAGCACATCCTGGGCCGCGGCCAGGCCGGCCTCAGCATCGGCAAGCGCCGCCTGGGCGCGAGCGACATCGGCCGGAGCATAGCGGCTATGGGCACTCTCCTCGGCAGCATGGAGGCCGGCTTCGGATCCGTCCAGCCGGGAGCGGGCGGCACTCACCTCGCTCGCTGAGGCAGCCCCGGCAGACTGGAGCTTGATCAGGGCATCGAGATCGTGTCGAGCCTGATCGCGTTCGATGCGGGCGTGGGCGATGTCGGCTGCGGCAGCTTGTCTTTCCTGCAGATTTCCGTTGTTCCTGGCGGCGTCCAGGGCAGCCTGGGCAGTCTTGACGCCATTCTCGGCGGCAGCCACGCGGGCGCGCGCCTGCACATCGTCAAGTTCCAGCAGCAGCTTGCCGGCCGGAACCAGGTCTCCCTGCTGCACGTAGAGCGCCTTGACGGTGGAGGCGATGGGGCTATAAACCGGGTGATCCACCACCGGCTCCACGCGGCCATTGGTGCTGATCTGGTTGACGAGTTGCTGGCGGCTCACCCGCGCTTCACGCACCGGGAGGCGGTCCCGGGTGACCGAGCGCGCCCAAAAGAACACGATGACGATAAGAACTGCCGCACCCAGCCAAAGCCAGAGCCGGCTCGATTGCTTTTTCTCTTCAGCCATTCATCTAACCTAGGTCAGTATATAGGACTCAAAAAGCGACCCAAGGAAGCAGGAAAATGCCGCGAAATCAAGTTGATTGTGTTCTGGGGGCTGGATTTGGCCCCATGATTCCGGTCTCAGTACAATGGGTGCATGGCACTGGAACCGCGCTACACCGATGAACACGCCAAGGCCGGGCTGGACTTCGCCTTTCCGGCGATCGAGACCTGGCAAAACCAGTTTCCCGGCTACGAAATCCTGATCGACGACCCCGAACTGACTTCGGTCTGCCCCAAAACCGGGCTTCCTGACTTCGGCGTGCTGACTATCCGCTACATGCCACGGGAAAAATGCCTGGAGCTTAAATCGCTGAAGGAGTACCTGTTCAGCTACCGCAACCTGGGCATTTTTCAGGAAAACATCGTGAACCAGGTGCTTGAGGATGTGGTCAAGGCCTGCGATCCGGTGTGGGCCGTGGTCAAGGGCGAGTTCAGGCCGCGGGGCGGGATCGGGACGACGGTGGAAGCACGCTGGCCCCGGCCGGGAGCCTGAGCAGCGGGGAATACATGAAGAGTGCGCTTTTCCTGGCCCATTTCGCATTGATTATGACGGGCGCTTCGGCCCTCAGCCAGGCACCGAATCCACCGCGATTCGAACAGTTCCCTCGCTTCACTTTGGCGGAAGGCCAGTTGGATGCCGACGGCCTTCCAATTTCCGGCGCAAAGCTGTGCCTGCTAGCCAGACGTGACCTCTGCTACCAGATGCCCTCGGAAACCTATGGTGGCTCAGGCAGCCTAGCGTACCAATTTGGGTTGAAGCCTCGCGCGGAGCGTCTTCCTATGGCCGGGGGCGGATCGTGGGTCTTCTTCTCGGCCGTGTTCTCCGGAGGCGGAAGCGGTACTCTCACAAGGTTCGCTCTATTACGATATGCGAGCGATGGCGGGGTCGGACGGATCGTCAATTTGATGCCGTGGGTTGGAGCCACGAACGTGAGTGATTGGGCGATGTGGACAGTCCCTGGCGCCTCGGCCTACCCGGTGCTGGTTCATGCCGACTTTGTGTGGGGCGATGGAGAGGTTCACTTCGATCCACACTTCTACACTGTCGAGGCATGGAAATTCGATCCGAACGCGGATCGGTATATCAAGGCGCTCGAGTATCGTACTTCGCGAAAGTACGGTGGCGGCGATCATTCTCCGATTCGCGTACTAAAGCCAGAGCGGGAGGAGATCATCCGGCGCCTTGATTCAAAGTAGAAGTGCTGCCCTATGGCCAATTGTGATATTTGTGGAATCTCTCGCAGGTTTCGAGGGATTGATTCCCGTTGGCTACTCCGCCCCAGGTTTTCCGCGCCCGCATGAGCCCCGCCTTGGGCACGCTATTGCTGCTCATCGGCCTGAACCTGCTCAATTACATCGACCGCTATATTCTGCCCGGCGAGGTATCGCTGATTCAGCGGGAGTTTCGCGCGACCGATCAACAGATGGGCGCGCTGACCACGGCGCTGTTTTTCTTCTACATGTTTGCCGCGCCGGCTACGGGCTGGCTGGGCGACCGCTTCAGGCGCAAACCGCTGATCATTGCCGGAGCAGTGCTGTGGAGCGTCGCCACGCTGGGAACAGCCTGGGTGCATGACTACTGGACGCTCTACATCCGGCACGCACTGGTGGGCGTGGGCGAGGCCACCTTTGGCATCTTCGCGCCTGCGGTGCTGGCGGACTTCTATCCCGAACGTGACCGCAACAGGATTCTCTCCATCTTCTATCTGGCCATTCCCGTGGGTGCCGCGCTGGGCTATCTGGCCGGTGGAGAGATGGGCACCGCCTGGGGTTGGCGGAGGCCGTTTTTTGTGTGCGCCATCCCCGGCCTGGTCATCGCCGCGCTTTACGGCTGGCTGGGCCGCGAACCGGAGCGGGGCTCTAGTGACCGTGTAAAAGCCACCGTCAGCCGCAGCACATTCCTGGGACTCTTTACCAACGGGGCATTCCTGACGGGGACACTGGGCCTGGCCACGCTGACGTTTGCCATGGGCGGCATCTCGGCATGGGTGCCGGAGTTCCTGCGCCGTTCCGGCGGGCTTTCGACAGGGAACGCGAGCCTGGTGGTGAGCGCCATTACCGTGGTCGACGGGATCGCCGGAACCCTCGTGGGCGGCTGGGTTGCGCAGCGCTGGCTCAGGACCAATCATCGCGCTCTGTATCTGGTTTCGTTCTGGAGCGTGGCGCTGACCCTGCCTTTTGGGGTGCTGGTCTTTTTTGGACCGAGAGCCTGGGCAGTTCCGTCGCTGTTCCTGGCCGAGTTCTTTCTCTTCACCAACACCGGCCCACTGAATGCGGCGATTGTGAACTCGGTGTCGGCGCCGGTGCGTGCGGCGGCCATCTCCGTGAACCTGTTCTGCATTCACTTCTTCGGCGATACATGGTCTCCGCAGATCATCGGCGCCATCTCGGACAGGACGAATCTGCGCATCGGACTCGGCGCGACGCTCGTATTCCTCGCCATCTCCGGCACAATTCTCTGGTTCGGATCGCGCTTCGCTCCGCTGCTCGACGACGTGCCCCAATCACCCACCCGGCGTTGAAGGGTACGGGCGTTAGCCCGTACATATAAGCAGCAACATCAGCCGGGCTTTAGCCCCTGAAGCAATGCAAGTTCGAGCCGTGCGGCTTGCTTGGATTCCTTCGGAGATACTGTCCCTATGGGTGCAGGTCACGTTGCGGCGCAGGTCCTCCTTATCTGCAGTTGGCTCCTGGCGCTTGCCTGGCTGGGGCAAGCCCTGGCTGCGCTCAGGGGGATTCCTCATCTGCCTGACCTGACGCTCCTGGATGGTGAAGCGTTGCCTGCGTTGCCGTCGAGCCAGGGGCCGGATCTGACGGTGATTGTTCCGGCTTGCAACGAAGAAGAGTCGATTCAGGCGACGCTGCGCTCGCTGCTGAGCTCGACAGGCCTGCGCCTGCAGATTATCGCGGTCGATGATCGCTCTACGGACCGGACGGGCGAGCGGATGGACTCGATCGCCGCTCAAGCGCAGGCTGCCGGCGGATTGCACACGCTCGAGGTGATCCATAATCGCGAACTGCCCGCGGGGTGGTTGGGCAAGCCTCACGCGATGCATCTGGCCGTCGAACGGGCCACGGCTCCGTGGCTGCTGTTTACCGATGCGGATGTTGCCTTCGATCCCCGAGCGCTCGCATTGAGCCTGCGCTATGCGATGGCGGAAAAGGCGGACCACGTTGTCCTGATACTCACGCTCATTCTCAAGAGCACCGGCGAGGCAGCCATGCTGGCTGCGATGAACGCGCTGGCGCAATGGAACATTCGCCTGTGGAGGGTTGCCGACCCGCGCGCCAAGGACTTTTTTGGCGCGGGAGGCTTCAATCTTGTGCGGCGCGAGGTGTTCGAGCGGCTGGGCGGATTTGAGGCATTGCGGATGCAGGTGGTGGAAGACCTGGCGCTGGGCTGGAAGGTCAAGCGCGCCAGATACCGGCAGCGCATTGTCCTGGGTCACGGGCTGGCGCGTATTCGTTGGCTGCAGGGCGCATTGGGAGTTTTGAAACTGACGGAGAAGAACGGCTTCGCGGTCTTTCGTTACCGCATCGGCGTGGCTCTGCTCGTTTGCCTGGGGCTGACCGCGGATGTGGTGTTGCCGCTGGCGGCACTGGCAGCCGGAGGATGGACGTCAGTGGCCGGCCTGCTCACGTATGCGGCCATCTTCCTGGCCTATTTCGGCAATCGCCGGGTCACGCAGGTCCCGCCATGGCTCGCGATCTTCTTCGCTCCGGCCACCACAATTGTGCTCTTCGCGTTTCTGCGTTCCATCCTGCTGACGCTGGGCCGAGGCGGAGTGCAATGGCGCGGGACGTTGTATCCGCTCGGGGCGTTGCGCCGGAACGCCCAGACCGGGTGGTGAGCGCTATTTGGCCGGACGGGTTTCCTGGTCGCGGGTGTTCATGAAAGCGCGTCCGGCGCCCTGCGAGCGAAGGTTGGGGTCATTCACGGGCGGACGGCTCTGGTCCGCAGAAAAGCCCCGAACCAGCTGCGGATTGGGCCTGAACTTTGGCGGCCCACCATTGAATTGCCGCGCGTGGCTCAGCACCAGTCCCACACGCCCGTGCATGGGCTTGACGATGCCGCGCACCTGCACATCCATGTCGCGATATTTGCGCAGTTCGCCCACCGTATCGTGGTCTTCCCACAGGCTGACGATCGTAAAGCGGCAGGCGTCGTCTGGCGTTTGCGGCGTGCACACATCCAGAAACCGCGTACCGTCAGGAAGCTGCACCACATCGTAGACATGCGCGCTGACGCAGACATCCTTGTTGAGCTGCCTGGCGGCCTCGTCCGCAGGAATGCACGGTTTGGGCCCGGCGCCCGAGGCTGTGAGCGGCACAGCCAACGCGAACAGAAGGAACATGCGCACGGCGCGCGGGCGCATAACAAGGGTCCCCGGATGGTTGAAGGAATGCTAGCGCGAATCCGATGGGAAGGGAAGGCCGACGGCCGCGGCGGGACATCCTGTACTCTTATTCGTGGATTTCAACCTGAGATTCTCTGAGGCTCATTCCAATGCAAGGCTCCCTTCGCCGTTTTTCGTTCGTTTTGTCCATCCTCCCTATTCTTCTTGGCTCTGCCGCGCTTTGTGCCTTGCAGACCGGCTTTCTGGCGCAGTATAAGGGAACTCCCTACCACGACAGCCGCTACCAGGGTGGCGCTCAAGCCATTCCGGGCAAGGTGATGTGCGCCTACTACGATTTGGGCGGCGAGGGCGTGGCCTATCACGACTCGGACGCCAAGAATAATGGCAGCGGCGCGCTGAACCCCGCCAATGGAAGCTATTTGAACGAGTTCCGCATGAACGAGGGGGTCGACACTTCGTACACCAAATTCGGTCTCGACCCGAAGATCGACGACAACCCGTACAACAAGGTCGTTCCGCCGGCGAACCTGCTTTACGTGGGATGGACCGTCCCGGGGGAGTGGTTCAACATCACCGTCCAGGTGGCCGAGGCCGGCGAGTATTCAGCCGACCTGCTCTACACATCGAATCGCGGGGGAAGCATTTCGATCGACGTGAACGGAAAGCCTGCCACTGGCCCGCTGACGATTGTCAGCACCTACGATGCTGCCGATGCTGTGGCCTGGCGCCAATGGCACCACTGGAATGTCGCGCCGGGGATTGCGAAGCTGAAGCTTCCGGCAGGCAGGGCCGTCTTAACCGTCCACATTTTGACCGAGGGGCAGATGAACCTGGCTACCTTCGACTTCAGGAAGGCGGGGTAATTCTTGCCGAATCATCGAATCTGCGATTCGGCAGATTCAACTACCTCGCGCCCACCAGCTCCTCGTTCTTCGCACCCCGTCCGTAGTGGCTCTCCACATACTTATCGAGAATCTCTTTGAACTCGGCGACAATCGTGTCGCCACGGAGCGTGGTGGAGAGCTTGCCGTCGATGTAGACGGGCGCCTTTGGCTCCTCAAACGTGCCCGGCAGGCTGATTCCCAGGTTGGCGTGCTTGGATTCGCCAGGGCCATTGACCACGCAGCCCATCACGGCGAGCTTCAGCTCTTCCACGCCGGGGTACTTTTTGCGCCATTCGGGCATCGAGGTGCGGAGGTAGCTCTGAATCTGCTCGGCCAGCTCCTGAAAATAGGTGCTAGTTGTCCGGCCGCAGCCGGGGCAGCTTGTCACCTGCGGCATGAAGCTGCGGATGGAGAGCGATTGCAGAATCTGCTGCGCGGCCTGCACTTCTTCAGTGCGGTCTCCGCCCGGCTTGGGCGTGAGGCTGACGCGAATCGTGTCTCCGATGCCGGAGAGCAGCAGCGGAGCCAGGCCGGCGGTAGAGGCGATCAGGCCCTTCGAGCCCATGCCGGCTTCCGTCAGGCCCAGGTGCAGAGCGTAATTGCAGCGGCTGGCGAGCGAGGTGTAGACGTCGATGAGATCGCGCACGCCGCTGACCTTGGCGGAGAGAATGATCTGGTCGGGGCGCAGGCCGAAGTGCTCCGCCGCCCTGGCGGACTCGAGCGCGCTCACCACCATGGCTTCCATCATCACGTCGCGCGCGGGCAGCGGGTTGGAGAGCTTGGAATTTGCGTCCATCATGCGGGTGAGCAGCGCCTGGTCGAGCGAGCCCCAGTTTACGCCGATGCGAACGGGCTTCTGGTTCTCAACGGCGCACTCAACCATGACCTGGAAATTGTCGTTATCCTTCTTGCCGATGGATGCATTGCCGGGATTGATCCTGTACTTGGCGAGCGCCTTGGCAGCGGCAGGGAACTTCTTCAGCAGCAGATGGCCGTTGTAATGAAAGTCGCCCACAACTGGCACGCGGATGCCGCGCTTGTCGAGGCCCTCGACAATGTGCGGAACAGCAGCAGCGGCGTCCTCGTTGTTCACGGTGACGCGGACGATCTCAGAGCCCGCAAGAGCGAGTGCCGCGACCTGTTCGATGGTGCCGGGGATGTCGGCCGTATCGGTGTTGGTCATGGACTGAACGACGACCGGGACCTCCCAGCCGACGCGTACCTGCCCGATCTTGACCGTGGGTGTTTTCCTGCGCTGAATCTCCGCCATGCTTCTAGTTTACCCGCTCTTCTGCTCGCAGCAAAGCTGTATCGCCCGGCCTTGCCGGCGGATTGTTGAACGAGTTGAAAAGAGGATGAGTTAGTCTGGGGCGATAACAAATAAGAGAACTGGGAAGGGAGGCGCGATGAGCGAAGACGAGCAGGCGTCCAAAGCAGGTCCGCGGCTGGTGGCGCAAGAGAACGGTCCGTCGCTCTTGCTGAAAGGCCTGCGCAAGGCCTTCGCGGATGTCCAGGCGGTGGATGGCATTGACCTGGAAGTGCCGCGCGGTGAGTGCTTTGGACTGCTGGGCCCGAACGGGGCAGGGAAGACGACCACCATCGAGATCTGCGAGGGATTGACCGCGCCCGACGAGGGAACGGTGGAGGTTTTGGGGCTGAACTGGCGCACCGGAGCCGCGGAACTGCGGCAGCGGATCGGGATTCAGCTGCAGGAAACGCAGTTCCCTGAGAAGCTCACGGTGGAAGAGACGCTGCGCATGTTCCGCAGCTTTTTCCGGCGCGGCATCCCCGTCGACGAGTCGATACGGACGGCGCAGCTTGAAGAGAAGCGCAAATCGCGCGTGGGCGGCCTTTCAGGCGGGCAGAAACAGCGGCTGGCGATGGCCTGTGCGCTGGTGGGCGACCCGGAGTTGCTGTTTTTGGACGAGCCGACGACTGGGCTCGATCCGCAGGCGCGACGCCACCTGTGGGACCTGGTGGATGAACTGAAACAGGCCGGACGCACCATCATTCTGACTACCCACTATATGGATGAGGCGGAGCGGCTGTGCGATCGTGTGGCCATCATGGACCACGGGAAGGTGATCGCGTTGGGGACTCCGCAGCAACTCATCGGCACGGTTGGCGGGGAAGACATTGTGGAGTTTGCCGTGAGCGGCATCGACGCCAATGCACATGGCGTGGTGGATGCGGCGCAGTTGACGGCCATTGGCGGCGTGCAGTCGCACCGCGTGGATGCGGGGCTGCACCAGCTCTCGGTGAGCGAACTGCACCTGGCGGTGCCGCGCATTTTTGCGGCGCTTAAGGAGCAGGGGCTGCACCTGAGCGAATTCCGCACGCACTCGGCCACGCTGGAAGATGTGTTTGTGAGCCTGACAGGAAGGAACCTGCGCGATGAATAAGCTGGAACTGAGCAGCCTTTATCAACTGACGATGGCGCGCTTTCGGCTGTTTTTGCGCGAGCCGGAAGCGATCTTCTGGATATTTGTCTTTCCCATTTTGCTGGCGGTGGGATTGGGGATTGCGTTCCGCAATCGACCCGCTGACGTGCTCCAGGTTGGAGCGACGACAGTGCAGCTTACGCAGGCGCTGACCGTGGACAAAGGGCTGACGGCTGCCACGATGAATGAGGCCGTGGGCACGCACGAGTTGGCGACGGGACAGGTTCTGCTGCTTGCGATCCAGCGGGCGGACGGCGTGGCGTACAAATACGATGACACCAATCTCGATGCTCGAACAGCGCGGCTGCTGGCGGATCGTGCGATTCAGGAGGCTGCGGGGCGCAAGGATGCGATACAGGCCAGAAATGAGTTGGTGCATGAAACGGGTGCGCGGTACATCGACTTTGTCGTTCCGGGGTTGCTGGGTTTGAACCTCATGGGGTCAGCGATGTGGGGGCTGGGATTCGCGATCGTCGAGGCGAGGCAGAAGAAGCTCTTGAAGCGGCTGGTGGCTTCGCCGATGCCGAAGTGGCAATACCTGGCTTCGTTCTTGATCTCGCGGCTGACAATGCAGACGATTGAAGTTGCTTTCTTCCTGGGATTCGCCAAGGTCGCATTCGGCGTGCCGTTTCGCGGATCGCTTTGGCAGTTGTGCTTGCTATGTTTGATGACCTCGTTGGCATTTTCCGCGTTGGGCCTGCTGGTCTCGACGCGCGCGAAGACAATGGAGGCGGTATCAGGCCTGATGAACCTGGTAATGCTTCCCATGTGGATTCTCTCCGGCGTGTTCTTCTCCGCTTCGAGGTTCCCGGCCGTGATTCAGCCGCTGGTACGCGCGCTGCCGTTGACGGCTGCCATCGATGCTATGCGCGGCAACATGCTGCAAGGCATGAATCTGGGGCAGATGATGGCGCAGGTCGCAGTTCTGCTCGCATGGTTCGTTGTTTCGTTCGCTGTTTCTCTACGCATTTTCCGTTGGCGGTAACTCGTCGAAAGTTGGCCAATAGCTCGATTGATAACCCATCAGATCAGTCAGCTACTGGGCAGCTAATTGTCGCGTCGATATCAGTCGAGCGCCTTGTGAAAGCGGAGAATAGCGACAGTTAGCAAGCTAAATCCGAGACCGGCCATGGCAGCCATCTGGGGCCACAAAATGTCCATGCCCGCGCCTTTCAAATAAGTGCCACGCAACACGACGAGGAAGTAACGCAGCGGCACCAGGTACGTCAGATATTGCATCCATTGCGGCATGGTGCTGATCGGGAATCCGAAACCGGAAAAGGCGACCGCGGGCATGATGAAGAAGAAGGCCGTAACCATGGCTTGTTGTTGAGTTGACGATACGGTGGAGATGAGCAGGCCGACCCCCAGCATGCAGAGGATGAAAAGAATGGAGCCCGCAAGCAATACGGAGATGTGGCCGCGAAATGGGACCTGGAACCAGAGTGTGCCGACAACGGCGATCAGTGAGACATCGAAGAGGCCAATGAGAAAGAAGGGAAGCGTTTTGCCGAGGATGAATTCGGCCGGGCGGATAGGTGTAACCATGATCTGTTCGAGCGTTCCGATCTCGCGTTCACGCACCACGGCGAAAGCCGTAAGTGTCACGACTAACACAAGAGTAAGGCTGCCGATAACTCCTGGAACGAAGAACCAGCGGCTCTTGAGCCCTGGGTTATACCAAGGGCGCGGCTCCAATTGGACCGAAGGTATGACTTCGAGCAGTTGCGGCGCGATGCGGCTGATGCGGTCCTGCTGATAAGTCTGCGCATAGCCGAGAGCGATCTGGTTGATATAGCCGGAGGCGATGAGCGCCGTATTCGAGTTAGTGGAATCTACAATCACTTGTAATGGAGCTGTCTGACCGCCGCGCAGCTTGCGCGCGAAGCCGGCATCGATCTCCAGCCCTACGGTAGCTTTGCCCTGTTCGATCAAGTCGCCAAGCTGGGGTGAGCTTGTGAGCTGGCGCTGCACATCGAAGTAGGGGCTGGATGAAAAAAGCGAGAGCAGGTCACGGCTCTCCTGGCTGTGGTCGAGGTCGAGCACCACGGTGGGCACGCTGCGAATCTCATACGTGGCGGCATAGCCAAACACAAGCATCTGAATGATAGGCGGACCAATGAGGATGAATCGCGTCCGCTTGTCGCGGAACACCTGGATGAATTCCTTGATCAACATCTGCTTGAGCCGTGCAAACATGAGTCCTCTCCTAGGTGAGTCTCTTGTGGAATGCGCGCGTGGCGAGCAGTGTCAGCACGAATGCAAAAACAGCCAGTGGAATCAGATCGGCGGAGAGCATGGCAGTTGCCGTGCCCTTGAGGAAGATCTTCTTTAGAACCGAGACGTAATAGCGCGCGGGCAGAATGCGGGTGATCCATTGCAGGACAATCGGCATCTGCTCGATGGCAAACAGGAAGCCGGAAAGCAAAAAGGCTGGCAGAAATGTGATCAGCAGCGCAATCTGACTGGCGGCAAATTGATTCTTCGCGAGCACGGAGATGAAAAAGCCAAGCGACAGCACAACCACAAGAAACATGGCTGAGCTGATGAGCAGCGTAACGAATGAGCCGCGAAAGGGGACGTGGAACCAGTAGATCGCGATGACCGCGCAGAGAACCACGTCGAACATGCCGAGGACAAAGTAGGGCGCGAGTTTGCCCAGCATGATCTCCATGGCGCTCACCGGCGTCGAAATCAACTGCTCCATGGTCCCCCGTTCCCACTCGCGCGCGATGGTGAGCGAGGTGAGGAACGCGCCAATGACGGACATCACCAGGGCTAGCACACCGGGAATGATAAAGGCGCTGCTCTCCAGGTCTTCGTTGTACCAGGTGCGGGTTTGCACGCCGACAGGGGCGGGTTGAATCTGCTGGCCGCGCTGGTTGAGCCACGTGGTTTGTACCTCCGAGGAATAGCCCTGGACCACCGCTTGTGTGTAACCGATCAACACGTTCGCGGTGTTGTCGTCCGTGGCGTCCACAAGCGCCTGTACCTCGACCGGCCCGCCCTCGCTCAGGCGTTGTGAGAAGTTCCATGGAATCACAATCGCCATTTTGGCGGAGCCATCGTCGAGCGCACGGGCGATAGTCGGATAGTCGTTTACCACGCGAGCGATGTGGAAGTAGGAGCTGGCCTGAAAGTGTTTGAGCAGGTCCTGGCTTTGCTGGGAGCCGTCGCGATCGAGGACATAAACGGGGAGTCCCTTGAGATCGAGATTGACGCCATAGCCAAAGAGCAGCATCAGCGTTACGGGCATGAGCACAACGATGGCGAGGCTGCGCGAATCGCGCAGGATCTGGATGATTTCCTTCCTGGCTACCGCAGCAAGGCGATTGAAGTTCATGAATTCACCTCCGCTGCGCCGCCGCGCACTGTTGTGACGGAAACAAACACATCTTCGAGAGTAGGGCGGATTCTCTCGATCTTGCGTAAACTGACCTTGCGTTCGCTGAGATACGCATGAATTTGCGGAGCGGCCGCTGCCGAGTCCTGCACAACAAGATGAAGCGCGTTGCCAAAGACTGCCGCATCCAGAACGCCCGGCGCCGACTGCAGCATTTCAACTGCCGGCCCCAATGGGTCGCATTCCACGAGCAACAGTTCCCCTTTCATCGAGTCGCGTTTCAACTCCGAGGGCGTGCCGAGGGCGACCATCGTGCCGCGAAAAATCAACGCAAGGCGATTGCAATATTCAGCCTCTTCCATGTAATGCGTGGTGACGAATACGGTGACGCCGGCTTCGGCCATGTGATGAATGAGGTCCCAGAACTGGCGGCGCGAGATGGGATCGACGCCGGAGGTTGGCTCATCGAGAAATAGAATGGGCGGCTTGTGCAGCACGGCGCAACCGAGCGCCAGGCGCTGCTTCCAACCGCCGGGCAGCGTGCCGGTGATGAGGTTTTCCTGTCCCCTGAGATTCGACATTTCCAGTGCCCAGTCGATGCGCTGCCGAAGCAACTGCGATGGCACGCTATAGAGGCCGGCGAACAAGCGCAGGTTCTCGATGACCTTGAGATCGTTGTACAGCGAGAACTTTTGCGACATGTAACCGATGTTCTGGCGCACGGCCTCAGGCTCGCGGCCTACATCGAAGCCCGCGACGGATGCGCGGCCGGTGGAGGGCTTCAGCAGGCCGCATAGCATGCGAATGGTTGTTGACTTGCCGGCTCCATTCGGCCCAAGAAAGCCGAAGACTTCGCCCTTGGGAATCTTGAGATTCAATCCATCGACGGCGACGAAGCCGCCAAAGCGCTTGCCTAGATTCTCCACCACAACTGAGTAATTCGCCTCAGGCATGGGTTGCGCCTCCACCAACGACAGCGTCGACAAAGAGATCTTCGATGGAGGGCGCGACCTGCTGAATGCTATCGAAGGGCACATGCGCATTGATCAACAGTGCCCGGAACTCTGGAATGCGGCGCGATGCATCGTCCACGACAACATGCAGGCCGTCGCCGGTCAGCACCAGGCTGGAGATTCCGTCGGCATTCTCAAGCTGTGTGCGCAGGCTGCGCGGCTCCGGCCCGGAGACCGACAAAACGCCTTTGACCATGCGAGCCTTGAGGTTTGCAGGCGTGTCGCAAAAAAGCAGCTTGCCCTGGTGCAAAAGGGCTACGCGATGGCAGCGCTCGGCTTCGTCGAGATACGCGGTCGATGTGAGAATCGCGACGCCCTCGGCGATCAATTCATACAGGATGCGCCAGAAGTCGCGGCGGGAAACCGGATCGACGCCTGTGGTGGGCTCATCGAGAAGGATCACTTTAGGACGATGAATAAGCGCGCAGACCAGGCCAAGCTTCTGCTTCATGCCTCCGGAGAGTTTTCCTGCCATTCGCTTGTGGAACTCCGCCATGCCCGCGGCGCGAAGCAACTGCGCGGAACGCTGTTCGCGCTCGGCGCGTTTGACGCCGAACAGGTCGGCATAGAAGCGAATGTTTTCATCCACGGTGAGATCTTCGTAGAGGCCAAACCGCTGCGGCATGTAGCTGAGGGCGTGCTTGGCGCCTTCGGGATTGCGGACCACATCGAAGCCGGCGACCGTGGCGTGGCCCGCGTCCGGCGGCATGATGCCGGCCAGCATGCGCAATGTGGTTGTCTTGCCAGCGCCGTCAGGGCCGACCAGGCCGAAGATCTCCCCGCCACATACATCGAAGCTGAGCGAATCTACTGCGCGTACGCCGGGGAAGCTCTTGGTGATTCCCTGGGCGATGATTGCGGGTTGGATCTGCGTGGTCATTGCTTCACAGGCTGTGCCGGCGATGCATTAGTGCTGTTGCTCGCGGGAGCCAGGTTGAGGTGAGCATCGGCGGGCATGCCGGGCTTGAGCTCGTGATTGGGATTGTCGATATCGATTTTGATGCGATAAACCAGCGTGACGCGCTCCTGATAAGTCTGTACGCTCTTGGGAGTGAATTCGGCATCGGATGCAATGAACGAGATGCGTCCGTGATACTGCTTGCCTGGGTAGGTGTCGGTGGTGATGGTTGCGTCCTGGCCCCAGTGGATGCGGCCCAGGTCGGTCTCAGCGACGTACGCGCGCAGCCAGATGTGATCGAGATCGGCGAGTGTCACGACAGGCGTTCCTGGCGCGACCACCTCGCCGAGTTCCGCCTGGCGCACAGTGATCACGCCGGTTGAAGGAGCACGCAGTGTTGTGTAATCGAGGTTGACGCGGGAGAGCCCAAGGTTGGCGCCGGCTTCCTTCAAATTGGCCTGCGCGATGGCGATATCCTCCTTGCGGCTGCCTTCCACGGCCTCGTTGAACCGCTGCTGCGCTGCCTTGAAGGTCGCGTCCGCGCGCTTGAGTGCGGTCGCGGACAGATCGCGATCCTGGGCGGAGACTTCATCCTTGGCAAACAAACGCTGCATGCGGTCGTTGTCCAGCTTCTTCTCTTCCAGATCCGCCTGCGCGTCGATCATGGCTTGCTGCGTTGCCTTCAATTCCTGCTCGCGGGTTCCAGCCAACGTGAGCGCGAGGTTGGATTCACGCACGCGCACCGTGTCCTCGTCGATGCGGACCTTCTGCCTGTAATCCGCGTCCTCTAGGCGTGCCAGCAAAGCGCCTTGGTGGATCTGCTGGCCCTCCTCTATAGGAAGGTCGACGATGCGTCCGGCGACTTTGAAGCCGACAAGGCTCTCGTGAGCTTCAATGTTGCCGGAGAGCGTGAGTTGGTTCGCTGGCTCCGCCTTCTTCTGCAAGCGCGGATAGAAATACACGCCGGCGGTGATTGCCGCGGCCAACAGAATCAGGATGGGTATTGCTCGTTTCATGGCTCCAAACCTCGTGTGCGGGAATCCGAATCAAGGCGCGGCTGCATGGGACGGTCTAAGGATTCCCTGCGTACTGCAAGATGTTCTTCTCCGTGTCGCCCTGGGCGCGAGCGAGCGCAAACTTCGCGTCTACGTAGCTGGAAACGGCGAGGATGTAATTGTCCTGGGCGCGGGCAAGCTCATCCTGGGCCGTTACAACCTCGACATTGTTGGTGGTGCCGGACTGAAAGCGATCCTGCGAAAGCTCAAGTTCGCGCCGGGCTAGGTTCTGTCCCTCTTCGGCAACCTTCACCTGATCGGCCGCGGAGTCGAGATTGAGGAGCGCCTCGCGAATATCTTCGTCGATGCCGCGGCGCAGATCGGCGATCTGATCGTCGACGCGCTTCAGCCGGCTGGCCAACTCCGCGGCTTCACCTTCGCGGTCGCGATCGAAGACAGTGAAGTCGATCTGGCCTTGAATGAGTCCGGTGGCCTGAACACCGCCAATGCTGCGGCCAATGCCGCCAAAGTTGCCGTTGATGCTGAGCTTGGGATAGGAGCGGGCGCGATTGGCGCCGAGCTGCTCCACCAATTCCTGGCGTTGCGCGGCGAGCGAAAGATAGTCTGCGCGCGTTACCAGCGCGGCGGGCGCAAGAGTTTCGGATTCGGACGGGCTTACGGGCCGGAACACAAGCGGCTCGGCGAGTTCCAGCGGCGTGCCAGGGTCCAGCCCCATGTTGCGCGCCAGAGAGAGCAGCCCTTGCTTGTATTGGTTCTCGGCGATCAGCAGCGCCTGCTTGTCGTTGGCCAATTGCACCTCGGCGCGCAGCACATCGACGCCCGTGGCAGTGCCTGCGTCGTGCTTGTCTTTGGCCAGCTTGTAAAGCGTGGTGGAGTCAATTACACGCGATTCGGCGGCCGTGGCGCGGGCCGCGGCAGATTGTGCATTCAGGTAGAGGCCGGCAATGACGCGCACAATCAAGTCGCGTGCATCCTGCAAATCCATCTTTCCGGCGTCGATGGCGTGTTCGCTGGCTTTGAGGCTGCGGTAACTTTCAAGATCGACAATGTTCTGCTGCGCATAAACGCGGAAGTCGTAGTTGGAAAACGGCCCGACGACACTGGGAATGGGAACACCCGGCAACGATAGCCCAAAGGCGCGCAGGTTGCGGTTTTGCGCGTTGGCGTAACTTTGAACGCTTACGTGGGGAAGCAACGCGGCAGATTCACGGCGCGCGCGCGCTCCTTCCGCCTCGTCAACCCTCGTGGCGCCAACCAGCACGCTCAGGTTTGCATGGAGGGCTCTCTGGATCGTGTCCTGCAGAGTGAGGCGTAAGGGCGCTGGTTGCTGAGCTATGGAGGGTTGGGAGCGAGCCTGGCTCGCAACGACGCTTGCCAGCAAAAGAACAGCGATGGTGCGGAAACTGGATCTCATGGTTTCTGCTCGTGACCAGGGAGAGCCACGGCTCTCCAGAAATGTTGAAAGCTATCTTCCATCCATGTATCGAGCGCAGGCTCCTCATGCAGCGACCAGAAAAGCACAGTTCCCATGAAAGCCTGCAGCACCTGGATCGCGACTTTGTCCTTCTTCAGTCCAGGGTCGATTTCCCCGTTGTTCTGGCCAATTGCGATCAACTTTGCAATGATTCTGCGGCCCTCTTTCATGTTGTGCTCGATGATTTGGCGAACGCCTTGGCTGGCCAGGAAACAGGAGATCAGAGCGCGAGCCAGGTCGGGGCTGCGGCCCGGCTCCTCGGCGGCCCGATGAAAGAGGTGTTGCAGGACGGAGTGAATCGATTGTTTGCCGCGCTCGGCAAAAGCCGCGGCTTCCCGCACTTTGCCGAGTTGAATCTCAGCCATGACTCCCAGCACATGTTCCTTGCTCTGGAAGTAGTTGAAGAAGGTTCCTTTGCCCACATCGGCGGCCTGCGTGATGTCTTCCACGGTGACATTTGGGAATCCGCGCTGGGCAAAGAGTTGAAGCGCGCAGCGAAACAGGCGCAGGCGTGTCTCCGCGGCGCGGCGCGCACGGCGTCCCATGCCTTGGAGATGGGGCAGGTTTTCGGTGGGGAGCGGCTCCGAGGCTTTCTTGGATCCGAGATATTGACCGTTGCTCATAAATGACCAACAGTCATATTGAAACGCCGCAGCGGAGATTTGTCAAGCGGCGACACGTGACTTCTGTAATTTATGGAAACTTATGGTTGATTCTCTTTGAGAAATCTAAGGGATGAGAAGAGACTTATCTTCGAGGGAACGTGGCGGTTAGATGTACTTAATATCTAGCCAAGTGCTGTGCAGTACTGGTGCTCTCAGTTCGCCGGGACGAGAGGAAATCCGGGCGCAACTGTGTGGAGAGCCTGTCGGAGCCCGGAGACATTCTGTTCGAAGCTGTAGCTGCCAATGATGCGCAGGCTCTCGGCTCCCATTTGATGGCGTATCTTTTCATCTTCCAGCACAGCCTGCAGGCTCTGAATAAGGGTCGTCACATCGCCCGCGGGCACGACGTAGCCATTTACACCGGATCGCACGAGATCTCTTTGGCATCCAACCTGGTCTGACACGATCACAGGCCGGCCGGCGTTCATCACCTCGTTGATGGCCAACCCCCAGGGCTCATTGACGGACGCGAGCACGAAGACATCGCACAGATCGTAGAAGCGCGGAAGCTCCGACTGATTGCGAAATCCGAGGAAGCGGACGTTCCCAGGCCCGGCATCCTTGGCGCGGCGCTCGAGCGAAATACGCTCCTCGCCATCGCCGACAATCAACAGATAAGGGAGGGGTCGGACGCTCGATCTTGAAAGCTGCAAATATGCTTCCAGCAGGTCTGCGCACCGTTTGCGGGGAATCAGCTTGGCGGCGAAGAGAATTACCTGGCGGCCGGGGACGAGTCCCAGCGACGCGCGAAACTCCTCGCGCGTCTTTGACGCGGCTGCGCACTCCCTTTGAAAGAACTGATTGTCGACTGTGTAAGAGCAAGGAAAGATGGGAATCTTTTCATCGAAGTAATGCTTCCAGTACGTGGTGTTCTCGTCGCCGATGGAAAGAACTGCCGACACACGCGTCTTGAGCCAGGCGAAGAAGAGCTTCTTGGCTGCAAGCCTCAGGCGCGAGCGCGGGCGATCGTGCAGCGTGGATTCGGCGCGCAGCAGCAACGGTATGTTGAATGCATGCGCAGCGCGGATAGCCTGCAGGATGGTCAGGTAGTTATATCCATGCACCCATACCGCATCGAATGCTCCCTCGTGGATGCTTCTCTTGATGCGGTAATTCACTGGCCCGAGTGAGCCGAGAACCTTCCCGTCCACGGCGTCACGAAGCGCCGGAAGGAATTCGTGTTTATAGCCGTCCAGCAAGGGGATGTCCCACTGCACTGGAACGCCAAAGCCCTTGTCCAGATACCCGCGCACAGATGAACCTGAGCCGAAGAATACCTTGAGGTCGATATCCGGCTCTTGCGCAATTCGCCGCAGTAATGGCGCCTGATACTGAATGGGATGAGTGACGAAGCAGGCGAGGCGAAGCTTGCGTTGGACCGAGTAGACAACCGGCTTTCCGGATTGTGCGTGCTTCACAAACACTCTCCCGGATGAACGCAGAGAAAACAGGCCAGCTTCATGGCTGGAAGCCTGAAGGAGCATGGCTATTTGCCTGTGAAGTATAGCAGGACGGGAAGCAATCCTGGAGGCACAGCAGATGCTCGAAAGATTCCTTAGAGGTGGAGAAACCGATCTGCGCCGTAGACGAGCCCAAGAGTGATGAAGGCTATAAAGATCTCGCCGATGGCTCCAACGGCGAATGGCCGCCAGCCCTGTTTGCCGAGTTCGCGAAGATTGGTGCGCAGGCCAACTCCAGCGAAAGTCAAAAGAAACGCCCAGCGCGACAGGTTAGCAATGCTGGTTAACTGGGGCTTGGTGAAAAAGCTAAGCGTAGCGAGTAGGGAGATGAGAAGAAACCCAAGGACGAATTTGGGGAATTTGCGCCACAGGAAGACGGCCTTGTTGCCGATGGCCTGGGCCTCGCCGCGAGATGCCCAGTAGATTGCATACGCGAGCACAACGAAGCCGATGAGCGCGTTCCGCGTGGTCTTGGCCAGAACAGCCACTTTGCCGGCGGCATCGGAGTAGAGGGCGCCGGCTGCGGTGGCCTCCGCGGTGTTGTCAACGGCCAGGCCGGCCCAGAGTCCGTAGGCCTTGTCGCTGAGGTGGAGCGAGTGACCGATCAGCGGGAAGGTGAAAAGCGAGATCGCGCCGAGGGCAAGGATGGCCGCGATGGCGTAGGAAGCGTCTTCATCGTCGGCGTCGATGGAAGGCTTGGCAGCGATGATGGCGGAGACACCGCAGATGGCCGAGCCGATGGCAAGCAGCGAGGTGAGCTTGGGCTTCAACTTCAAGCTGTGCCCCAGCAAGTGCATGAAGGTGAGCGACAGGGAGAGCGCAACAGCCACCAGCAGCAGGGAGATTCCGCCCAGGTGCAGTACGTCGCCGAGCAAAAAGCGCGAACCAAGCAGGACGATTCCGGCTTTGAGCCAGAATTCGTAGGTGGCCACGCCTGGTTGGAAAACGCGTGGCACGCCAGTGGTATTTGCGATGACTAACCCGATGACGATTGCCCACAGAACGTACTCAATATTGGGAAAAGTGATGTGATGAGACCTGGTATAGACGGCAATGGATTGCTCGATGAGCTTCCCTGCGTAGCCCACGGCTGCCAGCAGAAGCAAGCCTGGAATCAGAGCAACAACCTGGCGGCCGCGGCTGATGGGCTGGGAGGCAGACACTGCGATGGTTGCCATGAGGATCTCCTTGGGAAATCGGAAGCCGGGAGTCGGAAGGTCTGTTTAAATGCGGTGAACGCAACAGAGGCGAGCATTTCGAGCGCCTTGTTCGGTGCTGAGTCCCTGTTTAGCGGTGCGTGGATTTCACCATTTGACTGGCGGGATCAGATTGATGCGCACCAGCAAAGCGAGTATGAGCGCGAGCGCTACGGCATAGATGTCGAGAGAAATACCACGCTTCTGTGCGGCTGCTTCAGTTTTCGGCATAACAGATCTCCATGCGATGAGATTGAACTTCAAGCAACGATTAAAGCGCCTGTTTCGAGGGGTTCAGTTACCGCGCCTATGTTGCGCAGCGCCCAGCCGGCGATCAGCAGGCTGGGCGCGGGAACGTGTTCGAGACCGCCGAGGCCGGCGAGAGTGGTGCGCAGAATAAGCTGGTCAGGTTGCGCGGCGCGGGAGACGACGGCGCAGGGAAAGTCGGGCGGCAGGCCTTCCTGCAGCCACTCCGCGGCAAGCAGATGAAGGTCGCGGCCCGGCATGTACACCACACGCGTGGCGTCTTCGAGCGCGGGGAGCGGCGCCTGATTGTGGGACTGCGCGTGATGGCCGGTGGAGAAGATCACATTCGACGCGCTGTTGCGGTCGGTGAGGGAGCAGCCGACGGCAGCGGCGGCGGCAAAAGCGGTGGTGATGCCGGGGACGATCTGATACTCGACGCCGGCCAGGGCAAGCGCGGCTATCTCTTCCGCGGCGCGCCCGAAGATGAGCGGATCGCCGCTCTTGAGACGCACCACGCTGCGATGGTCGCGAGCGTGCTCGATCATGAGCGCGTTGATGTCCTCTTGCGTGATGGATTTTGTTCCGCAACGTTTGCCCACGTTCAGAAGTTGAGCGCCGGGCGAGGCGAGATCGAGAATCGCGGCAGGAACGAGATCGTCGTGGAGTATGACGTCCGCGCTGCGGATGAGGCGAAGAGCCTTGACTGTGAGCAGGTCAGGGTCGCCGGGTCCAGCTCCCACCAGATAGACTGTGCCGCTGGAAATACGCGTCTCAACTGCGGGTCCTTCGACTCCCTTCGCTCCGTTTCGGTCGCTCAGGATGACGGTTTGGTTTTCCAATTCAATCTTGTTGGATTGGGCCATTTGGCGCGAGGGGCAGGTCGTCGATTCGCAGACCTGCCTATGAGCCAGTTGATGCAAAAGCTGCTTGCGCGCCTCACCGCGGGGATGCGTTGCGAGAACTTCTCGACGGAGCTGGCCCAGATTCTCAAGCCATGCACCGAGATCGTCCGGTAATTGCGCATCGATCTCGCGGCGCAGGCGCTGGGCAAAGGCTGGGCTCTCGCCGCTCGTGGAGATGGCGATCTGCAAGCTACCGCGGCTCACCACGGAGCCAAAGAAGAAATCGCAGTTGGGAATGTCATCGACGCTGTTGCAGGGGATATTCCGCGCCACACACCCGTTGTAGACGGCGGCGTTCACTTCGGGAGCATCGGTGGCGGCGATAACCAGGAAGTTGCCGTGGAGATCGGAAAGCTCGAAGCGGCGCGGGATCCATTCCAGCTTACCGTCGCTTGCAAACTGGCGAATCTCGGGCCGCGCTTGGGGAGCGATGACGCGCAGCCGCAGGCCGGTCGTGAGCAGGTTGCCGATCTTGTCGAGCGCGACGCTGCCGGCGCCCACAAGGAGGCCGTTGCGGCCGGTGAGTTTGAGGAAGACGGGCAGCATGCTCATCGTGTTGGACCTCAATCTGCCACGCCGTGCGGGACGGGGCTGGTGGGTAAATCGCGCTCGACGGGAGCGAGAATCTCGCCGGCCAGATGGGCGCGGAGTTCTTCGTCGGAATAGCGGCTGAACCAGGCGCGCAGGTTCTCTTCGGGCAGGCGGTCAGCCAGGTACTCGCGCAGAAGGCGTTCGATGGCTTCAGGGACCAGCGGTGCAGGGCAGCGATAGCCCACCGGGCGCGCAACCGCGGCGTGCTGGCCTACAGCTCCGCCGAGGCAGAAGTAGTACGCGTCGGTGAGCTTGCCCTCGTGCTTGATTTTTTTTCCCTCAATGCCGATATCGGCCACCCAGTGCTGGCCGCATCCGTTGGGGCATCCGGTCACGTTGAGTTTGAGCTGCTGGTCGAACCCGGGCAGTCGTTCTTCGAGCTCGTCCACCAGCCAGCGCGTAAAGCCCTTGGTCTCCGTGATGGCCAGTTTGCAGAACTCGGTGCCGGTGCAGGCGACGGCGCCGCGCCAGAAACTCGAACCTTCGACATGGAGGCCAATGTTGCCTAGCTCGCGGACAAGTTCCGCCGTTTTCCGGGAGGGAACATCGATGAAGAGCAGATTTTGGGAGACGGTGGTGCGCAGGGCGCCGCTGCCAAAGCGCTCCGCGAGCTCGGCAGCAGCTACAAGCTGGTCGCCTGTCATCCGTCCGCGCAGGACAGATGCGCCCACCGAATACAGACCCGGCTCGCGCTGCGAATGGACTCCGGTGTGGTCGCGGTAGATGTCGTTGGGCACTTGCTCCGGAGCGCCCGGCAAAAGCTTGAAGTCGAGCCGCGACTGGAGTCCGGCCAGGAAGCTCTCCGGCGTCCAACCTTCCTTCATGAAGAGATACTTGAGCCGGGCGCGCTCGCGGCTTTCGCGCAACCCCTGCTGGTCGCGGAAGATTTCGGTCACGGCGCGAACCACAGCCGTGGCCTGGTGGGGAAGAATGAATGCGTCGAGCCGAACGGCGATGTGTGGCTCTCGCGAGAGCCCGCCGCCGACGCGGATCGAGTAGCCCACCCGGCCGTTGTGTTCTACGGCGGTGAGGCCAATGTCGTTGATCTCCGGATTGCTGCACCAGTCCGGGCAGCCGGTGACAGAAATCTTGAATTTACGCGGCAGATTGTAGAAGTCGGGATTTGCCGTCAGCAGCTCGGCAATCTCACGAGCGAGGGGAGAGGCGTCGATGAGCTCATCCGCGGCCACGCCGGCGAGCGGGCAGCCGGTCACGTTGCGCACCACGTCGCCGCAGGCGCCCTTGGGCGAGA
>CAYUJM010000016.1:0-45763 GCA_964445025.1 uncultured Occallatibacter sp. | reverse complement strand
TGCGTTACGATGCGCTGCCGCACGCGTGGGAACGCAACAACGATCTCGAGAACTTTGATCCCACGAAGTACATCACCGACCCCAATTCATTGACGGATCTCTGGTCTACGACATTCGCGGGCGCTGTCAACCCGACTGCCCCGGGAGTTCAGACACCTGCCGGGTTTGGGGGAGCCTCCTATTATCTCAACGGGATGGTAATTCCAGGAACCGCCGGTATTCCTCACGGGGTGGTAACCAACGACTACAACACGCTGCAGCCTCGCGTAGGGTTCTCTGAAGATCTCTTCGGCAACGGCAGGACCGTTCTCCGTTTCGGCTTCGGAACCTTCTACGAGCGCTTGCAGGGCAACGACATCTATGGCCTTTCCAACAGCAACCTGCCCTTTGAATACACACCAAATGCGGGCAGCGTTTACTTCAGCGCACCAACCTGCTCTTGGGAATCAACAGTAACCACGGCGGGTGGTTTGGGCTGCGGCAGTGTGACAGCTCTTCCGATCTATCCGGCCAACCTGACCACGCTGGCGACAACGTACAAGGCTCCTGGCGCCGCCATGTACAGCCTCGGCGTGCAACATGAACTGAAGCCCTCCATGATTATGGTTGTTCAGTACGTGGGCAATCTTGGCTGGCACCAGAACCTCGACGTCAACCTCAACACCTTCCCGCTTACAACGCCGAACAGCATCCGAGCCGAGTACGCTGGTGGTTCGTTGCCCGGTTCGATTTATCCGGCCGGCGCCAACGAACTGCGCACCTACCCTGGATATGGCTCGATCAGCCAGGAAGAAAACACAACCAACAACACCTTCAACGGCCTCGAGGCCAGCTTGCGTGTCCAGAACAAGGGTGGTCTGAGCGGTGAGCTGGACTACACCTACTCGCACAGCATCGACATCACCGATACCGATCTGGCGACTGCCGACAACCCGTGGGTCCTGAAGTATCAGAAGGGAAACACCGGTTACGACCGCCGTCAAGTCTTCCAGGGGAACTACATCTACAGTCTGCCCCTCTTCAACAAGTCCAACGGGTTGGCTCATTCCCTGCTGGGTGGTTGGCAAGTCGCCGGCACCTTTGTAACGGAGACGGGCGAGCCTGTTGCATCCGGTTTCGGCGGCGTGAACGATACTATCGGGTTGGGCGGGGGCTACACCAACTTCGCGAATATCGTAAACAAGATCACCTACCATCACAAGGTCAACGACTGGTTCGATACCTACGCCAACGGTGGAGTGGGAACACTTGCGGCCGATCCGCAAGCAGCGCCGACCCCCGGCTATGAAGGTGGTCCTAACCTCGGCTTCGGCAACGGACGCAAAGACAGCTTCGTCGGCCCCGGCCGTGTCGATTTCACAACCTCTCTTTACAAGAACTTCGCGATGACCGAACGGGCTCACTTCGAGTTCCGCGCGGAATCGTACAACACCTTCAACCACACGGAGTTTAGCTCAATCAATACGACATGGAGCAACTCGACGGGCGGCCAGTATGGAACGGCGACCGGCGATTGGGGTCCACGCGTATTGCAGCTTGGCTCCAAGATCGTGTTCTAAACGCACGTGAGAAACAAAGGGCGCCGCAAGAGTTTTTCTCTTGCGGCGCCCTTTCAGTCTGGATTCCCGGCTTTCTCCGTTCGCATGAGTAGACAGCGCCTTTATCAGCCTGCGATAGTTTGTTCGAAGATGCCACGGTTCCCCGATCGCCTGCTCATTCTAGCTGCTCTTGTGCTCGCCTCTGGTTTGGGCTGTGCATCTGGCCAGCGTGCGCCAGCACAGGGCGCCGACATGCCGCCAGCCAAAGCGAAATCGGCCAATCAGGATGGCTACGTGGGCTCTGCCGCCTGCGCCCGCTGCCATCGGAGTATCACCGCATCCTTTGCCATGACCAGCATGGGCCGTTCGCTCACCCCCATCAAGCCGGAGTTTCTCCAGACTCTGCCTCCCGGTTCGATGGAGACAGCCAGCCTGTTCGACGCCAAGTCAAACCACCGCTTCGAAGTTCACGCTGAGAACGGCAAACTTATCCAGAGCGAGTCCGAATCCGGAGCAAACGGCCAGGAAGTCTTCCGTAGTACATATGAAATGGGCTGGATTGTCGGCACCGGCGAGAACGGCTTCGGTGCACTGCTGCGCCGTGGCGATTATCTCTTCCAGGCGCCCCTCTCCCATTACACGCAGACCGCGCGCTGGGATCTTTCGCCCGGCTATCAGGACCAGGACGACGGCTTCAACCGCGTCATCCAGCCTGGCTGCATCTATTGCCACAGCGGGCGCCCAGAACCCATTGCCGGGCACGACGGAAGCTATCGCGACCCGGCCTTCACGCAAACGCCCATCGGCTGCGAGAACTGTCACGGTCCAGGCGCTGCACATGTCGAAGCAATGCGCAAAGGTAAGACTCCCAAAACCGGTTCAGACCCCACCATTGTCAACCCGGAGAACCTGAGCAGCCAGTTGGCGAACGACATCTGCATCTCCTGTCATCAGGCCGGCGACGCACGCGTCCTGCAACCGGGGAAGACCTATCAGGATTTCCGCCCCGGTGAGCCCCTCGAACGCACCGTCGCTATCTTTCAGATTCCGCCCACGCGCGACAACCCGCCCAATGAGGATCACGTCCAACACTACTACTCCATGAGCTTGAGCAAATGCTTCCTCGGCACGCGGAACCTGCCCGCGGAGAAGCAGCTACGCTGCATCAGTTGCCACGATCCGCACGTCGAGCCCACCGCGGAAGAAGCACCTGCTCATTTCAACTCCGCCTGCCTTGCCTGCCACACCAAGGCCAGCTGCACGGCGCCGCAAGCTGCGCGCCAGGCCACCACGCCAGGCGACAACTGCATCGGCTGCCACATGCCCCGCCGAAGCATCCGCGTCATCTCGCACTCCAGCGCGACCAACCATCGCATCGTGCGCACGCCCGACGAACCATTCCCGGATGAGACATTCAATCAGACGACAGCCACTATGCCCGACTTGATCGAGCTGAACCCTGCAGGCGAGCGCGGAGCGGGAGCTTCGACTCCGCCTGCGCTGGTTCGTTTAGAGGCCTATGCACTGCTCAAAGCCGAGGGAAAAGCGCAGTTTGTCCAACCCTGGCTCAAGACACTGGCCGAGTTGGAGGCGTCCAACCCGGAAAACGCAATTGTCCAGGCTTCCCTGGGGCATCGCGATCTGGACGACCACAAATACGATGAGGCCATTTCTCATCTGGAGCATTCTCTGCGGCTCGATCCGTCGCAGCCGTTGGTCTATGTGGATCTATCCGAGGCGCAGGAACAAAGCGGCAAGCGCGCCGAGGCCATCGAGTCCGCAAGGAAGGCCATCGAACTGGAGCCCTTCAACCCTGGCATTCGGAAGACGCTGATCTACGAGCTCATCCAGGACAAACAATATGACCAAGTGGAAGCGGAAATGGAAAAGTACTTGCAGGTGTTTCCTGAAGACGACCGCATGCGCGAGATGCTGGCCATCGCCAGGCAATGATCTCCCAAGTTTGCCCTGGCGAACGCTCGCGCGCGAAAATCGTCTAAGACACTGTTCAAGGCGCGCCGCGCAGGTCGCCGGCGAGGGCAGACGGCAGAAAGGCCATTCCGTGATTCCAGTGCTCCGCATCGTGTTGTGGTTGTGGGCGGGACTCCTGACCGTCGCCGGTTCCTGTTTGGCCCAAGTCAAGGCTGCGCCTGATCCGCGCCGTCAAGAGGCTCTGACGCTCGAGCAGCAGGGCAAGAACGCTGAGGCTGAGGCCGCATGGCGTGTCTATCTTACGGCTCACCCATCCAGCGCGGAACCCTATGCGCACCTGGGCCTTTTGGAAGCGCGTCAGGAACACTACAAGGAAGCGGTGCCGCTTTACCGCAAGGCATTGAAGCTGGGCCCCGACGTTCCCGGTTTGCGGCTGAACCTGGGGCTGGCGTTGTTCAAGGCCGGTGATCTCAAAGGGTCAATTCTCGAGTTTGAGCCGCTCCTCAAAACCAACCCAGGAAACCAGCAACTGACGACCCTGATCGGTATGGCCCACTACGGGCTCGCCGAATACAAGGAGGCCGTACCCTACCTCCGGGACGCGGCCGCCAACGACAAGCAAAGCCTGCCCCTGCGTCTGGCGCTGGCGCACAGTTGCCTGTGGAGCAAGCAGACGCAGTGCGTGCAGGATGCATCTCGCGAGATACTGGCGTTGAATCCAGACTCGGCCGAGGCCGATATGCTGGTGGGCGAAGCGCTGGATGAAATGAAGGACAATGCCGGCGCCCTTCTTCAGTTCCGGGCTGCGGTCAAGGCTAACCCAAAAGCGCCGAATGCGCACTTCGGGTTGGGCTACCTGTTATGGTCCCAGAAGAAGTACCCTGAGGCCGTTGAACAATTCAAGGCTGAGCTCGCCAACGACCCGCTCCATATCCAGGCCATGCTGTACCTGGCGGACACGGATATCCAATTGAACCAGTTGGAAGACGCTAAGCCTCTGCTTGAAAAAGTCGAGAAGATGAGCCCGGGGATTCCGCTGGTTCACTTGGACCTGGGCATCGTTTATACCGAGGCCGACCGTAAAGAGGATGCGTTGCGCGAACTCAACATTGCGGCCAAGTTCAATCCCGACGACGTGAATGTGCATTGGCGGCTGGCGCGGCTCTACCGGGCCATGGGCAAGAAGGACCTGGCCAAGGTAGAGTTCGAAAAGGCCAGCTCGCTGAATCAGAAAGTCGACGAGGACCTCTACAAGAAGATATCCGAAGGTGGTTTCAGGCGCGGACCGCCCCCAACCCCTCCGCCTCCTACTGACAGGTAGCCGGCAAGCCTGGCGCCGGTTGACGCGGTTGAAGAGGCGTTGCCGCTGCCCTCTTGGGGATTTGGCGTGGCTGGTTGCTCAGGGAAATGCTCCGTGTTGCCCGAACAGTAATTACGCTCCTCCGTGTGACCCTGGTCACAGCTTGCGCGGTTTCGCGCCGCTACGGTTGCAACTGAGGTATGGGCGTGCGGGCGAAGGGAACAGAGGCGAGGGTGCGCAGAGGATGGCTGCCGGCGGTGGAGTTGGCGCTGCTTGCGACCGGACTGCTCGTAGCGTCCTTCGTTCGGCTTGAGGCCGTCTCTGGCGCAGTCAGGCCAACAACGCTGCCGGCTGCAAGGCTGGCGGACTCGGTGATGCACGCTTCTGAGCCCATAAAACCGGTAATCACCGTGGACTACCCGCAGGAGGGAACGATTTTTCCGCCGGATATGGCTGCGCCGACTTTTCTTTGGCGGGATGCGGCGCCCTCCGCGCGTTCCTGGCGTATTGATGTGAGTTTTGCCGGTCATGGCAAGGCGATCCATCTCACTTCGCTCGGCGAAGGGATGAAGATCGGCGCGATCGATCCGCAATGCGTTTCCACGGCCAACAAGCCACCGTTTCTAACGCCGGAGCAGGCGGCGGCGCATACCTGGAAACCGGAAGCGGATGCCTGGGCGCTTATCAAGAAGCGCTCGGTAAAGGGGCCGGCGACCGTGGAAATGACTGGGCTGGATGAGGCCGGCCGGGCGGTGAGCGAGGGCCGAGTGACGCTGACGACTTCGGCCGATCCGGTCGCTGCGCCGATCTTTTACCGCGATGTGCCGCTGATGCCGTCCGAGGGAGCGAAGCATGTCGTTCAGCCGCTGGCGCCCTCCAAGCTGAGCCTGATTGCGTGGCGGTTGCGCGACATCGGTAAACCGGAGAGCCGGCTGCTGATGACTGGTCTGCACACCTGCGCGAACTGCCACTCATTTTCAGCCGACGGCAAGACGATGGGGATGGACGTGGATGGCCCTGCCAACGACAAGGGGCTCTACGCGGTGGTTCCGGTGCAACAGCACATGGCCATTCGCAATGAGGATACGGTCTCGTGGAACACCGATCTGCGCGTAGGCCAGTCGCGGGTCGGCTTCATGTCTCAGGTATCTCCAGACGGAAAGTATGTCCTGACCACTTTTGCGGGGCGCGACCAGTCGATTGGGAGTTCGTACTTTGTAACCAACTTCAAGGACTATCGATTCCTCCAGGTCTTCTATCCCACGCGCGGAGTTTTGACCTGGTACAACCGGGAGACTGGCCGGCGGGAGCCGCTTCCCGGAGCGGACGATCCCCACTATGTCCAGACCGATGGAGTCTGGAGCCCGGATGGGAAGTACGTTGTCTTTGTGCGCGCCGAAGCGAAGGAGCCGCATCCCGAGGGGGTTCCGCTGCCAACCCAGGCCAACGATCCGAATGAGGTGCAAATCCAATACAACCTCTACCGCGTCCCCTTCAACGATGGTAAGGGCGGCGTGGCGGAGCCGGTGCAGGGCGCCTCAAACAATGGGATGAGCAACAGCTTTCCCAAGATTTCGCCGGACGGGCGCTGGATTGTCTTTGTGAAGGCGCGCAACGCGCAACTGATGCGGCCGGATAGCGAGCTCTACATGGTTCCGACCTCTGGGGGAACGGCACGGAGGATGCGCTGTAATACGTCTCTGATGAACTCCTGGCACAGCTTCTCTCCGAATGGCCGCTGGATGGTCTTTTCCTCCAAAAGCCGGTCGCCCTACACCCAGATGTATCTGACCCACATCGACGCCGACGGAAACGACTCGCCGCCGATACTCGTCGAAGATTCCACCGCCGCAAACCGGGCCGTCAATCTGCCGGAGTTCGTGAACATCGCGCCTGACGCCATCCTCGATATAGCTTCGCCCGCTTCGGAGCTTTATCGCCTGATCGATGAAGCAGGGGATCTGCAGGCAGTAGGCGACAAGGCCGGGGCCTTTGAGAAGTGGAAGAAAGCCATCGCCTTGGACCCGGATGACGCGCGCGTGAACAACGGCATGGGGTTGGCGCTGACGGCCGCGGGCAAAACGGAGGAGGCCATCTTCTATCTGAAGAAGGCCACCCAGGCGAACCCGAATTATCTTGATGCCTTCTACAATCTGGGCACTGCGGAGATGCTGGAGCATCGGGTGGATGAGGCGATCGACGCATGGCAGAATGCTGTGCACATCTACCCTGGATTCTTCCAGGGACATGAGGGGCTGGGATTCGCGTATTACATGCAGGGGAAGCATCGTGAGTCGCTTGCCCAACTGCGGTTGGCGCTGGATGGAGAGCCGGACCGCGTCTCGGTGCTGACGCTGGCCGCGAGCTTGATGGCCACGAGCGCGGATGCCTCCCTCCGCGACGGGCCCGAAGCGGTGACATTGGCGGAGCGGGCAAGGGATTTGACCCAGGCAAAGGACATCTCAGTTCTGGACACGCTTTCGGCGTCCTACGCGGAGACTGGCCGCTTCGACCAGGCCAAAGACGCGGTGAACCAGGCTCTGGCGCTCGCGGAAAAGCAGGGAGACGCCGATATGGCAGGCAAACTCAGGGCACACCAGGCCAGATACCAGGCCTACCAGCCGCTCCGGGAGCCCGAGGACCAGGGGACACTGTAGAGCCCGTCAAATGTGCCCCGGATTCCGCTACGCTCTATCCAAGGCTATTTTCATATTTTCCCTCCAGGAAGAAGCACGTGGCTTGACAGGAAAAGACGCGGGATGGGACCTGTTCCTTGAACTGAACCAGCTTCGCGATCTGTCCTGAAAAAGTCTCGAGGTCTCCCCCGCTTTCGCCAGTCTTTCCATCGAAGAGCCGGCGTAAGGATGGGGCGCGGATGGTGAACACGCGCAGGGTGAATCAAGAAGCGTTCCGCTCGGCGCATCCATCCCCTTGCACGAACCATTTGTCCACCAGGCCTTCGGCTGTGTAGAGTTCTATTCGCGGCTTTCTGGATCGATTTACTGCACGCCTGGCGCCGGAGGCACAAGAACGAATTTGCGGCGGCCTCCGGCGTCCAAAACGTCCAGATTTTCGTCCATCCATCGGAACCAATCGAACGCGCAAAGGTATGGTGCAATGCGAAGGCTGATTCTGCTTGGGCTCATGGCTGCTTTGGTTCTTCCCGCTGTCGCCGCAAAGCGCGTGACAGTGGCCCAGTTGGAGCAGTCTCTTGTCGCGGACAGCGCCTCTCACCGCGCGGATGCCGACGTGGCGCACCGGCTTGCGGAATTGGAACTCTCCGAGCGGCTGACTGACGCGACTTTGGACCGGTTTGCGAATAAGCTGCCGCTCGGTCCCCGGACAGCTCTGGCGTTGCAACTGCTTGCCGATCAGTCGGCCTTTCTGGAGCCTCCGGCCAGCGAGTTGCCGGCGACCGGAACGCCGGATGCGGCCACGCAGCAGCGCATGATGGACCTTGCGCGGGGGTACGTTGTGCGGATCTGGCCGCATTTGCCGAATTTTTTCGTTACGCGAACGACTGCCCATTTCGATGACAGTCCGCAGGTGTTCAGGCAGGGCGACTGGCCTGTGCGGGCAGGATTGCACCTGTTGGGAATCAGCACCGATAAGCTGACCTATCGCGACGGGAAGGACATCATCGACCAGGCCACACAAGCGGCTCCGGTCCAGGCAGCGGGCAGCACGAATGGCGCTCCAGCTGCTGTGCAACAGGAGCGGGGAATGACGTCGCGGGGCGACTTTGGGCCGGAACTCACCATTGTTCTAACCGACTCCGCCAAGGGGAAGATTACATGGAGCCATTGGGAGCGGACTTCAGCGGGGCTGGCGGCGGTCTACGACTACTCGGTTCCCAAGGAGGATTCGCACTTCGAGGTGAGCTACTGCTGCATAAGACAGGATGTGCAGCGCGAACTTCATTACGGGAGCGGGAACCGCGGCCAACGCGCTTCTGTAGTGGCGACGGCGCAGGCAGATACGAAGCTCTTCCAGGCGACACCGGGGTACCACGGCACGCTGACCATTGCCCCCGACACAGGCGCCATACTCCGCATCACGATTGAGGCCGAATTAAAGAGCGGTGATCCGATTGCGAAGGCCGCAACCATGGTTCAATATGGGCCGGTGACGATCGGCGACCGCACCTTCATCTTTCCGGTGCGCAGCATGGCCCTCTCGGTGGAGAAGCCGGGCCCCAACAGCCGCCCGGAGGACCCGTCGACTTTGCTGGTGAACCAGACCACCTTCACCGACTATCACCGACTTGGGGCCACGATCCGGATGTTTGCCAGTGCACCGGAGTCTGGCGTGCCGGCTGTCAACAGGGCGGCAACAGGCACGGCCGAATCATCCGCAGCTCCGGCGGCTGCTCTATCGCCGAAGACGCCGAGTAGCGCTCCAGCCCTGCCGGCAACAGAGGCGGCAGCAACTCCACTCCCCGCAGCCGAGCCCTCACCTGCGCCGGTTCCCGCGCCCGCGGAGCCTGTTGTTCCGGAGATCAGCGTCAGCGCGGCCGGCGGAGTGCCGGATGGACCGGTCAATACGCCCCAGCCGCAGCAAAGCGACTTCCAGCTCAAACTGACTTCCCGCCTCGTGGACGTGGGCATTGTAGCGTGGGACAAGAAAGGGCATCCGGTGAAGGACCTCAAACAGGAGGACTTCGAGGTTTACGACAACGGGCGCAAGCAGGATCTTCGCTTTTTCACGCAGTTCTCGAGCGAGGCGCCGGCCGCTGCACCCGATGCGGGCCCCAATCGCAGCTTCTCCAACCGCGCGCCGGATGCAACCACGGCCACATCGAATGGCGCAGGTGCAACCGTTTTGCTGATCGACGAGGCGCACATTGCCTGGCCGGACATGGCCAATGCCAAGCGGGAGATCCTCAAGTTCCTGGGCACGGTAGCGCTCAGCGAGCGGGTCGGCATTTACACAATGACAGCCATCGGATTCGGCGTGCTGCAGGAGATCACAACAGACCACGCGCAGATCGTAGAGAAGCTGACCAAGTGGATGCCCACGGCGCGATCGTTGGCGCTGGCACAGGAGGAGGAGACACGCAACCGGCAGTCGTTCGACGAGGTACATAGCGTCGCCGACCTCAACTCAGTGAACGGCAATTTTACGCAGGTACCCGACGGGATGCAGACCGTGGATCCGCTGCTGCGCACCATGGGCAGCAATCCAGGACGGGCTTCGCTGATCATTCTGCGCATGGTGGCGCGCCATCTTTCCGCAGTAACGGGGCACAAGAACCTGGTGTGGGTCTCAAGCGACAACGTCTTCGCCGACTGGCAAAGCAACCAGGTAAGTATCGACAAGACCCCGAAGGAGGTGGAATCGTTTGCCCAGCATGCGCAGGAGGCCATGAACGACGCCCACGTGGCCGTTTATCCCATGGACGTGTCCCAGCTCGAGACTTCCGCGGTCGGCGCGGATATCCGCACCCGCAACGTGGAGTTGAACCAGGCTGCCGCAGACACCGCGAGCCTGGGTGGCGGAACTGTTTCCAGGAACCAGACCAACGGCCGCAATACCGCCGAGATGCAGCAGGACATACACCCCATCCAGGGACCGATCCGCATGGTGGCCGACGCCACCGGGGGACGCATCATACGCCGGGCCGGGGATCTCGCAGCCGCGCTTACCGGCGTGGTGGAAGACGGCCACGCCACTTTCATCGTGAGCTTTTCTCCGCAGGGGCCGGCCGATGACCAATACCACAACATCACCGTCAAGCTAAGCGGCAAGCGACACGGGCTGACGCTGCGCTACCGAACGAGTTATCTCTATTCGAAGGAGCCGGTGTCGATGAAGGATCGTTTCCAGCAGGCTGTTTGGCGTCCCCAGGACGTGAGCGAGATTGCCGTTTCCGCCGATGCCACGCCGAGGAGCCCCGGCGCGGGTATCAAGCTCGACATCATGGCGGCGGATCTCGGTTTGCAACAGCGAGGCGGATTGTGGATGGACAAGCTGGACATCTTCATGATTCAGCGCGACGACGCTGGCATCAGGGCGCAGGTGGAGGGGCAGACCCTCGGGTTGCGGCTCAAGCCCGCTACGTACCAGACCCTGCTGTCCAGCGGAGTGCCGTTCGAGTGTGCCGTCCAGATGCACCCTGGCATGGCGTCGCTGCGCGTGCTGGTGGTGGACGAGAACTCCGGACGCATGGGCTCTGTCACAATCCCCGGCGCGGCGCTGGAGGCAACACCATAACGGCACACGCAAGATGTGAGCCGCCTCACGGCCCGAAGCCGTGGCCAGGTTATACAATCTCTACGGTTCGGAAACAATTAAATACCAGTAGCCGGCAGAGCATTCTCGCAGCCGGATGAGCGCAATGCGCCAGACGAAACGGAGTGGGCAGATGAGATGGTTCGGATGGATTTTCACGGTTCTCCTGGCAGCTTCACCCGCGTGGGCTGCTCAGAACATCACCGTAGAACAACTGAAGGCATTGCTGACGACAGACCAACAGGCCAAGAAAGCAGATGCCGATGTTGCCAACGATCTGAAACAGGTTGTGCTGACGGAAGAGCTGACGGCTCCGGTCATGAACAGCCTGGCGCCGCTGGTTCCCGGCTCGGCTACTCTGGAACAGATCTATGTGCTTGAGGTCAAGAGCGCGGTTCTGGCGCCGCCGGCGTCGGACATTCCGGCCACGCCCGCCCCGGATGCAGCCACGCAGAAGGCCCTGCTCGGCAAGGCCGTAGACTACGCCAGCAAGACATATGCTCAGTTGCCGACTGTGACCGTGACCAAAACCACCACCCGTTTCCAGGATAGCGTTTCAGGCATGCCTGCCTTCCCGGGCAAGCACTCTGGCTCTGCCGATGCGGGTACCGACCCCAAAGTGGCCAGCGCCGCTCAAGCCATCCATGCCATTAACACCGTCCCGACACCGGTCAACATTCACAATGGAATCGAAGACAATCCTCTGCTCAAAGACAAGACGGGGTGGGGACCGAACGGCTATATCGCGCTGCTCGGGCAAAGTCCGGTGTTGAGCACGGTTCTTCAGGAGGCGAATGCCGCCGACAAGTTCGCGTGGCTGCGCTGGGAAAACTTGAACGGCAAGACAGAAGCCGTCTTCAGCTTCGCCGTGGATAAGAAGAAGTCGCACTACGCCGTCAACTATTGCTGCTTTCCGGAGATGGATCAGGACGGGAGCATTCATAGCTGGTATAACTACAAGGCCACCATTCCTTACCACGGCGAGATTTTCGTGGATCCGGATACCGGCATCGTCGTCCGGCTGATTACCGAGTCCGATTTCAAGACCTCCGATGTGGTCCAACAGGAATACCAGCGCATCGATTACCTGCCGGTCGCCATCGGCGGCAAGACGCTTGTTCTGCCCTCGAAGTCGGTCATCAGCACGGAAGTGGTTCCCACTGGCGACTCGGGTGGCGGCAAGTCCATGATCCGCCACACGCTGTTCACCTCCGAGTACAAGGGCTATCAGGCCGGCGGCTAATTCGCGCTGTGTTTGTCGCGAGCGGCTGCTCCCGCAGCCGCCCGCTGGTTCGGTCAGCTATCACAACCCTGTGCTTGCCCGGATGGGTCAGTTGAAGCACGCTGGCGGCTGCACCTGCATGCGTGCTTGGTGTCGGGGTGCTTCTTCAGGTCGATTACATTGGCCATCCAAACACACGGCTGGGCCGGCATGGAAGCCGGGCCCGTGCACGGATCACGAGCGCTGCTTGTGCAGGTCAGATCTGAGCCGTCATCCCAACGCAGGCCCAGGTTGAATGTCGGATTCGGACGTACCCGCTGGTCTGGCTGTGCCCTTACCGAAAATGCTCTAATTTTGTTGACTGGCCTTCATCTCGTCCCGAACTTTGTGCGCCAGCTTCTCCACCTGTTCGGCCTTCTTGATGACGCTCAGTGAGAGTGTGTCCTTGCTGCTCTTGTCAAGTTCTGCCTTCAGTTCGTTCGCCAAAGTCAGCAACCTCGCAGTGTCGTCCGCGAGCTGCTTCTGTTGCGGAGTCAGCGGAGTCGTGGGCTTGGAAGTATCCGCTTTCGCCTCTGCGGTTGTCGGCGCTTGGGCCACCGGTGGTTGAGGCGCGCTGCCCTGAACGGGTTGCTGAGCTGCAGCGATTGAGATTGAGCCGAGGGCGAAGACAGCCAGGCAAGCCAAATTCTGAACAGAACGCATCCGCCCTTCCAACCGGCACAACGAACGAAACCCTGACGGTATCCTCATTGCATACCTCCGCTGCCGTCTTGCTTGGTATGGGAAATGCCAGCCGTACGCGGAATTGCGGTCAGCATGTCCAACCAAAGGAAGTTGCGCACCCAGGACTATGAATAAAACTTCGCGTCCTGGCTGAATTCATCGCATCGCCCTTCGAGGAACTTCGTATGCGCGCCTCTCATCCGCACAGTATAGAGAAAATGCATGAGCGAGAGTGTATCTTATTGCAATTCTTCGGTCCTCTCAGGCATCCGGCAGCCGGCGCACCGAGGCAGGCATGGCAGCTAATTGGAAACGGAGACAGATGCTCTCATCTTGTTTTGAATGCTGTGCGCCAGCTTCTCAATCAGTTCGGCCCTCCGGATCTCAAGTATTGAGAGCGCATCCGGTGTGCCCTTGTCCGTGTCGGTCTTCAATTGATGAGCCAACTCGACCAATTTTGCGGTGTCCGACGTCATTTCTTTTTGGCGCTGTAAATTTATCTCTTCAAACCGCTTAAGGTCGCTTTGCAGCTTCATCGAATCTTCCATGAGCCGGTTGGCGTCCGCCGTTGGATTCGCAGTGCGATTCATCGGCACCACTCCCGGTTGATTCGGCGGATAGGGCAACCCGTTCCCAATCTGCGATTGGGGGAAAGCCGCGGCGAACGGCACAAGAGTTACCACAGCCAGGCAAACGAGGCCCCGTACCCAAGGCGTGCTCTGAAGTACGATGCTCCGAGGTCTGGACGGACCGTTGCGAAGGTCGCTGCTTCTCATGCCGACAGTATATCGGGAAAAGGAATGATTGGATTTCTCTCTTTTGAGGAATTTCGATCGGTCAGACTCTTTCGGAAAGAGATTCTTTGAAGATTCCATCCACTTGCCCTGCAAAGTTGGTCTCGGGGCGAAGATATTGTTCCCGCGCCGTTTCAGGCATGGAGCCGGACGCTGGTTGACTTGATTGAGATGGCCTTGTCTTTGCCCCCTGAAACCGTTCCTGGACATTCAATAATTCGCCCTCGAGCCCTCGTGCTTTCATCTATCCCGGCGCGATGTCGTTGGAATATGATAGCGGTCAATGTTCCGGAAGGATCCGTAGTTGGCAGCTCGTATGTCCATGTTCGTTATGGCTATGGCCCTGTCTTTGCTCGAGCCGTTGTGTGCCCAGGCGCCGGTGGAGTCCAACATGGCCAACGGCGGAGTACACGAGGCCGAGTACGACGCTGAGGGGAGGCCGATCACTGCGGGCGGGTTTGTTGAATCCGGCCAAGTGGTCTTTCAGGACGTGACCAAGTCCGCCGGCTTGAGCGGATGGCGTCATGTGATGGGCGGGCCAGAAAAGACCTTCATCCTTGAATCAAACGGCTCGGGCGTGGGACTAATCGATTACGACAACGACGGCTGGCTCGACATCTATTTCGTCAACGGTTCCACCTTTAAAGCCCTCGACGGCAAGGAGGCCCCGCCCCACGCCGCGCTCTTTCACAACAATCACGACGGGACCTTTACCGACGTGACCCAGAAGGCCGGCGTGGCCAATGACCGCTGGGGATTTGGCGTGACGATCGGCGACTTCGACAACGATGGCTGGCCCGACATCTTTGTTGCTAATTACGGCAAGAACCGGCTCTATCACAATAACCACGACGGTACATTTACAGATGTGGCCGAGAAGGCGGGCGTGACGCTCGGCAATTGGTCCGACGGAGCCGCATGGGGCGATTACGACGGGGATGGGCGCCTCGACCTGTTCGTGTCAGGCTATGTGCATTTCGACCTCGACAACCTTCCCTATCCACGGAGCAAAGTGGTGAGCTATGCCGATTGCGCCTTCAGAGGGATGAGCGGTTTGACCTGCGGCCCGCGCGGCCTGGCGGGCGAGCCGGACCACCTCTTCCACAACAACGGCGACGGCACTTTTACCGACGTGAGCGTAAAAGCGGGAGTGGCCGACAAGAGCAAGTTCTACGGCATGACCGCCATGTTTATCGACATCGACGGCGACGGCAAGCCTGACTTGCTTGTAGCTAACGATTCCACGCCCAACTATTTCTACCGGAACAAGGGCGACGGAACGTTTGATGACCAGAGCTTTTTTTCGGGGTTTGCGCTCAACAAGGATGGACGCGAGGTGGCTGGAATGGGCCTGGCTGCCGGGGACTACCTGAACAATGGCCGCGTCGACATCCTGGTGACGGACTTTGCCGACGACGAAAAGGTGCTCTATCGGAACGACGGTGACGCCAGTTTTACCGATGTGAGCAACCGCGCTGGTATCGGCAAAATGACCATTCCGTTTCTAAGCTGGGGCGACGCCTTCCTCGATTACGACAACGACGGCTGGAAAGACATTTTTATCGTCAACGGTCATGTATTCCCGCAAGCCGACAAATCCAATTGGGGTTCCACCTATGCGCAGCGTCCCCTCCTGTTTCGCAACGCGCAGAACGGCAAGTTTGAATATGTGCCGCCGGTAAAAGACACGGGCCTGGCTGTGTTGACCTGCGCGCGCGGCGCGGCATTCGGCGACCTGTTCAACGACGGAAAGATCGACGTGGTGATCAGCCCCATCGACGGGCCACCTGTGCTGTTGCGCAATGTGAATCCGGACCATCATCACTGGGTTGAACTGAAGCTGACCGGAGGAGCCAGGAGCCCGCGGGATGCGATCGGCGCCACGGTGTTCCTCAAGGCAAACGGCATGCGTCAGCGCGAGGACGTGTTGAGTTCGGGGAGCTACATCTCCTCCAATGACCAGCGGCCGCACTTCGGGCTCGGCGACGCGACCGATGCGGGAACCGCCGAAATTCACTGGCCCTCGGGAGCGAAAGAGATGGTGCGGCTGCCCGCTGTGGACAGGATCTACTCGATCACTGAGGGAAAGGGCATTACCGGGGCTCTTTGCGCAGGAAAGCCATGTCCGGCAGAGACAAAGCCCGCCGCGGGACGACGGTAGTTCGGGGATAGTCTCTCTCAATGTTCGCTACGGCTTTGAAAGCGCGGCCCGACACAGCGAATAGCCTTGACTCATCAACTCATTCGTTCCCGCCCGCGCTACCGGTCGGTGCAGGAGTAGCAAGGATCGATGGAGGCCTGGATCAACGGCGTATCGGCGAGCCGCGCTCCCATCACCATCCAGCGGATCGCCGGCATGTTTTGAAACGTAGGTGTGCGCACATGCACGCGGGCGGGATTTCTGGAGTTCTCTTTCCACGAAACGCTGTACATCACTTCGCCGCGCGGCGCTTCGACGCGGCTGACAGCCGTTCCGGCGGAGAAAACCACCTTTTTTTCTCCTGCGTTCCACTCGCCCGGCGGCATCTTGGCCAGCGCCTGGCGAAGAATGCGGCAGCTCTCCATGATCTCAAGGGCTCGCACCAGCAGCCGAGCGCGCACGTCGCCGTCCTTCTCAACCGGCACGTCGAATTCGAGTTCGGGGTAGGCCGCGTAGGGCGCGGCGCGGCGCAGATCCTGTCCTACTCCGGAAGCCCGGGCCGTCGGTCCCACCACACCGCAGGAGACGGCCTTCCCATGAGAGAGAACTCCGATGCCGGCGCAACGTGAACGGGCCGTAATGCTGGTGGTGAAGATTGGGATGATCGTGCTGACCATCTCGCGCTCCAACTGCTCGACCATGTCCAGTACTGCTGCCGGATCCTCGATGTCGCGATTGACGCCGCCGATGCAGTTCATCGAGTAATTGACGCGGTTTCCGGAGATCGCCTGGAGCACATCCATCACCTTCTCGCGCACGGCAAAGCAGGTCATGAACATGGTTTTGAAGCCCATGAGCTTGGCGGCGATGCCCGCCCAGAGCACGTGGGAGTGCAGGCGCTCCAGCTCCGCCACGACGACGCGAATAAATTGGGCACGCGGGGGCGGAATGAAGCCGGTGAGCTTCTCCATGGCCTGGCAAAGCGTGAGCGTGTGAATATTCGAGCAGATGCCGCAGACGCGCTCCATCAGGGCGATCACCTGAATATAGTTGCGTGTCTCGGCTAGGTGCTCGATGCCGCGAAAGTTGAATCCGATATGCAGCTTGGCGTCGCAAACGGTCTCGCCCTCGCAGATCATGTCCAGCTTGTAGGGCTCTTCCAGCGCGGGGTGGTAGGGACCCATGGGAATCTTGTAGCTCATGCGAGTTCCTCCCGCAGGTTCACTCCCGGCTTGTCTCCCTGGCGGAGAAGCAGCGGTTCGTACTCGCGCCCCAGGAAATCGATGGCAAAGCCTTCGTGAACTTCGCGCTCGATCCAGTCGACGGCCTCGCAAAGGTCGTAGATGGATTCAGTGGAGTTGCCGGAGAGCAGAAAGGGAAAGCCCAGCAACTGTCCGTCGAGGTCCCAGAGATACTCCAGGCGGAAGCCTTCCTCGCCCGGCAACTGATAAGCCGTGATGGTGACAAAGCGGGCGTGAGTTGCGTTCATGGCCGCCGCGACATCGCGTACCTTCAGCGCACCAGTGGCAAGCCAATGAACGCCACCCTTTTCCTCCCATTGCGCTGAGGCGCCCAGCTTTTCCGGGATGCTCTTAAAAACGTCGTCTTGCGGTAGGGCCTCAAGTGAGTTCATCCTGCACCTCCTGGGGCAGCATCGGTGGCGTGGTTCCCTGGCGCCGGCGCGGATGCGGAGCTGGATTTGGAAGCGGGCGCTTTGCGCGCGACGGTGTAGGAATGTTTCAACTCGCCAATGTTCAGGTACACGGGTGGGCATTCCGGGTCCTGGCTCAGCGCGTGCGACTTACAGCCTTCCACGCAACGCCCGCAAAAAGTGCAATGCCCGGGATCGTAGCTCCACTGAAAATCGCCCTTGCCGGCGCGAAACTCGATGGCCCGCGCGGTACAGCGAAATCTGCAAATCGCACAGCCGGTGCACAACTCAGGATCGAAACGCACCAATCCGCGGAATCCCTTGCTCACGGGAGGACGCGCAGGAAACTTGAACGTCATGACGCCGCGTCTCAGGTTGCTCCACAGCATGGCAAGAATGTTCATGACCGGAGCCTCATCAGAAGCGTGGACGAAATGGCCAGCACCGCGAAGAGCAGAGTGCACTGCCAGTAAAAGCGTGCCGTGGTGTCGATGGCCAGGCGCGCGGTGGCGGCGGCAAGCACGGAAAGCAGCAACACGATCGCGAAGGAGAGCGCAATAAAAGCAGCAGCGCTCGACCACCAAAGGGTAATTTGAGGAACGGCCAGGGTCGCCACCAGCCCTGTGGTCGCAACCCACTCGAGACCGTGCGACAGTTCCCACAACGCCAATTCGGGGCCGGCGTACTCGATCATGGGCCCGGAGTAGATTTCCTGCTCCGCATTCGGAAGCGAGAAAGGATTGATGTGCAGCTTGGCGGGAAGGCAGGCGAGAACGGCCAGCACGCCAAGCCAGCGCAGCGGCGTAGCCGGAAGCTGGGCAAGAGATTCAAGGCGGAAGGTGTGCTGCGCGGCGGCGATGGAAACAATGGCGAGAAGAAAGACAACGTTATAGGAGACGGTCAAAACAGCCTCGCGCGCGGAGCCAATCTCCGCGAAGATGGAGCGCGAAGAGAAGCCTGCCGCGATGATGCAAATGGAAGGCAGTTCCATCAGTGCCAACAGCAGGATCAGGTCGCCCTCAAAGCCGCCCGAGGATGGCAGCACGGGCAGCAGCCCAACCGCAGCCGCTGCCGCCGACACAGCAATCAGCGGCCATGCCCGCATGAGGAGTCCACCAACCCCGACGCGGGCGGGCGTGGTCTTGCCCAATAGCTTGATGAAATCGAAGAACGGCTGCATGAAGGGAGGGCCGATGCGCTGTTGCATCAGGGCAATCGCTTTGCGCTCAACCCACAAAAAGAACCACGCGGCTGGCACGGCGAAAAGCAGTCCAGGAAAAATGAGGAAGCGGGCCAATGCAGTAATCAGATTCATGGCGGGCCTCCTACGGATTCCGGCGCCGCTGCTGGCTCGACTGCAGGCCCTTGCGCGGCGCGCCCAGCCAATATCTCCGCAGCCTTGGCTACGCCCTGGACAATGGCGTCGGGACGCGGTGGACAGCCGGGCACAAACACGTCGACCGGAATATGGCGGTTGAGCGGCCCATCGAGCGTTCGGCTGTCGATGAACACATTGGTCGTTGCCGGGCAGGAACCGATGGCCACCACGGCTTTTGGCGAGCCGACTTGCTCGTATACGGTTTTAATGGCTTGCACCGAGTTGCGGGTTACAGGGCCGGTGATGCACAGAATGTCGGCGTGGCGCGGGCTGCCTTCCAGGCGCACCCCCAACTGTTCGGCATCGTAGCGGGGAGTCAGGCTCGCAACCAACTCGATGTCGCAACCGTTGCAACTGCCCGAGTTCATGTGAAACAGCCAGGGACTGCGTCGCCGCGCGTAGCACATCAATCGGTTCCAGAGGTTCATGGGCGGCCTCCAGCAAGCGTCTGCAGTCCGTGCGGCCAAATTCCGGCAACCAGCAGCAACACCACAAGCGCAACAATCGCGGCCTGCAATACAAGGGGTTCTCTCCCTGCAGGCGAGTCGATCGGTGGTTGCGAGTCACCCTCGCCCGCCGGTCCCCACCATACGCGCGTCAAAGCCAGCACATATGCGATCAGCGCGAAAACAGACGAGAGGATGAAAGCCGCCAGAAGAAGGGGCGATATCTGCAACGCAGTTTCGTAGAGTCTCCAGCGTCCGATGTATCCCAGGGTCGGCGGCACGCCCAGCATGGCCAGCATGCCGAACAGGAACCCGAATGCGCTGACCGGATAGCGATTGATCAATCCAGAGTGCACGCCATCCAGTGCGCCATCGGCCTCAGGTCCGCTGAGACAAGCGAACAACAATGCCTTGGCGAGTGCGTGCGTCGAGGCTGCAATCATCGCGCCGGAGGCGCCCAGAGCGCTCACTGAAGCCAGGCCAAGCAGGAGGAATCCAACATCCTCAATGGTGGACAGCACCAGCAATCGCTTGAGGCTGCGCTGCGAGAGCATGAGAAGAGCGGCGAGGAACGAGGTGACGGCGCCCATGCCGAGCAAGAGTCCCTGCGGAGCGAGCGGTCCCGGCGCAGACTGTGCAGAAATCCAGAATTCGCCGAAGGCAGCCATATCGACGACCGCGATGATCAGGCCGAGGACAAGAGCAGGAAGCTCGTCAGCCAGCGAGAGCAGCCAGAAGAGCATGGGAACGGCCGCGAGCTTGACGAAAACGCTGGTCAGCAGCAGTGCGCGCGACCAAGCTTGTCCCGGCTGGCTCGAGAGCGCTTCGCTGCCAACCGCGCAGAGAGCGGAGACGAGCACGACGGCGAGATACGTGACCTTTGCCGCCTGGGTACGCGCTGCGAGCCAGACGCGCACCACTGTGAACAGAGTGGCAAGCTCCAGCAGGCCGAGGCGAAGCCAGGGGCTGGCAACCAGAAGGCCGGCGACCGCAAGACTGCCGACGACCACCATACACGGCCAGAGCGGGACCTTCCCCTTTGCGCCGCTGACCAGCGAGGCGAAAAACAACGCCACAGACGCGACGGCGATTGCGGCGATGAGCAGTGAGGGCACGTGCATCGGGCCGCTCTCATAAGCGCCGGGCTGGCCGGGCACCGCCCAACGAACAAAAGCAAAGAGCACGGTGGCAAATACTACGGCCAAGATCGCTGCCTTGCGCTCAAGCACTGCGACCACCGCGCCCAGCGCCTGTGAAGCTGCCTGCAACCCGCTCCAGATTCCCAGGTAAACACGATCCACATTGGACCAGCGAAAGAATGTATGCCAGTTCTGCTCGAATATTTCGGAAAAGTCTCCGGCTGTGAGTCTCGCGTGGTCCGACAGAGGTTCCCCGCCGGTAAAGATCCCTCCTCCTGCTCCAGCCAGCGCTCCGCCTGCAACCTGCGCTGGACGAGCGGCGTAGGCGATGGCATAGATCACCCCGCCCAGAATCAGCGAGACCAGCGCCAACACCAGGCCGCCCGTGGTGGAGAAGCTTCCGGCATCTGCAAATAAGCCGAACCACGTTACGCGCACGCCCGCGCCCAATGAGAGCGCTCCCAGAATCGGATTGAGCAGGTAGTTCACGGCCAGTTGCGGCGCGATACCAAGAATGATGCCGCCCGCAGCCATGAGCCCCATTCCCCATTGCATGGTCGGCGGAGCCTCTTCGGCCTCCTGGGTCTTGTCGGTCAATGGGCCCAGAAACACGGCGCTGGTCGCCTTTGCGCACAGGAAAACCGTGCCCAGGCTCACCGCCCAGGCCACCATGGCGGGAACAGTCCATCCCGCCTGCAATGCCGCTGCGTAGAGCATCCACTTGCTCACGAAGCCGCTCATCAGCGGAATTCCCATCATGCCGCCGACGCCAGTCAGCCAGAACAGCGTCGTACGCGGCATGCGTGTGGCGAGCCCGCCTAGTTCGTTCATGTCGCGCGTGCCCGTGGCGTGCAGCACCGCACCGGCGTTCAGGAACAGCCCGCCTTTGAAGAAGCCGTGATTGAGGCAATGCAGCAGGCCCGCGGTAATGGCCAAAGGAGTGCCGATTCCCAGGCCCATCATCATGTACCCGATCTGGCTCACGGTGGAGAAAGCCAGCATGCGCTTCAGATCGGTCTGCACCATGGCATACATCACCCCCAGCACCATGGTGATGCAGCCGATCCATACGAGAGTTGCGCCCCATGCAGCGGGCCAGGTGCCGAAGCTGTGCATGCGCGCAGCAAGATACACGCCGGCCGTGACGTAGCAGGCAGCGTGCAGCAGTGCGCTGACAGGCGTGGGCGCCGCCATGGCCTCGGGGATCCAGGTGTGCAGCGGCACTTGCACGGATTTGGCCACCAACGCGGCGAGCATCAACAGAAAGACACCGCCGGTGAAGCTGCGCGCCACGGCCGGGTCGGTCCACAGCGCGCTTCCCGTGCGGTGATAGAGGATCAGAATGGCCGCCAGCAACCCGTAGCCGGCGATGTGCGTCATCAGCAATACCTTCCGCGCGCCATTCACCGCCTCGCGGTCGGTGTACCAAAAGCCCACCAGGCTAAAGGAGCACAGGCCGATCGCTTCCCAGCACATGTACACGAGAAAGAGATTGGCGCTGTAGACCAGCCCGATAAATCCGCCGATAAAAATCAGCATCGAGCAGTAAAAGCGGGTCGCAGACCGGTCGTGCGCCATGTATCCGATGGAATAAAGGAGCACCAGTCCGCCGAGAAATGCTCCCATGCCGGCGAAAAGCACACTGAGCGCGTCCACATGAAAGGCGAGGGCGAGCGGTCCATCCCACGGGAGAAGATTGAACTCGACTGCATGTCCAGCCTGGACCTGGCGGGCGATGCCTCCCACGCCGACGACCGCCGGGAAGCAGGCCAGGACCGACAGAATCCCCTTTGCACGGGCAGAACAGAGACGCGCCACGACAATCTGCAACAGGGCACCAACTAGAAGTGAACATGGCGCCAGCAGAATGAGGGATCGATCGTCTATGGTCGGCATCAATACCTCCCAGTTCATTGGGATGGAGCCCGGCCGCAACCGACTGCTTGAGAGGCGCAGGCAGCGGCCTTTGCGGGGCGGCGCAAACCAACTCCTGCCGCGCGTCGCGGCAATAGACCATGTACCGGATGGAGGTTTAGCACATCGCAAATGCGATCCACCGTGATGTGCATCACGACGGAAATCCGGGCCTCGTTACGCAAATACTCAGTTCGCATTTGCTCGGAAAAACAGTTGGCCCGTTTTTTAACGTTGGAGTATAATTCGCTGCCGGAATAGCTGTATCCCAGTGAGGAGAATTGAAGATATGAAGTTCGAAGGCCTCTGGTATACGCACTTTACTGCGGGAACTGCGCAGGGCGATGGCATGGCCGTGCTGCGCGATGGAGAGATCCTGGGTGGCGATCCCGCCCACACCTACACCGGTTCCTACACGACCGACGGACCGCAGCTTTACTTGAATGTCCGCGTGAGCCCTTACGTGGGTCATGTGCCCGCGGATATGGACCGGCCAATTGAATTTGTTCTTTGGGGTTCAGCGAATGGCGATTCCGGGCAGGTGTCCGGTTGCGCCGATAACAAGCGGGATTTGAAAGTAGTCGTCGACTTGCATCGGGCAGCGTGAATGCGCCTGCCTCTCCTCGAATTCCGTATCAATCCCTGAAATGTCCCATTCGCGCGGTCTGAGCCGCTTGTGCTCGGGCTTCGTCGTTGCGCAGAGTATGTCACTGTGCGGGCAACGCAGGCGGCATCTGACATGCACAGATCTCCATTCCGATTGCGCTGCGCCATACTCATTTGAGAAGAAGATTCACGAACGGGCAATTCGAACCTTCAAAGCGTGTGTCGAGCACGAAATGCAGGGATCGTAGTTGCGCACCATCCGTTCGCACTCGTCCACAATCTGCGAGTCCGTCCGCTCAAGAATTCCGGGAATCAGCAGGCGCAGATCGTCCTCCATGCGGCGATAATTCTGCGCCGTGGGCGGAACGATCCTGGCGGCTTGCACAATCCCCTGATCGTTGATGCGATAGCGGTGATAGAGCAATCCCCGCGGTGCTTCTGTCGCGGCGCATCCCTCTGCCGCACGAACCGTGTATTCGAGGCACGACGGTTCCGGCTCTCTGTATGCGTCGATAAGCCGAAGGCTCTCTTCGCATGTCATCACCAGCTCCACGGCCCGGGCCACGATTCCGGCATAAGGATTGGAGCAAGGCCAAGCGATACCGCTCTCGTCAGCGGCCTGGCGGGCGGCCGGAGGCAGATGGTTCAGGTTCAGATTGATGCGCGCCAGCGGCCCGACCAGGTAACTCGATCCATGTTCGGCGCGCACCGAGTGCAACGCTGTGGAATGCGCCACATGCATCTCCAGAAAGGCCTGCTCGAATTCTTTGATCGGGATGTCCAGCCCCGCCGAGGAAACGATATGTCCCGCGTTCATGGGATATTCCCGAGGATGGGAGAGCGCCACGCACTCATAGTCCGCATGGAACTCAGGCAGTTTCAAAGAGGACACGAATTTCACGGTATCAATTGAAGCCTGGAGCGCCCACTCCAATCGGCTGCGCAGTGCCAGCAGTTCACTACGCCGCGGGACCTTCCAGAATCCGCCCACACAGACGGAGACTGGATGTACGGACCGACCGCCGATAATCTCCATCAGCTCATTGCCGATCTTCTTCAGTTCCAGGCCCTGGCGCACGAGCTCGGGCTGCCTGGCCGCCAGCGCCACCGCGCTTTCCATGCCGAAAAAGTCGGGAGCCTGCAGCAGGTAGATATGCAGCGCATGGCTCTGCATCCACTCCCCGCAGTAGAGCAATCGGCGCAGCGCCGAGATTTCCTGGCCCGGCGTGATGCCGAGCGCCGCTTCGATAGCCTGTACCGAACTCATCTGGTACGCGACCGGACAAATGCCGCAGATGCGCGCGGTGATATCGGGCACTTCGCGCAGCGAGCGTCCGCGGAGGAATGCCTCGAACATGCGCGGCGGCTCGTAGATGTCGAGCCTCACATCCTGGAGCTTTCCCTCGCGCACCTCAATGCGCAGCCCGCCTTCTCCCTCGACACGCGTCATCGATTCCAGGCGGATCGTACGAGTTCCATTGCTCGCGGTCATATCGATGCCTTCTCAAGCTTCTCCGCGGCGGAGCGGAATTCCTCCGCCCAGCCGGTGAATCCGTTCAGCAGCCGCAAAGTCTCGGCGCGTGGAACGCCGCGCATAGTGAGTGTGTGGCAAAGAGAGTCAGGATTGGCGCTTTCCATGGGGCCGTAACAGCCAAAGCAGCCACGGTTGAATCCGGGACACAGCGCGCCGCAACCCGCTTGTGTGATCGGGCCGATGCAGGCGACTCCCCGCGAGACCAGCACACAGACATTTCCCTTGCGCTTGCACTCCACGCATACCGAATACGTCGGCAACTGCGGAGCGCGGCCGATCAGTAGCGACGTAATCACCTCCAGCAGTTGCTCCCTGGAGATGGGACACCCGTTGATGGCAAAATCCACGGTCACGTGTGCCGCCACCGGTGTCGATTGCGACAGCGTATGGATGTAGGAGGGATTGGCATAAATAGAGCGCGTGTATTCATCTACATCCTGCATGTTGCGCAACGCCTGGATTCCGCCGGCGCTGGCGCAGGCGCCAATGGTGATCAGCATCTGCGAGTTTCGCCGGATCTCACGCACGCGTTCCAGGTCGTGCTCCGTGGTGACCGATCCCTCAACCAGCGCTACATCGAAAGGGCCGTCGAGAATCTGCGAGCGCGCTTCGAGGAAATAACAAATCTCCACCTCGCCTGCAATCTCGAGGAGTTCGTCTTCCAAATTCAGCATCTGCAACTGGCAGCCGTCGCAGGAAGCCAGCTTGAAGACGGCAAGGCGCGGCTTTGAATCTCCAGCCATCAGAACTCCTCCCTTCCGAAGAACGGTTCAATCGCAGAGAACTTGAACACCGGGCCCTGCTTGCAAATGAAGACGGGCCCCAGTTGGCAATGCCCACAAAGGCCGATGGCGCACTTCATGTTGCGTTCCATCGAGACGTAGATCGCGTCTTTGGGAATGCGCCGCGCCATGGCCTCGTAGATGACGAAGCGCATCATGATCTCCGGGCCGCAGGAAAAGACCAGCGTGTTTCGGTGATCGAGGCGGATGCGATAAAACGCCATCGGGATCACGCCGACCTGCCCCTTCCATGTCTCGTCGGCGCGGTCTACGCTCACGTTGACCTCGATGCCGGAGTCCTGCCATTTTTCGAATTCGCTGGTGTAGAGCAGATCCTGCGGCGTACGGCCTCCATAAAGAAGGAGCACGCGCCCGAAGCTGCTGCGGCGATGGATGGCTTCCAGAATCACCGGCCTCAACGGCGCCAACCCAATGCCGCCGGAGACGAGCATCAGGTCCTTGCCCTCGGCCAGCTCCATGGGCCAAGGATTTCCGTACGGTCCGCGCATGCCAACGGTTTCGCCGATTTTGAGGCGGCCGATGGCTCGCGTGACGCTGCCCGCGTAGCGAACCGTATGATCCATGACTTTGGGCGTATTGGGATCAGAGCAGATGGAGATCGCAACCTCGCCGAATCCGGGCAGGTGAATCATGTTGAACTGGCCTGGTGAAAACCCTGCCTGGGCAGCCGTATCAAGGTATTCCAGCGAAAAGGTTGAGATCCCGTAAGCCTCCGTCCGAATGGCGCGCACCACTGCCGGATGGGGCAGCATAGGATCCGCTATGGTTGCGGGCTCGAGCAGGTCCGTCTGGCTCATCGTGCCCCCTGTGAGCGGAGAGTGCTCAGCTCTTCAGTAATGTCGATTCCCACCGGGCACCAGGCAATGCAGCGCCCGCATCCCACGCAGCCGGAGCGCCCGAACTGATCGATCCACGCGGCCAGCTTGTGGGTCATCCACTGGCGGTAGCGCGACTTGATGGTGGGACGGCTGTTTCCCCCATGGACGTGTGAAAAATCCAGGATGAAGCAGGAGTCCCAAACGCGCGTGCGGCTTGTGTTTGTTCCGGACAGATCGCTGTGGTCTTCCACCGTCGAGCAGAAGCAAGTGGGGCAGACCATCGTGCAGTTCCCGCACGACAGGCACCGCGCCGCAATGGAGTCCCAATAGGGGTGGTCGATCCTGTCGTACAGGAGCTGCTGCATATCACTCGTGGTTACCTGGCGCTGGATCTGCCGCTCGGTGCGCTGCGTGATCTGCGTCACCCGGCCCTGGTCAAAGGCGCTGGCCGGTTGCCAGTCTACGCCGGCGAGTGCATTCGAGCCCGCCTCGGAACCAATCTCGATGACAAACGACTCCGGGAGTTCCGTGAGGGCCAGATCGAATCCTGCGGGCACACGCGGGCCCGTCTTCATTGAGGTGCAGAAGCATATCGGCGCGGCTGCGTTGCAATTTACTGCCAGAATGAACGCCCGCACGCGCCGGTATGCGTAGTGTGGGTCGCTCACCGCGCCGTTGACGAACACATCGTCCTGAATGGAGATTGCATGCAGGTCGCATGACCGCACGCCGATGAAGGCAAATGGCGGCGAATCGTCTTGCGGAGGCTCAAATGTCCAGCCTTCACCGTTTCTCTGAGCTGTCAGCAAATCGATGTGCGGCGGAAAGAGATACCGCTTCCACGAATGCGGACCAACGGTGCAACCGAAGTAATCGGTTGCGTGTGTTCGCACCAGGTGCGAACTTCCCGCCTTCTGCTCGAGCGCCCAGCCGATTGGTAACTCAGAGATGTTCCGAATGCTGTCGAGAATTACGGCGCCCGCACGCACCGTTGGACCGATCAGCTGAAATCCGCCCTCGCTGAGATTGTCGAGAACCCGTTGTAAGAGGGGTTTAGAAAGAATGATGGTAGCGGAAACGCGCGGGGCTGTGGAGCCGACCATATCGCCTCCTCGAAGGGCCCGGATGGGCCGTTGTGGAGGACTTTCACCGGGGGTTCTGAAAGGCCCGGCACAACGGGCTGGCCTGCGGCTCCTCCGCGAAGGAACCGGCAAGGTGAGCTGACGCCACCCTCCATCAAAGATCAGCGGATGCCGCCCGTTCAATCGCAAGCGAAAAGGGCGGACATCCGCAATGACTTCGTCTCTGATGAATTCTGCACAGAATCATACACCCAACGGTCCGCACGTCAACATTTCTATTTACCGGTACTTCATGAACCGATGAGTAGCTGCCGAATAGCCGAAACCACACAGGGAGCGACCAACTGCAACGGAGTTGGATGCGTGCATGGGGCCGGTCACATCAACTGAGATTCAAGGTAAGACGATGGAATCGTGCTTGATCTTCACCGTTTCCTTCACGGCTCTGCGATCTGGTTCAGAAGCGGGAGAATCGAGCAGGGTTTGCCGGCCGCTCGTCCGGAGCTCGGAACTCCCCTTCGCATCGGGCCTCGCAACGTGGACAGGGTTGATATCGTCCGCGGACCATCGTACCCGCTTTGCTCTTCGGGCATGGGCGCCGGTCGGCAATTGTCGAGCCGCGCCCCTTATTGCCGAATTGGAGTCTTGCTTTGAAAAAGCGCCAGCCTTTCATTCAGGCTCTGAGTCAGGCGCGCGTTCCCCTGTTGCATTGCCAAGTCGGTTGCGCGTTGTTCCAATTCGATTGCCTTGTCGAAGCGGCCGGCTTCCGCGTATACAGCGGCGAGCGTGCCCAGAATCGCCGGTTCGCGCGCCGAAGTGAGCTCAACCGCGTGCTCGGCCAAAGGCAAGGCCGCACTGCCGTTCCGAAGTGTGGCGTCTTTGGAAGTGGCAAGCACCCATGCAGTATCGTTCAGCACCTGCAGATCGTCGGGGTCCTTGCTCAAGGCTTTCTTCCAACACTCGAGACCCTCTTCCCCCTTGCCGGTCATCACCAGCGCCTTTCCGAGGTAGTAGTGTGCGTCCACCGCGTCGGGCGAAAGTGTGAGCGCTCTTTCGAAATGAGGAATCGCGGCGTCTAAATCGCCCTTCTTGGCCAGAGCTATGCCGAGGTTGGTGTGCAAATCGGCAGTTTCCGGACCAAGATCGAGTGCCTTCTTGAAATGCGGAATTGCGTCATCCACATCGCCTCTTGCCATCAGCGCGCGAGCCAGGTTGCCTTCCGCCTCCGCTCTGGACGGCTCCAGTTCGAGTGCCTTGTTGAACTCCGCGATGGCTCCGTCGAAATCGCCTTTCGCGGCCAACGCAAGTCCCAGATTGTTGTATGCCGGCGCGTGCCCGGGATTGATGGCGATGGCCTTGCGATACTCTTGCTGCGCCTCGTCGACCTTCCCTTCCGCGGCATAGGCGGAGCCGAGATTGTTATGAGCCTCCGCAAGATCGGGATTGGCATTGATTGCGGATTTGAATTCAATCTCGGCTTCGGGAAGCTGATGCTCTGCAAGCAGCGCGGAGCCAAGGTTGTTGTGTGCCTCGGCATACTCCGGCTTGTCGTCAAGCGCCAGGTGAAACTGCTCCATCGATTCGGTCGCCTTGCCTGCCTGGCCCAGCGCAGCACCCAGGCCGTTATGCGCCTCGGCGCTGTGCGGGTCCAGCCGGAGAGACTCGCGATACTGTGCAATTGAGCCGTCGATGTTGCCGGCAAGAAACATCGTCTGCCCCAGCCCGAAGTGAACGCCCGGGTCGCCGGGCTCCATGGCCATGGCCTTGTCCCATTGCACAATCGCCGCCTCGTATTGTCCCTTCCTGGAGAGGTCCGCAGCAATGTCGATTTGTTTGTAAAGATCCACCGCCGGTGTGTCGATGTGTTCGATGCCGCTGGCATTCATGTTGACGAACTCGGGAATGTTGACGGCACGATTGGCGGCCGTTGAGTTCTCGATCAGTATTGCCGGCGTGTCATTGCCGTCTTCGTCGATGTGCGTCAAGAACATCTGCGTATATGGTGAGCGGCTTTTTGACGAGAAGACCATCCAGTGTCCATTCGGCGAAAAGCTGTGCCACGAATTCATCAACTGCGTGTTGCAGTTCATCAGCCGCGCTTTGCCGCCTGCTGCCGGCACGATATAGAGCTTGCCGTCAGGGCGCATCAACTGGCCGTTGTGCGCCTGAACGAAGACCATCCACTTGCCGTTCGGCGAAATCTTGGGGAAGCTGTTGCTCATCCCGTTTTGTGATGCTCCGGGAATCGGTTCGGCCTTCCCGCCTCGACCGTCATTGAATGGAATGCGATAGAGATCGTATTGGATCTGCACCTCGGCCGGGTCGTTCGCGTAGGTGGCAAGCTTGCCGTCAGGCGGGTTTGGGTCTTTGGCCTCTGCCCGCGCAAACACAAGGTACTTTCCATCCGGGCTCCACATCGCGCTCGCTTGAACCAGCTTCGGGTCGTCGGCACCGGGCAACGGCTGCATTTTCCTGGCCGCCCTGTCATACCAGGCCAGGATTCCACGCGTAGGGTAGAAAACCTGCAGGAACCGGTAGTCGAGAAAGTTGGCAATGTAATAGAACTGCCAGCCCTTCGTTCCCGGCGGCTTGATCGTGGTTGCCACGTACTTGCCGTCTGGCGAAACCTGCGACATGAATCCCAGGCGCGACTGCGAGTCCATCTCGCCCGTGAACTTCGCCCACGAGATCATGTCCTGCGTACGCACGGTCATCTTTTCGGAGACGGGCACCAGCGCGTAGAGTCCCTTGTCGTTCTGTGGTCCGTCCATGTCCAGCCCCAGCGTCTTGCCGTCACGGCTGAACGAGTGGCAATTGGCGCAGGAGTGCAGATCTGTCATCACAACGTGGCTGGCGGGCTCGGAAATATCGCGCATGCGCCACTCGATGAGTGGAACCGCGCTTGCAGCAAGTGGCTTGATCACGCCTCTTTCGGTCGCGGATGGCATCAGGGGCACGTCCCGATAAAAGATCGGCGCTCCCACCGGATCGCGCGATACGGTCAGTTGCATGTTGCCGCGTGAAATCGGTTGTCCTTGACTCGCATCCGCGTATCCGGTGATGGAGATGATGGCCGGACGCTCCACTGCGTGTGCACGGATCGCGGCCCACGTCTCGGCATCCGGCTTCCAGGTGTGTGAGGCCGCCTGTTCGGGCGTCAGTGTGGGCAGCTTGTTGCTGCTCGAGATGCAGCGCGGGTCTATCTCACCGATCTTCAGCCCTTCGCCCTTCGATGACCTGCGCAGGCGAGTGGAACTATCGCCAAATGTGACTTCTATTTGCCAGCTGTGAGCGTTCTCGGCCGGATCGCGCCACTGGAATGTTGGAGGCGCTATATCGGGCGGAAAGACAGAACCGTTGAGCGGATAATCAACGGTGATGCTGGCGAGTCCACTCGTTGCGCCGGAAACTGTCTTGCCTGGCCCCGCCACCCACGCTGCGCACAGCAGCAGCCAGGCCGCGATGGCAATGGCGAATGCGCGGGCTGATCGCTTTGAGCGGCTCGCGCAGGCTGCTGAAAGACAGTTTGTCTCCTGCGGTTGATCGCCGCACTCACCCATAAAACTCATTGTGCGAACCTCGGTGCTCGAAGCTTGACCGATCAGATGAAGCCGGAAAGAGCAGGAACTTCCCGGCGAGCGAAGTATACTCCGACGTGATCGCGATAGTCAGCCGCGATTTGCGTGTCCACTGGTGCTGGTTCCTGCTCTTCTTCCCTTAAGCCGGCGCGTTAACGACGTGGCGAAAGTTCGTGCTCCCGATCGACCGCTTCGCCGTACTCTTTCCTATTGCGCCCATACGCGCAGCAGCAACACACCGTGCGATGGGACCGGCGCAGCATAGGCGCCACTCGCAAACTGCACTTCCTTATGAGCCCACAAATCCCGGGCCTTCGTCACAGCGTGGGCAAGGTGCAAATCGGATGTCAGGACAGTGGCCTGCGCCGTAGAGGATCCATGATTCACAACGCCGATAGCCACAGTGCCGTCGGAAAGCGGCTTGATCCAGGTCTCGAGATCCCCGTTCTTGACGGGCGATGCCTGCATGCCAAGTGGGTCCTGATCGATGGCGATGACCTCCTTGTTCATCAGGATCGATTTGGTCACGGCCGTCATGGTGCGGATGTCGTTCCCCGCCAGCAGAGGAGCGGCCGTGAGAGCCCAAAGGCTCATGTGGGTGCGGTACTCGTCGTCGCTCATGTGGCCGTTGCCGATCTCCAGCATGTCAGGATCGTTCCAGTGGCCAGGTCCGGCGTAGGGAGCAGTCTTGACCTGCCTTTCGATATTGTCGATCATGCTGCTCCACTCATCGCGGATGTCGCCGGTGGTGCGCCACAGGTTACCACTGACATCGGCGCCCCACTTCTCAACGCTGCCCAGGCCATACTCGCAGAGACTGTAGACGATGGGGCGGCCGGTCGAGTGAAGCGCATCGCCCATTTTCTGGTAAACCGGCTGCAAGGCATCGTTCTTGTAAATGCTCCCGGCACTGCACCAGTCGTACTTCAGGTAGTCAATGCCCCAGGCGGCAAAGGTGCTTGCGTCCTGCTGTTCGTGTCCATAACTTGCCGGATAACCTGCGCAGGTCCGTGGTCCAGGTGAAGAGTAGATTCCCAGCTTCAGCCCTTTGGAGTGCACGTAATCGGCGAGGGCCTTCATATCGGGAAACTTGTGGTTTGACTGCAGGTTGCCTTGTGCGTCGCGCACGCCTTCCCAGGTGTCATCGATGTTGACGTAGACGTAGCCCGCATCGCGCATGCCGCTGGAGACCATGGCGTCGGCCATGGTGCGCACCGTCTGGTCGTCGATTTTCCCGGCAAACAGATTCCAGCTGTTCCATCCCATGGGCGGCGCCTTGGCCAGACCGTTGTTGGGAACCTTATGCAGTGCGGGAGGATCGAGATACGGCAGTTTTGGAAATTCGTCTGCCGGAGTAGCCGCTCCTGCTTCGAACTTGTCGCCCCACTCCATGCCATCGATCTTCCCGTTCACCAGGTTGCCCACCAGAAACGGGTCCTTGTCGTTCCAGTCGACGCCGAAGAGTTCAAAGTGGCCGTCTTTGACGGTGCCCTTGACCGCAGCGGAGAAGCCGAGGCCGATTACCGTGCCGGTGAGTTGGTTCCCATCCTGCTTGAGATCGAGGATCGCCTTCTGTTGTTCCCCGTTGTCCAGCGTCTTGCCGGTGGCGGCCCAGCGGCCGGTTAAGCTCTGCGCGTGGCTGAATTCAGAAGCCAGAAGCAGGCAGAGCATCAGCCCCAATAGAGGCAGGGCACGGAAGGCATTCATAACATTCTTTGCTTGTGGTTCAAAGTTCATATTCGTTCTCCATACTGCATAGGTTCTTGGGACAAACGGGTTCAATTGGGTTTCGCGTCGCGGTGGTCCGGACCGCTTTCCGGTCGAATCTCAATCACGCGCATCATCTGCTTGTCCTGCTCTTCCTTCTTGTTCTTGATCTGGTCAAAGCGCTGCGATTGTTGATCGCGGCGCGAGTCGCCAGTGCGGGCATAGAGTTGGAGCAGCCCAAAGTTGGCTGCGTAATTGTCGGGGTCGGCGCGCAGGGCCTGCTCAAAATAGCCGGCGGCCTGCGAAAACTCCCGCGTCTGCACGCTGATTTGGCCCAGCTCAGCCAGTGCATCCGGCTGATCGGGCCGCAAGGCAAGAGACTGCTTCAGCTCGACGGTCGCCTCTGCCGGGTGTCCTTCCTGCCGCGCAATACGCCCAAGGTAGAAGTGTGCATCAGGTGCTGTCTTCCGGTTCGCAACGGCCTTCCTGAGCCATCCGAGGGCTGTGTCATAGTCCTTGGCGCGGAAGTTCGCTGCTCCCAGCGCCAGCAGTCCTTCCGGGTCCTGCGGACGCAGCTCATGATAGCGCTGCAGATAGGGAAGCGACTGCGACGGATCCTCAGAGAAGGAGACCACCATGCCCATTCCGAGGTTGTAATCAGGATCGTTGGGAGCCAGCCGCAGCGCCTCTGCGATGGCTTTGCGCGCTTCAGCAAACAGCGCCATGCGCACGCAAATGACGCCGAATTCGTAAGCCAGCGCGGGATTACCAGGATCAAGATCGCGCGCATGGGCCAGATAACCAAGCGCCCCCTCGTTGTCGTTTGCGGCCTTCGACACGCGCGTCAAGTCCTCCAGGACTAGCACTGACTTGCCATCACCTGCGAACGCATTCTCGAGCGTGGCGCGCGCCGGCTGCAGTTTGCCCTCCGCTTCCTGGGCGAGGCCGAGAATCCGCAACCCGGCAGGCGACAGCGCCTGGTGGCTGGCGGCCGCGGCAAAGAGTGTCTCAATCAGATCGGCGCGATGTGCGCCGCGCAGCTCAGGCAGACAGGTATCGGCATCCTGCTCAGTCAAGTTGGGATTTGCTGCAAGAGCACTGGCCGACTCGGTCGTTGCTTCCCGTTGACCGAGCGCAGCTTGGTCTGCGCACAGCAGCGCCTGCGCCCCAACCTGTGCGCTCGACTGTGCGCTCAGCTTTTTCAGATGTTCGAGCGAGAGCAGATAATTTTTGTTCCAGAAAAAAACCGTGGCGGCCTGATAGTTTGCCTCGTCGTTGGCCGGCTTGAGTTGCAGCGCTTTCAGGCTGAGCCGTAGCGCTTCAGCGCGTGCGGATTGATCCGTCGCAGCCGCTTGCATTTTGATGCGGCTCAAGTTCAGGTAAGCACCCAAAAGGCGAGGATTGTGGAGAATGGCCAGTGAAAAATCCTTGCTCGCTTCATCGGTGTGCCCCTGCTGAATCTCCACCACGCCGAGCAGGTTTTCGAGACCGCCATCGTGGGGAAATATGCGAGCTGCCTTCGCAAGCATGGTGCGCGCCTCATCCAGGTTGTTTGCTTCGATCTGCTGCTGTATGGCAAGAATGGTTTGTTGATAGGCCGCAGAATTCTGGGCGGCAGCGGCAGAGACCAGCAACGGCAGGAGCGCCACGATCTGCAGCGCGCTCGTGACTCCACGGAAGACACGGCAGCCTGCGCTCAGACCCGTTCGCTCACCGTGCCCCCGCATTGTCACATCGGCTCCATCCACTACACTATTCTCCATGAGGCCAGCTCTGAGCAGGATGCTCCGCATGCCAACGCTGGTGGCGCTGTTTGCGCCCGCATTTCTCGCTCTGCCGCTGCATGCGCAATCCGCCGGTGACGAGCCTCCGCCGCAGGCTTCGCTGGTCGATTCGCTGCAACTCGCTCCCGAAGCAGCGAATCATTTGCAGCACGCGATGGAGAGCCGCGACTACATCGCCGCGGAGAAGCTCCTGCTGGGGGAGATCGAGCGCGATCCTCATTCGGCGCGAGCAGCGCACCTGCTTGCCTATGCAGGCACCGTCTATTTTCTCAATCAGGACTACATGAACGCCGCCATCGCATGGAAGAAGTCGGAAGCAATCGCTTCGCTGGACCCTAAGCTGCGTTTCTCGCTGGCCATGGCCTACATCCACCTGGCGCGTCCCAATTGGGCGCGCACGGAGCTTGAGTCGCTGGCCGCACAGAATGAGAAGGACGCGCTGTACCCCTTCTGGCTTGGCCGGCTTGACTACGACGGGCATGAATACAACCGGGCGATTCGCAACTTTCAGCATGCCATAGCGCTCGATCCACGCATGGCGCGCGCTTACGACAACCTGGGGCTTTGCTACTTCTACCAGAACCAGAACGATCTGGCCGTCGAAAATTACGAAAAGGCCATCGAACTCGATCGCGGATCGGAACACCCGTCTGCATGGCCGTATCTGAACCTGGCCATCACACAGCAGTTTTTGAATCGGCTCCCTGACGCCGAGAAGAATTTGCGCGAGGCCATCCGCCTCGACCCCGGCTTTACCAAAGCGCATTTTCAGCTGGGAACTGTTCTGGAAGATCTGCAAATGCCGGTAGCAGCGCTCGATGAACTGAAAGAGGCAGCCCGGCTTGATCCCGCCTACCCTGAGCCTCACATGGCGCTGGCCCGTGTCTATCACAAGCTGGGGCAGGAAGCGTCCGCGCGCGAAGAGGTCAAGACCTACCTCAGTCTCCATCCGCATTCAACCCCCTGAGTGCGCCTGCAAATCGGAATTCAAATTCCTGGCTCGCTGACCTGAGCAGCGGAAAGATGCTTGTAGCCTCGCCTGCCGGAGAAAAAGAAGCGTCATCTGGCCCGGGTTCCGGACCAGATGACGCAGATGTAAAAACAACAGTTAACAACAACCTAAAATTCCAACCGTCCCGAGAACTGAATGGTGCGCGGATTGGTGGTCGAGTGATTCCAGGTTCCGAAGGAGGAACTGGAGACGTCGGTCACAAAGGCAGGCGATGGACCACCATAGTTCCCACCCTGTGAGTTGGCGAAGTAGTGGTTGTTGAAGGTGTTGAAGAAGTTGGCGCTGAACTTGAAGGTTACCTTCTCAGCGATCTTTGTGTTCTTGGCGAAGGACAAATCCAGGTCCTTGTAACTGGGGCCGTAGACCGTGGTCACCGCCTTGCCTACACCTGTGTAGCCGAATGTACTGAAATTCGACTCAAAGGCCAGGGGATTGAAGAACGGAGCGCCGGTGGCCGGGTTGTAGCCATTGCGTCCACCCAACACGACCTTCTGACCGGGAAGGATGCCAGGAACACAGCCTTCGCGGAGAGCTCCCACCTTGGCGGTGATGCAGTTGCTGTAGGAGAACGAGAACGGAGTGCCGTACTCGTACCGGTAGAGAGGCGTAGCTTGCCATCCGCCCAGGAACCAGTTGGCCGGCCCCGGAGTGTTGAGGAAACGCTTGCCGATTCCGAAAGGCAATTCGTAGACCACGGAAGCCTGGACTGTGACGGGAACGTTGTCCGGAGCAATGGTCCACGCCCTCGGGAAGAGGTTGTAGGGCGAGAACTGACTCTGAGTACCCGAGCTGTTGGTTGACTGTGTCGTGTCGGCAGCGTCCGTGTAGAGCTTCTGCAACGTCAGCGAGCCGAGGACATAGAAACCACTCGAGAGGTGGTGTTCCACCTTGGCCTGGACGGAATTGTACTGGGAGGTTGCGTGCTCTTCGTTTTCGCCCTGGAGAACGCCGCAGTACATGGGATAGGGAACCAGGGCCTGGGCGACAGTCGCACCGCCGCAGTTGCCCATCTGGCTGGCCCAGCCTACATACGGTTGGTTGACGCCGTCAACGGTCGTATCATTCGGGCCGAAGGTGTCCAGAAGGTGAGTACCAAGAGCCTGGATGGTCGGGTTAAACGGGTTGAGGATGTTGAGCGGGCTGAGTTCGGAAGGCAGATGCGTGCCCTTGGTGCCCACGTAAGAGAGAGCGACGAAGAAGTTCGCGGGCAGCTCCCGCTCAATGGTCAGGTTCCATTGGCCCGAATACGGCCTCTTGTTGCCGTCCAGAGGGCGGTACATAGAGGGCCCATTTCCATTGTCGAAGCTGGACGAAATGTCCTTTGTCGGTCCCACAAGCGCCGGGTTGATGCCCGTGGTCAGGTAGAGCGCCGGAACTTCAAGGTTGCTGTTTGTCGGGCTGACCGATTCGTTGATGGAGAAGGACTTGTTGAAGCCATCCTGCGCCATGCCGCCATTCCAGCCGGGATAGAAGGCCTGGCCGTAATAGATGCCGTATCCAGCGCGGAGAACTGTTTTATCGTTCAAGGTGTAGGCAAAGCCGACACGAGGAGCGAGAGCGCCCTTGAAGGGAACCTCCGGATAGCGAGCCCCATAGCTGGCAGCACCAAAACCTGTGCCTGCGAAAGCCAGGCGGCCGGGAAGCTCGGCTCCGGTTACAGTGCTGATGGCGCCGGGGTTCAACCCGATGGGATCGAAGAAGGAGAGGTTGTTGAACTTTTCTTCGAAGGGCGTGATGTAGTCCCAACGAAGGCTGTAGTTCAAAGTTAGCCTGGGGCTGAAGCGCCAGGAATCGCCACCGTGCACCGCGTATTGGTATTGCCGCGGATACTCGGCGAAGACGTTGTAGAAGTTGGAGCTGGCATTGCCCGCTGCGCCCAGGAAGAAGCTTGCTGCCGGATCGCCGGGGCAACCCGTTGTCTGGTACTGAGGGCAGTAGTTTGGTGAGTCCACGTTGGTGTTGGCATTGCCGGTGGTATCGGCGTTGAAGGTGAAGGTTCCACCCTGGTTGTTGCCTTCATGGATGCTGGTGCCCGCCAGGCGCCATTCAAAGCCACCCTTCAAGGTGTGCTTGCCAACCACTCGCGTGAACACATCGTTGAACGCGTAGGTTCCGCGCGTGGTAATGAGGGGTTTCGGCGAATCGTTGTTGCCCAGCGTTGTGTAGTAGCTGCCGAAGCTCATCTGCGGAAGGTAGTTGGGATTGGCGACGCCGGAGACCTTGGGCAGGTCGGCGCTGCCGTTGAGAGCGTGGTAGCCCTCATTGCGGTTCAGGTAGCCGAGGGTGAGGTGGTTGGTCATCACGTCGGAGAAGTTGTGCTCCCAGTTGAGCCTCTGGATGGGAGCATTCTCCGGATCGGCCGGTCCTGCGTTTGAAATCGCGATCGGGAGATCGCTCTGCAGGTTGAGCCCCGCATACTGCCACCAGTAGGTGTAGTAGAGGTGATCCTTCTGGCCGATGTTCAGGTCGGCGCGGGCAAAATACACATTCTCGCTGTTGGTCAGCGAGCCCTGGCCGGACCTGGGAATGAAGTAGTTGTTGAACTCATTGCCGTTGGTAGGCGTGGGCAGATCCGCGATAAAGGCCTTTGCGATCGGGTCCTCAAACTTGGGATCGATCATGTTGTTTGGAATCGCCGTTCCCGCCAATGCACCGTACTTGGCCGGATCGTCCGGATAGTAGAGCTGGTTGCCCCAGGCGCTGAAGTTGCCCAGTCGGTCGTTCGCAGAGAGAATGGAGTCCGTGGCCGGGTTGGCGCCGCCGTGATCCTGGAAGCCTTCCCAGTTGAAGTAGAAGTAGCCCTTCAGGAACGACTTGTCGCCATGGAAGCCGGGAATATACCACGGGCCGCCGATGTTGGCGCCGAAGTCGTTTTCCTTATCCGGCGGCTTCACCGCGCCCTGCCCTGCTCCGTAGGGGCTGGAGTTGAAGAAGTCGTTGCGGATGTACTCGTAGCCGGCGCCGTGAAACTTCTCGCCGCCGCTCTTGGTCTGAATGATGAGCTGGCCCGAGGTGGTGTCGCCATACTGTGCATCGTAGTTTGCGGTCAGCACCTTGACTTCGCTGGTGATGTCGGGCGACATGCCAAAGTCGGTCTGAAGGCTGACCATGCCGCTCTGGTTCATATAGCCTTCGATCGCGGTTGCGCCATCGACAATGGCTTCGTCGCCGGTGATCAGACCGCCATTGATGCGGGCGTTAAATGCGTTTCCGCTGCCGGCTGATGTCACACCGGGCATCATGATCGCCACGGCCACTGAGGAGCGCGGTGCTCCGGAGACCACCAGCGGGAAGTCCTGAAGCGCCTCAGGGCTCACGCCTCCTTCCAGAGTCTGGTTTTCGTAGTTGATCAAGGACGCGTCTCCGATGACCGTAACGGTCTCGTCGGCCTTGCCGAGGGGCAGTTTCACCTCCACGCGGGCAACCTGGTTAACGGCCAGTTCGATGCCCTTCTGTTGGGTGGATTTGAAACCGTTTGCCGATACGGCAAGATCGTACGTGCCTGGGGTCAGGTTGCGGAACGTATACTCGCCCGCGCTGTCTGACACGAAGTTGGCCATAAATCCAGTTGCTTCGTTGGTCAGAGACATTTTCGCGCCGGGAATGGCCGCACCGCTTGGATCTGTTACCGTACCGCTGAGAGAGGCGTTGACGTCCTGCCCAAAACTCAGGTTGGTCACGGCAAATAGAAATCCCCCAAGAAGTGCAAGCAAAAGGCTATGTGTTGAAACAACTCGCCTATTTCGCATAGCGTCTCCTGTTAAATTGGTCTAATTGTGCTTGCCAGAGCGCCCTTCCCTGAGCTGCTCCCATTGCGCAGACTTCGGTTAGCTTCAACGAAGTCCGCAGTCGAGCCGCAATAATGCGCGGCTCGATTCCGCCTGGCTCTCGCTCTTGCGGAATCCCCTGAGTTCCTGCAATCCTCCACATCCCTGGCTGCAGGAAGCAAACCATGCCCGGCGCCCGCCGCTCCCGCTCCATCGGCCTTTCGGCATCAGAATCTCCTGATGGAGTTCGATGACCCTGCGCTGGTGTGATCGGAGGTCATGGCGGCACCCGGATGAAATCAGATGGTGACGTTTACATTTTCGAGAGCCAATTCGCTGTCCTTAGGCGTCATGGCTCCCTGTGCCCAAGCTGAAAACGTTATCATTCTGGCTACTTCTAATCCGTTCCCGCTTGAACGTACGGAGACTAGTTCACGGCGGATTGAGATGTCAACATTTTTCTTGAAATAGGTTGCACATTCTTCAGACCTTTTTGTCATGACATTTCCTTCTCGGTGGCTGCCAACGGTGAGGATCGTCTCTAACAACAACATTCCATGCAACAATGCTCCATGTGCTGATACAACGCTCCTCGGCGAAGTCAAGATTCGTCACGCCCATGCCTGCCCAGTTTTGAATCGGCTCGAAGAGGAGGTAACTTTGGAATTCAATCGAAAGCACGGAGGTTTGTCCCAGAGGAACGGACCAGGAACATGAGCACTTTTCGCCCTTGCAGTTCCTCGATTGAATCGTATTGATGAATTGGATTCCGTCGTTAGAGACCTCAGCAGGCAGCTTGGGAGTCATGGCCACGATTACTCGCAGAACCGTAATTACCTCACTTTGTGCGGCGCTGCCTGGTGCGGCTTTGAGGCGCACACCATTTGCCCAACGGCTATCCTCACCGGCGCAGACCAGCTTGCCGGAAGCTCGTCACGGCGGCATGCCGCTCGACAAGCCGCCAGGCTATTGGTTTACCGATATCGCCGGTCGGTCCTCCTTTGCCTACCGGACCAACAACGACTTTACGGGAAGAAAGTACTTTCCTCAGCCGATGTGCGGCGGCGTGGCAGCCATCGACTACGACAATGACGGCCGGATGGATCTGTTTTTCACGAACGGCGCCAAGCTTCCGGAACTCCTCAAGTCCACTTCGGATTACTACAACTGCCTGCTGCGCAACAAGGGCGACGGTACCTTCGAAGACGTGACTGCGAAAGCGGGTCTCAGCGGCGCGAGCCTTGGCTTCAGTTTTGGCGTGGCGGTGGCCGACTACGACAACGACGGGTTCGATGACATCTTCATTTGCAACGCGGGAACCAACACGCTCTATCACAACAACGGAGACGGTACCTTCGCCGATGTCACGACCGGCTCCGGACTCGATAGCAAGCCCAAGGACGTCCTCAGCGTGGGTGCGGCCTGGTTCGACTTCGACAACGACGGCCTGCTTGACCTGATCGTAACCAACTACACGGTCTGGACCCCGCAGAATGACAAGCACTGCATGATGGATCCGCAGCATGAGGAGTACTGCAGTCCGACGGTATACGCCAGCGTGGCTTCGCGGCTCTACCGTAATCTCGGCAAGGGACGCTTCGAAGACGTCACGGAAAGCAGTGCCATCGGAAAGGCGCTGGGCAAGGGCATGGGTATCTCCATTGCGGACTTCAACGGCGACGGCCTGATGGACGTTTTCGTCGCCAACGATACCGAGCCCAACTTCCTATTCATCAATCAGGGAAACGGAACCTTCAAGGAGAGCGGACTGGAACTGGGAGTGGCCTACAATGCCAATGGCGATAGAGTCTCCGGCATGGGATCGGATGCCAAGGACTTTGACAATGACGGGTGGGTCGACGTCGTTTACAACGACCTGTCCGGACAGGTCTTCGGATTGTTGAAGAACGAGGCCGGGAAGTCCTTCACCGATGCCACCTGGAGTTCGAAGCTGGGAACGCTCACGCGGAACCTGTCAGGCTGGAGCATCGGATTCATTGACTACAACAATGATGGTTGGAAGGACATCTATTCGGCCAATGGAGACGTGGATAACCTGACTCCGGCTTCTAGACAGCATGACACGATGTTTGAAAATCTCGACGGCAAAACGTTCAAAGACGTTACCGACAAAATGGGCTCCGACTTTGCCTTCGCGGGCTATCAGCGCGGGTCGGCCTTTGTGGATCTGAACAACGACGGCTTTCTCGATCTGGTGGTGACGTCGCTGGGCGAGAGGCCGCGCATCTTGATGAATAACGCGCTCAACGGCAATCACTGGATCATGTTCGATTTGCGGGGCCGCAAAAGCAACCGCAATGGCATTGGCGCAACCATCAAGGTGACCACCGGTTCGGGGCGCGTGCTTTATAACCACGTTACAACCAGTGTTGGCTTCATGTCGTCAAGCGACCGAAGGGCGCATTTTGGAATCGCCGCGGAGACGAAGATTGATCACGTGGAGATTCGTTGGCCCAGCGGCATTCTTCAGCGCATCGACCACCCTGCCGTGGATCAGATCCTCAAAGTCGAAGAACCTGTGACAGCTTCATAGCCGGCCGGAAATGAAGGAAGTACGTAGCGCAAATGGAGAGTTTCGGGCTGGGGCCTCAGAATGCTTTTCGGTGCAATCGAGGCTTATCTTGCAGCAGCGCCCTGCTGGCTCTCCACTACCGTCAAAACCTGATCTGCTTTCACATTCGTCAACACCTGCTTGACTCCGGTAGGCCATGAAAGCTCGATTTTGTCGATCACCGCAGCCTTGCCCAGGCCGAAGTGCACCCGCTTGTCGCTGGATGAGCTGTATCCAACAGCCGTTGTCGCATGGTTGTACTGCACACCCTCTAGCGTCGTAATCTTTACCTTCGTCCCCAGGCCGTCGCGGTTGTCCTTCGTGCCCACTAGCTTGAGAATGATCCAGTGATTCCCGTTGTTGGTGCGATTCATAAGCAGTTGTGGCCTGTCATTGATGGTACTCACCACGATATCGATCTTCCCGTCATTGTTGAAGGAGCCGAAGGCCGCTCCTCGGTGAAGACGAGGCGACAGAAGCGCCGCGCCGGCCGTGGCGCTGACGTCTACAAAGTTGAGGTTGCCTTTGTTGCGCAGCAGACCGTCGGGCTGCAAGGTGGGCCGGTGCAGCACCTCCATCTCGTTGTCCAGAATCGCGCCGCCAGCCACAAACAAATCCTTTTGTCCGTCGTTGCCAAAATCGAATGCACCCGTTCCCCAAGCCGTCATGCGATGGCTGAACGCGGTCACCCCGGAAACATCGGTCACATCGTCAAACTGCGTTCCGGTGTTCTTGTAGAGCGGAAAAGTGTTACCGAACATCGCAGTGTGAAAGATGTCAGGCAGCCCATCGTTGTTCAAGTCGCGGAACTCCGCACCCATTCCCGCAACGTAGCTTCCATTCGAGGTATAGGCGACGCCTTGCTCCAGGGCCACATCCTTGAATGTCCCGTCGCCATTGTTGTGCAGCAGAAAATTCGGGGATGTGTCATTGGAGACAAAGATGTCAGTGAAGCCGTCGTTATCGTAGTCGGCAAAGGCTAGTCCCATTCCTTTGCCCAAATATTGCCCGATATGCGAAGTCGTCGACACATCGGTAAACGTCCCGTCGCCGTTGTTCCGGTAGAGAATGTTCGGCGTCCCTTTGAAGTTTCCCGGCGCGCAATAGGTGCGAGCGCTGCCGATGGAGCACAGCTTGGCATTGGCAATGTTGTAGTCGAGGTAATTGATGACGATCAGATCGAGATGGCCGCTATTGGTGGCGTCGAACCACCCCGCGGCAACTGCCCAGGGCTTTCCGTAACCGGAAATCGTTCCACCCACGCCTGCCTTGTCTGTCACATCGGTGAATGTTCCGTCACCATTGTTGTGCAGCAGCTGGTTGCGGTTTACGCCTGTAATGTACAGATCGACAAATCCATCGTTGTCATAATCCCCTGCAGCAACACCCATCGAATACCCAACGCCCTTCACACCGGCCTGTTCCGTCACATCGGTAAACGTTCCGTCCCCGTTATTTCGGTAAAGCCGGTTCCAGTAACTCGGATCCGTCTTCTCCAGAGAAGGAATAGCCGCGCCGTTGGTAAAGAAGATATCGAGCAGACCGTCGTTGTTGTAGTCAAACACCGCAACGCCACCAAGCATGGTTTCAATGGAGTAGCGTTGCGGGCTGATGCTGTTCTTGAGCTCAAATTGAATACCGGAACGATCGATCAAATCCTCGAAGGTAATCCGATTCTCGGTCCCTGGAACTGGCGTCAGAATCGCCTTCCCCGTCTGTGCGAGCTGAGCCTTCGCACCCTCCGATGGCAGAGAAGCTTGTAATGCAAATGTGGATGGAGCGGCCAGAAGCAAGGCAACCACCAGGCAGACAAACATGAAGACTCCACGAGCTTCTTGCCTGAAAGCCCCACGAACTTCTTGCATCAGGCTTCTTGTCTCGATTGCGAATGCCACGAGAAGGCTAATTCTCTTCGGAGCGAACGGCCGGTGCGCTCTTGATTGAATATGAACTCTCATTCATTTAGGTGCAGTATAGCGGCGCGGCTGACGTTTGTCTTCGAAGCGTCGATTTCGGACGTTCTTGCGGTTGGGGACAATCAACTCCGGGCCTCGGCTGGAATGATCGGCGCCGCAATCGCAACAACCTGGGAAAGCAGTCTTGATTCCCTCGTTCCTGTTCTTCTCAGGCGATGGCCCACCTCATTTCCATTGTCAACTCCGGATCACGAAAGGCAGGCAAAAGTTCTGACAGGAAGAAGCTCTCCGAAAATGGCAGTCGGCAGATTTCGGCGCGGCGCCCTCGATGCGAATTCAAGGGATGATCTATCAGACCGGCATCATCCCCTCTGGCGCGAGAGAATTATGAGCACGCTCCGGGCAGGGACTCACAAAATGGATATTCCGGATGTATCCAAAGGTCGGTGAGTTGTTGGTCGACCACAAATGGTAATCGTTATAGACGCCATTCCGGGTGGCATCGGAAGCGGACTTGGGTACCCAGCCATACCAGGGAGCATTCTGGATTCCTGTTCAGGTCGGATAACGCGCAATCGTACCAACGCTCGCGCTGTGAGATGGGAAAGGATAGAACTTCGAGGTGTCGAACCGTTCATTCCTGGTCTGCTTCGACCCGAGACACGGGTCAGTTCCATCCCAATAGGCGGAGTTCGTTGCGAAAGACAGGGGCGATCCGGAATTATAGGTATAGATTCCGGAATGCTCACATCCACCAATCGCCAGATCGACGGGGCGTGGCATGTTGCGCCCGATAAACTTATCCCGTCCAAACGGAAGAACATACATCGGACTTACATTGACGAGGAAGCGCCTGTCATTGGTGCTCAGCATCTTCTTCAGCTTCGTGGAGACGATATACGAATTCACATACTGTGTCTGATCCATCTGCTTTCCCCAGACGAAGTCAGAAAGTGCGCCGAAACCGTTCTTGTATCTCTTCTCCCCATTCGTCTGCGAGGCGTAGTTCCGTGGGATCTTCGGGTCAGAGTCCTCATCTCCATCAATGGGCTCCTCAACGTAGTTCCGGTCACGATTCTCTATATCAAACCCATAGAAGCGGCTGCCGAATCGGGTAATTGCGAACGATCTCTTTGTCAGTGGGATCGGGATTTAAGGTTTTCCAAAGAGCTATGTACTGTGGCTGGTGAAAGGCAATACCTGCAAAGAGAAGGCCCGGAGAGCGCACGGGCAGTGAGTCGAAGTGCTCGATATCCTTTGCCCACTTCCAGGTGCTCCTGTCTTTCAGGTACGGATAGATGAACTGTGCGGCCTTGCCAAGCCCCCGTCCATCCGGGAGTTGAAAAAGTGCAGGATCAGAGGGCGCTAGCCCTTTGAGCGATTGGCACAGCCCGGCCATCACATCGAAGTTAAAGATGGAATAGCTGTAGGGCTTGGTTCGCTCCAGTTCTCGCGGAAAGGACCCGTCGGCCGCCATCTGGCCTGGCAGATAAATCTCCCGATAGCGGCGAAACACATCGTTGCGGGTCGCCTCATCGCCAATTACGCGTGCAAATTCCGCGGCCTGCAACGCCCAGCAGATGGCATGATTGTTGCGAGCATCTCGCTCGGCCTTTCCATGATCGCTCGTGCACAGCCAATTGAGATACCCCTGAAACCAGTCGCGGACCCCCGCTTGGCCGTCCCCATTGAAGACCCGGTCGGTCAATAGACTTGCCGCTCTCGCGACCTCAACCAGGTGAAGGGTATCGATGATCCCATACGAACGGCCCGTCGAGACGCCCTGAACAGCTTGTGCATACTGAAGGTTGGGATTCATTCGGGTTTCGGGGGTGACAAACCAGGCTCGAAGATGGTCCCCTGCCCGTCTGCCATAGAGGTCGTCGCCGGTCAACAGCCACGCGGCAGTCAACGCAGGCATCTCAATCGAGAGCGCAACCATCGCCTTGCGATGATCGTCAAAATTGTTCGGATTGCTTTGCCCGTCGCGGTTGATATAGGGCCCCGCCGGATCCTTGGGGTTCGGCCAGAAATAGTCCGCCTGGGAGTAGAAATCGTGAAGCCCGCCCGCGCTGAGCTTTGCCGGAAAGGCCGTGATGGTGAGTGGAGTCCGCGAGAGATACTCGGCGCCGGCTGCCAGTATCCTTGCTCTATCCGTTTTGGCAACCAGATGATA
>CAYUJM010000015.1:0-48330 GCA_964445025.1 uncultured Occallatibacter sp. | reverse complement strand
TTAGCTTTTAGCTTTTAGCTTTTAGCTTTTAGCTTTTAGCTTTTAGCTTTCAGCTTTCAGCTTTCAGCTTTCAGTTTTCAGCTCTTCGCCGACTTGTGCGCTACCCGTGGGAGGAAACGGGGAGCCTGCTGCTTTCTCTCCAAGGGCTTGGGAAACAATTCGCGGAGGGTAGACAAACAATCAAGGGCCAGAAGCTGAAAGCTGAAGCCTAAAGGCTGGAAGCTGTCATTTTAACTGGGCTGCCTCGGCCTGAAGTAGCAGGTTCCGCCGGCCAAAACCGCCGTCCAGATGGAGGGATCGGCCGGCTGCTCGCTCGATCCCAGAAACAGGATACCGTCCGGAGCCAATACCCTGTGAATGCCCGCCAGCAGCAACTTGCGCGTCTCCTGCGAGAAGTAAAGCATCACGTTGCGCAGAAAGATCACGTCGAAGCGGTCGTCGACACGGTTGAAGGGCAGAGCAGGGCCGCAGAGATTGGCCTGGCGGAAGTTGCACATCTTCTTCACTTCCGGCTTGACTACCCAATCCTCGCCGTGGTGATCGAAGTAGCGCACGACAAAGCGCGCCGGGAGACCGCGGTTCATCTCGATGCGGTGATAACAGGCTGCCTGGGCGCGTTCCACCACTTCGGCGCAGATATCCGTGCCCTCGATGCGCAGGTTCCAGCCCGCGAGCAGGGGGAAATGCTCGAGCATCATCATGCCCAGACTGTATGCTTCCTGGCCGGTGGAGCAGGCTGCGCTCCAAAAACGAAGAGTGCGCGCATGGCGCCGCGTCTCAATCAGTTTCGGCAACAGCTCCGTGCGCAGCAGTTCAAACGGACGGCTATCGCGGAAGAAGCTGGTCTCGTTGATAGTCATGGCGTCGGCAATGGAGCGCTCGAGCAGAGGGTTCTTTCTCTGCTTCAGGTGTTGCACCAGCTCTTCGAGGTGCAGCATGCCCTGGTTGCGCAATAGCCGGGTGAGGCGCGTTTCGAACAGATAGTCGCGCGAGGGGTCGAGCACGTTTTGCGAAAGGCCGAAGACAAGCTGTCGAAGATATCCGTAGTCCACGCTCGGGGATACTTGCATGACTAGACCACCGATTCCCGAAGCTCGCGGGCTTCGCTGTGCGTCCGGCCAGCCAGCCGAAGGTTTCGGGAGCAAGGTCGTTGAGCGGGAGCACTTTGTGGGCCAGCCCGGCATTGGCGACCGCGCCCGGCATGCCCCACACGGTGCTGGTGGCCTGATCCTGGGCCAGCACCGTCCCGCCATGTTCGCGAATCATGCGGCAGCCAGGCATCCCGTCGGATCCCATTCCGGTGAGCACCACCGCCAGCACTCCAGAGCCGTACAGCGCGGCCAGGGAGCGGAAGAGCACATCGACGGCAGGCCGGCAATGATTCTCAAGCGGGCCCTGCGTCAGGTGGAGAGTCGGCGGCGCGCCGGGCCGCGCGCCTGCAAATACTTCCAGGTGCCAGTTGCCGCGCGCGATCGAGATAGCGCCCGCACGCACCGGGTCGCCCTCCGCGGCTTCGCGCACGCGCAGCCGGCAACGGCCGTCCAAGCGCTCGGCAAATATCCTGGTGAACACTTCCGGCATGTGCTGCACAACGAGCACTGGCATCGGAAAGCTCTCAGGAAGAGCCGGAATCAGGACTTCCAGCGCGGCGGGCCCTCCGGTGGAAACGCCGATCGCCAGCACGGTTGGAATGGAAGAGATGGCCTGCGCCCGCGGCGGGGGAGATGGAGGGGAAAACAGCGGCGGCCGCGCGACGCCGGGGAAAACTGCCCGCCCTGGCCCAGTATCCAGACTCGTCTGCTGGCTCGTCTGCCGAGCGGGACTCTCGCCCCGATCTTGATTTGTGAGGGCATGAATCCGCGGCAAGAGGTCCTGACCCAGCGCATGCGTGGCCGCGTCGCGGTTCGCCTGCCCGGCCGGCTTTGCTACGTAGTCCGATGCTCCCGCGGCGAGCGCTTCCAGCGTCACCTTGGCGCCGCGCTGGGTGAGCGAGCTGCACATGATCACCGGCATCTTGTGCCCGCGCCGGCGCAGCTCGCGCAGCGTGGCCAGTCCATCCATCACCGGCATTTCCACATCCAATAAAACCAGATCAGGATGGAGCACGTCGACGCTGTTCAGCGCCGATGCGCCGTCCGCCGCGGTGCCGGCCACTTCGAAGCCAGCATCCACGCACACCACGGAGCGCAGCAGGCTGCGCATCACGGCGGAGTCGTCCACAATCAGAATCCGGGTTCGGCCTCTCGCCGCCATTGCTCAGGCCTCCACCAGGCCGAGCATGGCCAGCTTCTCGCCCAGGGCCTCGTCGTCGAAGGGTTTCATCAGGTATTCGTCCGCACCGGCGTTCAGGGCACGGAGAATGAACTCGTTTTCCGCTTCGGTGGTCACCATCATCACCTTCATCTCGCCGAACCCCTCAGCCCGCAGTTTTTTGAGCATCTCCAGCCCGTCCATGACCGGCATGTTCCAATCCACAAGCGCCACGTCGAAGGGTGTGCCTGCACGCAGTATGTCCATGGCGGCCTGGCCGTCGCCGGCCTCCGCGCACTCAATGCCGCGCTCCTGGAGCATTCCGCGCAGAAACCCTCTCACGAATCGGGAGTCATCGACAATCAGTGCCCGCATGGTCACCTCCTTGCAGAACGGGAGCCTGGTCCGTTGTTCCTACGCCGCTCCGGCCTGCGCTGGGTCTAATTGGATGGGGTCCAATCGCTCGGGGTCAAGCATCACCAGCAGGCTGTCTTTCAGCTTGTATGCGCCGGCAAACAATGCTCTCCGGCGCTCATCGAGAATGGAAGGATTCGGCTCATGGTCTGCCGTCGACACGGTAAGCACTTCCCCGACCGAGTCCACAAGGAGACCGAAACAACCTCCTGAGCTCTCCAGCACCAGGATGTCCTGCGCGCCGTCCCTGGGCGGCATATCCAGCAGGTGGCGCAAGCTGACGGTGGTGAGCACATCGCCACGATAGTGGACCAGTCCGCCCACAAAACTCGGCGCCAGCGGAACAGGCTGCGGACGCGCCCCGCCCACAATCTCCAAAATGTGCTTGATCGGCACGCCGAATAGAGTCTTGCCCAGCCGCACAGAACACATCTCCACCAGCGCGGCAGCCGTCTTTTCCTTGCCTCTTAAGCCACCATTCGCATTGCTCATCGCGACGCCTCCGCCAAACCGCCCGTCATTTCGGCCCACTCGCCCGGCGCGCTCTCCTCCACCGGCAGCGGCGGAACACCTCCCAGGTCCACTACTCCCGTGACGCGATTTTTGAGGAGCGTGACGCGGTCTGCCCGCTGGCTCGTTCCTGCTTCAAACAGCTCCCCGCCGGCGGCCACATCGAGCACGTGCGAGACTGCAATGCCCACTTGCCGGTTGCCCTCGCGGCAAACCACGACAATGATCTGCGCCTCGGGATCGCCCTGTACCGCTGCCAAAACGCCGCCCGAATCCTCGACGGGCAACAATTGCCCCTCGAAGTTGAGCACCGGCCGGTAGCCGATGTACTCGACGCGCGAGACTTTCAACTGCTCGATCCGCAGCACGTCGGCCAGCGGCACCGCCGCCTGACGCTGGGCAACTTCAACCAACAGGTATTCCGAACCCCTGACTGCCTCAGATTCCGGATCAACCTCAGAGCCCCGCCCTGTCTTATCCTCGTTGCTCATGGTTACGCCGGCTTTCAGCGCGATGGAACCGGGATCCAGAATGAGCGCCAGGTCCGCGTTGCCAAGCACGGTTGCCCCCGAATACAAGCCGATTTTCTTCAGCACTGCGCTCAACGGCTTGACGACAATCTCTTCCGGATCGGCGAGCCCGTCCACAACGAGGCCAAACTGGCGCCCGTCGGCGTTCAAGACGGCAATAAAGCTGTCGCGCTCCGCCAGCCCGCTCTGGTCGATTTGCGGGATCAGCAAGCGATCAAGGAACACCAGCGGCAACAGCTTGCCGCGCAGCCGATAGAGGGGAGCGCCTTCCATCCACTCAATTGCAGATGCGGCCTGTTCCGGCGGCACATGCACCAACTCCGACAGCGCTCCCTGCGGAAGAGCAAAGCTCTGCCCGACGCTGCGCACGATGAGCGCGGGAATAATGGCCAGAGTGAGAGGAATCCTGGGACGAAGAGTGGTTCCCTTGCCCGGCCGGGAGTCGATCTCAACCTTGCCGCCGATCTTCTCGACGTTGGTGCGGACCACATCCATCCCCACGCCGCGGCCGCTCACGTTGGTTACCGCCGCTGCGGTGGAGAAGCCTGGCAGGAAGATAAGTTGCAACAGCTCACGTTCACCCAGGTGCGCGGCGCGCTCCGGCGCAATCAACCCGCGCTCGATGGCCTTTTCACGCACTCTGCCTACGCTGATCCCAGCACCGTCGTCGGAGACCTCGATCACCACGTGGCTGCCTTCCTGAACGGCTCGCAAGCGGAGCGTTCCTTCAGGGTCCTTGCCCGCCGCCTGACGTACATCCGGCGGCTCAATGCCGTGATCGAGCGAATTCCTCACAGCGTGGGTCAGCGGGTCCTTGATGGCTTCAAGAAGGCTCTTGTCGAGCTCCGTTTCCTGGCCTTCCATCTGCAGGCGCACACGGCGGCCCAGGGACTGCGAAAGGTCGCGCACAATGCGCGGCATCTTGGAGAAGATGTTGGAGACGGGCTGCATGCGCGCCTTCATCACACTCTCGCGCAGATCCGCCGTCACCATATCCAGCCGGCGCGAAAGGAGCGTGAGGTTGGGGTCCGAAGCGGTGGCCTGGAGCACCTGGTTGCGGGTAAGCACCAACTCACCTACCAGGTTCATCATCCGGTTGAGCAGGGCGACATCGACGCGCAACGTGCTCTCCGCGGCGGTCACCGCTGCCTGCGCGCGCGGCCTTCCGGGCTCGCTTTCCGGCTCCGCCGGGGCTTTTTCGGGAGCGGGCTCCGAGGCTCGCGCCACCACCGAGGCTGGGGCAGCCGAAAGCGCAGGTGCTACCGACGTGGGTTCCGCGGCCTGTTTTGCCAAGACCGCTTGCGGGTGAGCCGGTTCTGCAACTGGGTGTGCCGGTCGAGCACCGGCCCGCGCATGCTCATGCTTTGCCTGCGACGGCGCGGGCGCGTGCAATTGTTCCAGTCGGCCGATCAACACCGCATCTTCGCCATCGCCTTCAGTGCCTTCTACCTCGATGGACTTCAGAATGGAGCGCAGCCCATCCAGCAGTTGAAGCAAGCCGGTGGTGATGGGACCGTCGGCGGTCAACTTGCCCTCGCGCAACAATCCCAGCAGGTTTTCGCCCGCGTGGGCGAGCTTTTCCAGGCGCTTAAAGCCAAGAAATCCGGTGGTTCCTTTGATGGTGTGGACCGAGCGGAAGATATCTCCAATCAGGCCCGCATCCTGCGGCCGCTCCTCCAGTTCGGTCAGGCACCGCTCCATGCGGTCGAGACCTTCCTGGCTCTCGATCAGGAATTCCCTCGTCAATTCGTCCATTGCGCCCACTCATCCGTCCGCGCAGGTTCAAGTCCCTGCACAGCAAGCTCTCAAGCCACTTATCGGTAAGAACCGGGTCAACTTGAGAGTCGCAGCGATTCGGGCTGGGGTTGGACCTCCCGCCCCTTCGGCTGCGATCAGGGCAGGCTCCTGCCGCATCGTTGCCCGTGCGGGCAGTGCGAGACGGCTCAATGTGTTTGCAGATCCCGAAGGCTCCTGATCTGTCTCGCACGATGTTCCCGGATGTACATAGGAGCCCGTAATGGCTTAACCTCAAATCTCATGCCGAATCCGAACCACATCGCGACCGACCTTGCTCTGGACCGGCTCATCGAACGGGCGCGCGAGGCCGCGGTCCATTCCTACTCGCCCTACTCGGGGTTTCGTGTTGGCGCGGCGCTCAAGCTCAGCAATGGCGCGGTAGTGACCGGGACCAACGTAGAGAACGTGAGCTATGGGCTGACCATCTGCGCCGAGCGGGCGGCACTAGTGACCGCCGTCTCCCAATTCGGCCCGGAGATCCGCATTGAAGCCGTCGCCGTCGCGAATCTGAATGACGCTCCGAGTCCTCCCTGCGGCGCATGCCGGCAGATGCTGGCCGAATTCGCCGTGCCGGACGCACCGGTCGTATTCCCTGCCGCCGACGGCATGCGCACGATGCCATTCTCAGAAATACTCCCGCTCGCCTTCGAGATGAAACTGAAATAAGGAGACAATTCCACACCATGCCATCAGAGACAGGCACGCCCCTCCACGTGATCGACCTGATCCGCAAAAAGCGCGACGGGCTCACGCTCGACGAACGCGAGATCGCGTTCCTGGTCTCCGGCGCGGCGTCAGGCTCGATCCCGTTGGAGCAGCTTTCCGCGTGGCTGATGGCTGCATGGCTGCGCGGGCTTTCGATGGACGAAACCCGCGCGCTCGCGCTGGCCATGCGCGATTCGGGTGAGAAATTCGACCCCTCTGGCCTTGGCAAAGCCGCCGTCGACAAGCACTCGACCGGCGGCGTGGGCGACAAGACCAGTTTTCTGGTGGCTCCCATTGCCGCGGCGTGCGGCGTGGCCGTACCCATGATCAGCGGCCGGGCGCTGGGGCACACGGGCGGGACGCTGGACAAGCTGGAATCGATTCCGGGCTACCGGACGGCTTTGTCTCTGTCTGAATTTGAGACAGTATTGGCGCATTGCGGCGCCTCCATTGTGAGCCAGACGCCTTCACTGGTTCCGGCGGACCGCGTGCTTTATGCACTGAGAGATCGCACTGCCACCGTGGAGAGCCCTGGCCTCATCTGCGCATCGATACTCAGCAAGAAACTGGCCGCGGGGCTGGATGCGCTGGTCCTCGACGTAAAGACCGGCTCCGGCGCGTTTCTGCGCAAGCCGGAAGACTCCGAGTATCTTGCCGCCCTGATGGTGGCTACTGCAGAGGCTGCTGGAACCCGCACGGTGGCCCTGCTCACCGACATGGACCAGCCACTGGGCCGCGCGGCCGGCAACTGGATCGAGCTGGTGGAGAGCGTCGAACTCCTGCGCAACCAGCGCCGGCCGGAGAGCGAGGACCTGCGCGAGCTGTCGCTGATCCTAGCCGGGTGGATGATTCATCTGGGCGGGGCAGCTCCGACTGCGGAGATTGGCCGCCAGTTTGCCGAAGCCGCTCTTGAAGACGGGTCTGCACTGGCGATTTTCTTCAAGATGATCGAAGCCCAAGGCGGCGACACTTCGATATTTGATTCGACTGCCGAATTCCACAAGCCCGGTGCGACGCGGGTGCTGAATGCGTGGGAAACCGGCTATATCTCGGCAATGGACACGACGACGATCGGCTGGGCGGTGCAGCGTACGGGCGCCGGACGCGAAAGGGCAGGCGAGCCTGTCGACCCGCACGCCGGCATCCTCTTCCATGCCCGCCGCGGCGCGCGCGTGGAGAAGGGTGAGCCTATCGCTTCGGTCTACGCCACGAATCAAGCAATGCTGCCGGAGCCGATGGCGCTTTTGAAGGAAGCAATTACCATATCCCCAACGCCACCCGCAGCAGTGCCCCTGGTGAGCAAGATCTTCACCCTCGAAATCGCCGAAGCGCACCTGAGCACTCCACCAAGCCCATAGATGCGCGGAAGAGTTATCGGTCAAGGGTTCGGCGCGAAGGAGATCTCTTCAATCAGCGGCGGGCTCTGGTCGAAGTCGCTGAAGCGAATCCATCGCGGACGCACGACAAAATAGGCAATTCCAGGCCAAGCCATGCGCGCAGGTCCATCCGGCCAGGCTGCGAAGTAGGACTTCTGATAGCGCTGGAGCTGGTGGCTTTGCGGCTCGAAGGCGGCTCCCTCGAACTGCACCGTCTGCTCCCCGCCCCAGCCGACGACAAAGGAACAAGCGGGGCGCTCCACGAGATTCGGATACTTTCTGGAAGACTTCACGGTGTCGAAGACGATCTCCAGCTCCGGCGTCGTCGCGATGCCCACGAGGGCGGACTGGGGCGTGCCGTCGCTCGCCGTGCTCGATACGACGCCGTACCGGAATTGCGTCATGAACGCATGAATCGCTGCCTTGTCCATCCCGGCCTCCTGATGTTCCATCACGAATATAGTGCAGACCTGAGTGGCCGCCGGCAAGGGAAATATGCCGTTTCGGCGACACATTTTCCGCTCATGGTCCGCTTGGGCTGCGAAAATGCTAAGGGCCATCTCTTCGATGCTGTAAGGTAATCGAAAGCCTCTCTGGAGCGGCTTTCCAATCAAGGGGAGATCGATTTGGATCGATTCACAGGAGTGCTGGGAATTCTTGCCGTGCTGCTGGCGGCGTGGCTGGGCTCAACCAATCGCGACCGGATCCGCTGGCGCACGGTGGCGTGGGGCCTTGGCCTGCAGATCTGCTTTGCCTTCCTGGTGCTCCGCTTCAATTACGGCCAGCGCGCCATGACCTGGGCCGGCGGCGTGGTCAACAGCATGCTCGCCTCGACCGCCGCAGGCACCAAGGTGCTGTTTGGCGCTCTAGGGACACCCAATACTTCGCTCGGCTCCATCTTTGCGTTCCAGGTCCTGCCCACCATCATCTTCATCTCCTCATTCTTCGCGGTTCTCTACCATATCGGCCTGATGCAGATCGTCATCCGCGGCATGGCGTGGATCATGCTCAAGACCATGCGCATCAGCGGCGCGGAGAGCATGAATGTGGCTGCATCCATCTTCATGGGGCAAACCGAGGCACCGCTCACCATCCGCCCATTCTTGAAAGGAGCCACACGCTCCGAACTGATGACCATCATGACCAGCGGCATGGCGCATGTATCGGGCGGCATCATGGCCATGTACATCTCGCAGGGCGTGGAGGCGCGCCATCTGCTCTCGGCTGTCATCATGACCTCGCCCGGCACCATCCTCATCTCCAAAATGCTGGTGCCGGAGATCAGCGTTCCCGCCACCGAAGGGCGCGTTGTGATCCCCAAGGACGAGTTGCACAAGGAAGAGAACTTGATTGGCGCCATTGCCCGCGGCACCATCGACGGCGGCAAGCTGGCTATGAACGTGGCCATCATGCTTATCAGCTTTTTGGCGCTGGTAGCGCTGCTCGACAGCCTGCTCGGCTGGACCCACGGCTACATCCACTTCATCCCCGGATCTCTGGGCCAGATCCTCGGCTACCTCTTCGCGCCTGTGGCATGGCTGATCGGGGTTCCCTGGCACGACTGCCTGGCCATTGGCAACCTTCTCGGCACGCGCATGGCCCTGAACGAAGTCATCGCCTACATCGCGCTGGGCGCGGAGAAGGTCTCGCTGGCTCCGCGCTCTTTTACGATTGCGACGTTTGCGTTGTGCGGGTTTGCCAACCTGGGGTCAATCGGGATGCAGATCGGCGGCATCGGCGCATTAGTGCCCGAGCGCCGCAACGACCTAGCCAAGTTAGGCGTAAGAGCCATGCTGGCCGGGACGATGGCGAACCTGATTTCCGCTTCGATTGCGGGGATGTTTTTGGGATAGAATCACCCTCCTCCAGTTACCCAACCGAGGGTGGGGCATCCAAAACCCGCGCCGCCCCGCGCTGACTTGCTAGCTGCGCTTTCCCAAACGGTGCATCCGATAAAAGATGGTGAGCGCGGTGACCGAGCCGCAGGTCAGCAGGCTGGCGGCCATGCCCAGAATCAGCGAGAGATCCCGCTGATAGACCCCATGGACGATCCCGATGGCCTGCAGCACGCTGAAGCCGCCGAAGGTAATCAGAGAGATTCCCTCATCGGATTTCTTGCGCCAAACCGCCAGCACCTGCGGGACAAACAAGAGCGCATTGCAACCCAGCCCCAGGCCGAAGATTACCGCAACAATCTCTTTCATCCCGCGCGTCTCCCATCACCGAAGCGCGCCGCATTGCGCGCTTTTGCCCTGGCTGCTTCTTCCTCGCGGCTGCGCGGCGGAGCATTCGTCTCGAGCGAGCTCAGCAGGCGCGCAGACACGGCAGCAATTTCATCCACAGCCGCCTGGAATGCTGCCTCGTTGCTCTTTGAAGGCTTGTTGAAGCCGCTGACCTTGCGCACAAACTGCAAGCTGGCCGCACGAATCTCTTCGTCGGTAACGGGAGGATCGAAGTTGAAAAGCATTTTGATATTCCGGCACATGGTTTCTTGGCCTCCTGCGATTGGGACCGGTTATCTCCATCATCGCTTAATTCGTTGCGGCGCAGGAAATCGGCGCGTAGATTGACACTTCGCAATTTGCGAAGTATTATTGAGCAGTGCATATCGTCACGATCAAGCGCTTGCAGCAGGCGTCTGAAGATCATCGCGATGCAGCTCAGGAGATTGGCTCCTGGACACGAATCGTGAAATTGGCTCGGTGGCGAAACTTCCAAGAGTTGAGAGAGACTTTTCCCGATGCCGACAGCGCTGGCGGTTTTGTCATCTTCAACATCAGGCGTAACCGCTACCGGCTAATCGTTGTGGTGCATTATGCCAAGGTGATTGAAGGGCGATTGACCCTGGGGCACGTTTACATCGGTTCCTTCATGACGCACAAAGAATACGACCGATGGTGTACGGCGACCGAAAAGAAGAGGGTGGAATGGCTACAGTTCTAGCAAACCCGGCAAAGATGATCGAGCGTGGCGCGCCTCATTTGATTCGCAACGATGAACAACTTGAGGCCTATACGAAGGCGCTCTACCGCCTCACCTCCGAGCCCAAGCCGACACCGTCTCAGGTCGAGGCCATCGAACTGCTTACACTGCTGATCGAGCGGTACGAGGAGGAGCACTATGCGCTCCCCAATTCCTCCCCTGCTGAGGTGCTGCGGTTCCTCCTCGCGCAGCACGGTCACAGGCAGCGCGACATCGCTGCCGATCTGGGCGGCGAGAGCGTGGTCTCCGAAGTGCTCTCGGGAAGACGGAAGCTGAACGCGGGACACATAGAAAAGCTGAGCAGGAGATTTCACGTTTCGCCGACTGTCTTCTTCCCCTCCGAATAATCCCTGCACCTGTAGAATTCATGGAAGCGTAATATCGCCCGACCATGACCTACTTCGATCAAGTCACTGAAGCAGCCGAGTTCTTGAGAGCCCGTCTCGGCACGCTCGCGCCGCGTATCGGCATTGTGCTCGGCTCCGGCCTAGGCGCGGTTGCCGACGCTGTCGACGATTCCGTGTCCATCCCTTACGCCGCGATCCCGCACTTCCCCCAATCCACTGTCGAAGGCCACTCGGGACGCATTGTCGCGGGTCTGCTGGGTGGAGTTCCGGTCATCGTCATGCAGGGACGTGTCCACTTTTATGAGGGCTACACTCCCCAGCAGGTCACCTTCCCGATGCGAGTCCTTGGCGCTTTGGGCATTCGCGCCGTGGCGCTCACTAACGCGGCTGGAGGCATTGCCGAGGGCTACCACATCGGCCAACTGGTTGCGCTGGCCGACCACATTAATCTGATGGGTTTTAATCCCCTCGTCGGCCCCAACGAGCCTCGCTTTGCCGTACGCCCGGGCGCGGGCCTGCGCTTTTTCGACATGACGGAAGCCTACTCGAAGGCGCTCCGCGCTTTAGCGACAAAAGCCGCCGAGGCCGAGGGCTTCGCCCTTGCCGAGGGCGTTTATCTAGCGGTGAGCGGCCCCAGCTTCGAAACGCCGGCCGAGATCCGCGCTTTTCGGTCGATGGGCGCCACGCTGGTGGGCATGTCTACGGTGCCGGAGACCATCGTGGCGCGGCACATGGGCATTGAGGTCCTGGGAATCTCCTGCGTCACCAACCTCGCCGCAGGCTTGAGCGCTACCCAGCTCAGCCACGAGGAGGTTTTCGAAGCCGGGCGCCAGGTGGAGCACCGGCTTGCCGGCCTCTTCAACCGGCTCTTGCTGTCCATCGCCGAGCATTTGGAGCTGCAACCGTGAGCCCGTCCGCATGAGCACCAAGAATCAGGAGCCGATAACGCGGAGTGCGCCTGTCGTGCTGGCCATTGCCGGCTGTTCGGGCTCCGGCAAGACCACCCTGGCGGCCGAACTGGCCCGCACGCTGGGCGGCGTTCACTTCCACTTCGACAACTACTACCGCGACCTGGCTCACCTGCCTCTTGCAGAACGCGCGCGACAGAACTTCGACGATCCTGCACTTATCGAGAGCCCGCTGCTCATCGCTCATGTGGCCGCGCTTGCCCAGGGAAAGCCCATCGAGCGGCCGCTCTACGACTTCGGAACCTACATCCGCATTCCGGGCCTGAGTGAAACCTTCTATCCAGCCCCATTTGTCATTGTTGAAGGTCTGTTCGCGCTCTACTATCCGGAGTTGCTTCCGCTCTACCAGCTTCGCGTTTATATCGACACGCCCGACGACGTCTGTTTCGAGCGGCGCCTCAAGCGCGATATGGAGGAACGCGGCCGTACACCGGAGTCGGTTCGCCGCCAGTACGAGGCTACCGTCCGGCCGGCGAGCCTGGCGTTCGTCCGGCCCTCTGCCGCGCATGCCGAGCTGACCGTGTGCGGAACGGGCGCACTGGACTGGAAGGTGGAGCGCGTGGTGAGCGAAATACGCGTGCGAGGGCTTTTGGCTGGCGCGAAATAAGGGATAAGGGCTCCGCGCGGGTTCCCAGAATGAAATCTTCAACTTTCGGCTGACAATCTTGGTACAGTTTTCAAATTTTCACATCCAATCTACAAGGCGTGTTCACTCGTACCGCTATGGTGAGGGTGAGATGAGCGTACTCATGACCGCGAGCCAGATCAAAATGCCGGAAAAGCTGGCCCAGTCCTTCGGGGCAATCAAGCGCAGCGCTGTTCAGGGCCTGCGCCAGGGAATTTCTCCGCGCAGGCTGGCGCTGACGCTGGCTCTGGGATTCGCAATCGGCTGCATTCCGGTGTTGGGCATTCCCACGCTGGTGTGCGCCGCACTGGCTCTGGTGCTGCGGCTCAACCTGCCTGCCATTCAAGCGGCAAACTACGTTGTGATGCCGCTGCAACTGGCGCTGATTGTGCCTTTTGTCAGGCTGGGGGGATGGCTCATCGCTTCCAGCCGCAGCCAGGCCGCGCAGGCCGGCGCACTGCTGCACACCACGCCGTTCCGGGTCGTCACGGAGCTCGGGTCGCTGGCCGGTCAGGCGCTGCTGGCCTGGGTCGTGATCGCCGTCCCCACCGTTCTGTTGCTCACCTTCGCGCTTACGCTGCTGCTGAATCGGATTCCGGCGGTGGCCGCAGCGCAGGCTGGCGACTGAGGCGGATGCTGCTCAGGCCGCCGCGACTCCCTCTACACTATTTCCCCGCGTACGGGTCGGCCACGGGCTTGGCGCTCTCCAGCCATGCTGTGTAAATCATGTTCCGCAGCATGGAAGCTCCGGCGGCCAGGCGCTCGGCAGTGAATTCCCGTGACTCCGGTGTTCCGGCTCCCACAAACCCGCCAGCCTTTTCGAGTTGGTAGACCCTCTCGACATAGGTGTTTGATTGCCGCAGGTAAGCGATGTAGGTGTCGAAGATATCGCCCTCGATCGCCTTGGGAGGCGTCATTTTGCCGGCGACCTCCGGGGCGTTGATATTGGCGGCTACAAACGGGCCCTCAAACTGCCAGTGAATCTGGTGTCCGGTGGTATAGCCGTTGGGATTGGGTCCCACCCAGCCGTTGTATTTGTCCGTGGTATGCAGCGGCTGCGAGCCATCGCCTACGTAATGGCCCAGCCAGCCGGCGTAGAAGATCGCGGCCTGCTCCACGGGGCGCGTGTCCTTCCCGGCTGCCGATAGTGCGCGGTACTCGCGCAGCGCGGCTTTGAGCCGCTCCCAAACTTCGGTAGCCTCCCATGGCTGCAGGCCGATCTTTTCAGGCCGTTGGCCGGCGGCGAAGACCTTGGCTTCAAAATCCAGCCGCTTGCGCGGCAGGGGGCCCAGCGCGTCCGCCGGCTCCAAATCGATGAAGTGCTCCGGCGCCTGCGCGGCGCTCAGCTCAGGCTCTGCAGGCGACCGCCAGCGATCCGGCTCGGGGCCGAGGTATTCGATCTCGTTTGCCGCCGTTTCGGAACGCAGGAAGGCAGGCGCGTCGGCAGGCAACTTGCTGGCTGCCAGACGATTGATCATGCGATGGCCCTCATTGCCCCAGGCACGGGCGGCCGGTGGTTGAGCGACCAGGCAAACCAGCCCGGCAACCGCCAGAGCCGAAAGAGAAACGCGTCGAGCAAGGGGAGAAAACGAAGAGCGAAACATGAACCCAGTATAAGGTTGCCGCTGCGGCCGAAGCTTGAATTTCCGGCTGAGACCGGCGCGGCGCTCACCGTCCGCGCCGATCGAATTCAGCGAGGTTCGAGCCGCGCGCCCGTTACTTCAGCGCTTCGTCCCCCGCAGCTGGGGCGGATTTGCGTAGATGCGCTGGAATCAAAGGCTTATACTACGTCCAAATCGCCATTGAAACAACGTGCGATGTTTTTGCCGGAACCTAAATCGGCTTTCTATGAATATTTGCGGCCTGTGGGCGGCTTGAATACCGCTGCATAAATGCCGATTTGCAAGATACTAGCCTTGGGGGATTCATGCACGACGGCGTCGACGTCATCAAATCGACCCCACCAGAAGAAGCCGCGGCGCCAGTCCGGGGCGGCCTCTCTCTCCTGTGGCCCGCTTTGGCAGGCGTGTCGCTGGTGCTGGCCCTGGGAGCAGCCGCAGCGCGTCTGGCGGCGGGACCGCGCTTCGATGGGCTGCTGATCTTCGCCGCCGGCGCCGCCGCCGTGGTATTGGCGCTTCGCCTGCTGATTCACGATCCTGCTCCACAAGAGCAGCGCCTTCCATCCCCAGCCAGGGAGCCGCTCCGGGATCTGTTCGATTCGGCCGGCCCGGGAGTATTCTCAATCAACCTGGACGGACGCCTGAGTTACGTGAATCCCGCCGCGGAGCGCCTGCTCGGTTACCACGCGGAAGAGCTGATCAAGGAGTGGGCCAGCTTTGAAGTCCTAGGCCCTGGCGAGGGAACGCGCCTGGTTGCCGAGATGGAAAAACTCTGCGGAATCCAGCGGCCGCAGGAGAATACACCCGCCGGCCGCCTGGCCGCTTACATGGAATGCGTGCGCAGCCTGCCGCCGAGCCGCGTGCCCTCGTTCGACGTGCAGGTTCGCCGCAAGGACGGCGAACTGATCCCGATTACGCTCCACATATCCGCTTTGCGCGACGACACTGGAGGCGTTACGGGGCTGGTGGCCGTAGCCGTCGACAAGGCAGCGACCATGCGCGAGGACCCTGCTCAGCGGGAAGCGCAGGAACGCTACCGGGACCTGTTTGAGAACTCGGCCGAGATGATTGCCACGCTCAGTCCCGCGGGCAAGTTTCTGTATGCCAATCCGGCCTGGAAACGCTGCTTCGGAAGAGAGACGGCGGAACTGCTGGAAATCGGCTCGTTCGATGAACTGTTCGGGCCCAGCTGCCGCACCGAGGTTGCGGCCCACTTCCGCCGCGCCCTGGATGGCGATGTGGTGGATCGAGCGCCACTGCGCTACCACACGCACGAAGGGCGCGTTCTGGAACTCGAGCTCAGTCTGAGTCAGCGGCAGAAGGCCGGTAACCCGCTGGCCGTGCGCTGCCTGATTCGCGACGTAACCCAACAGAAGCAGCGCGAACACCGGCTTGCACTGCAGCTGGTGGTCAGCCAGATTGTGGGGGAAAACACCTCACCGGACGTGGCCGCAATGCGTATTCTCGAAGCTCTATGCGTCTCACAGGGCTGGGACATGGCGGTCAAATGGAGCGTCAATCCCGAAGAGCGGCGGCTGGAGTTCGGGTCCTCCTGGGCCGCCCCCGGACGGCGCGCCGAGACCTTCATTCAGGAGAGCATGGGGCTGAACCTGCCCAAGGGCACAGACCTTCCCGGCCGCGCCTGGCAGGACGGCCGCCCGGTCTGGTTTGCCGACCTTGCCGGCATGCCCACCAGCCAGCGCATTGCTTCTGCCCTGCGCCACGAAATGGTTTCCGGCTGGGCCGTGCCGGTCCGCGAGGGCAACAACGTTCTGGCGGTTCTGGAGTTCTATTGCCATTTCAGCCTCTGCGAGGACCGCGAGGCACTGGCCGCCATTGAAACCGTCGCCGCCCCGCTGGGACAGATGCTGGCGCGCTCCCACGAGCGCGGCCGCGCCGAGGAGCTTTTCCGCCAGCAGGAGATTCTGCTCGACTCAGTGGCTGACGGCATCTGCGGCGTGGATCGCCACGGCCTGATCACGTTTGCAAATCCCGCCGCCGCTCGTCTGCTGGGCGCAGACGCGGCCGGCCTGACCGGAAAGCCAGTCCACGACCTGCTACACGGCGCCGCCCCGTCGAGCCGCACGTGCAGCGAGGAATGCCCGCTGCGCCGCGCCTCGGGCCGCCAGAATGCAGCAGCGGGCGAGGACACCATCTTCCGCGGCGACGGCAGCTCATTCCCCGCCGAATACGTTCTTACCCCGATCGCCGACCAGGGCCGGTTCTCGGGATCCGTCCTGAGCTTCCGCGACATCAGCCAACGCTATGCCCTGGACCGCCTCAAGGACGAGTTCATCTCCACGGTCAGTCACGAGCTGCGCACGCCGCTCACATCGATTCGCGGCGCGCTGGGATTGCTCTCCTCCGGGATTCTGGGCGATGTCAACGACAAGGCCGCAAACCTGCTGCGCATCGCGCTCACCAACTCCGACCGCCTGGTGCGCCTTATCAACGACATCCTGGATCTGGAGCGCATCCAGAGCGGCAAGGAGCCGCTCGCGTTCCGCACCGTGCAACTGGCCCAGACCGTGCGCCAGGCCATCGATGGCATGGCTCCTGTGGCCGACGCGGCCGGCGTGCAACTGATTCATGACACGACCCAGGTGGAGATCGGCGCCGATCCTGACCGGTTGCTCCAGGTGCTTACCAACCTGCTGTCGAATGCGGTCAAGTTCTCGCCGCCCAATACGACCGTCTCCGTGATGATGCGTCCCGGAGCGAGCGGCGTGACCCTCTCGGTGATCGACCAGGGCCGCGGCATACCCGCCGATAAGCTGGAAGCCATCTTCGGGCGGTTCCAGCAGGTGGATGTATCGGACTCGAGGCAAAAAGGCGGCAGCGGGCTGGGACTGGCAATTTGCCGCACCATTGTCCAGCAGCACTCCGGACGTATCTGGGCAGAGCGCAATCCAGTGCGCGGGTCAACCTTCCGCGTGTTTCTGCCCTACCAGCCGGCTCCGATTGAGGCCCCCAAAGGCGTTTTCGACCAGGAAGCAGGCCACGGCACCGTTCTGCTTGCCGATGCCAATCCCTCGTCGCGTCCTCACATCGCCGCCCTGCTCAACAGCCACGGCTACCGGGTGGTGGAGACGACCAGTCTGGAAGAAACGCTGGCGGCGGCGCACGACGGCGTTGAAGCCATCCTTCTGGACACCTCGCTGGATGGCATGAACGGCTGGGAGATTCTTCCTCTGCTCCGCCGCCTGCATCCCGACGCCCGCATTCCGATCGTCCTGCTGAGCGTGGATAAACGCCAGGACCCTTCCGCGCTGCCCATCGATGCGGAAGGATGGGTGGTCAACCGGCACAGCGACGATGCATTGCTAAGCGAACTGGCCCGCGTCCTGTGCGGCCCCGGCGAGAATGCGCGCATCCTGGTTGTCGAGGACGATGTTGACCTGGCGCGGGTCATCGGCGACGTTTTCACCCTCGAAGCCATCGAGGTCAGGTTGGCCCACACCCTTCAGGACGCCCTGGATGCATGTTTCACCTTTCAGCCGCACCTGCTGGTGCTCGATATCGGCCTTCCCGACGGGGACGGCTTCAACGTAGTGGACTGGCTGCGCAAACACGAGAGCCTCGCACGGCTGCCGCTGGTCGTCTACTCCGGCCGTGACCTTTCCCCTGAGGAGTGCCGCAAGCTCACGCTTGGCCCCACCCAGTTCCTGACCAAAGCCCGGGTGCAGCCGCAGCAATTGGAAGCGCTGGTCCTGACCATGCTGCGCAGTTCCCGGCACATGGACGAAACCCCCGCTCCGCTTGTGTAACCCGAAAATCCATGAAACTCCTGATCCGCGAACTTTCGGAATGTTGCTTGAAGAGTTCCCCATCGTTAGCCTTGTTGAACGCAACCATCGACAGACAGGCCCGAACGTCCGACAATGACCCTAGAGTAATTCCACAGTTCATTTGCTCCCTGCATCGTGGCTGAACGCAGCATTTTTCCGATGAAGACACCACGCGGGAGCGATGGATTCGGAGCAAAGCAATTGTGGGACCGCTCAAGCAGGAACGTTGTCCTGCCAACGGCAGGTTTGCTATTTTACCGGCCCGTGGGCCCACTGTTCTCTTAATCCGAGGGTGTTCTCTTATGTTTCACAGGATCCTGATCATCGACGACGAAGACGATATTCGCGAGGTAGCAGCGCTCAGCCTGGAGACGGTAGCGGGCTGGCAGGTCTTCACAGCCAATTGCGGCTCGCAAGGCCTGGCGCGCGCAATCGAGCACCAGCCTGACGCCATCCTCCTCGACGTCATGATGCCCGGCATGGACGGGCCATCGACCTTTCGCGAACTGCGCAAGAACCCGGCTACGGCGCGCATCCCCGTTCTTCTGTTGACCGCCAAGGTGCAGAGCTCGGATCAGCGCCGATTCGCCGACCTTGGCGTGGAGGCTATCCTCCTCAAGCCTTTCGATCCACTCACGCTGCCCACCCAGATTTCAAGCGCGCTGGGCTGGGCCTGATTCCCTATGGCGACAGACGCACAGGCCGCTCTCTCTGCAGCTCTGGACCGTCTGTGGACTCAGTTCCTTCCCCAGGTGAGGGAACGTATCGCCGTTCTGGAAACCGCCGCAAAGGCCTGCGCCACCGGGCCGCTGACTGCGGAGAGGCAGCAGCAGGCCCAGTCCGCGGCTCATAAGCTGGCCGGCATCCTGGGCACCTTTGGCCTTACACGGGGTACCGTCCTGGCCCGGGAGCTGGAAGTCATCTACTCCCGGCAGAACGACTCCGACCCGCAACTCGCCGAGCGCCTCATGTCTGCCGCTGTCGAGTTGCGCACCATCGTCGCAAGCCGCAAATAGACAAAGGGCCGAGGGACGCTCGCGCGCGCCCCGGCCCAAAGTCGACTCCTGGAAATAAATCGTCCGCAGCTACAGCCTCTTCCTGGTTCGGGACAAACCGACGCCAGGAAGGGGCCGCGCCGCAGACAACGTTGAGGGCCCAGCCAACAAGATCACGCGAGGTCGAAGCGGTCGAGGTTCATCACCTTGCTCCAGGCCGCCGCAAAGTCACTCACGAGCTTCTGCTGCGAATCATCGGACGCATAGACTTCCGCGAGAGCCCGCAGCTGCGAGTTCGAACCGAAGACAAGATCGACGACGGTCGCCGTCCACTTGTGCTTGCCAGTAGCCCGATCGTGCCCCTCCAGCAGGCCTCCAGATGCAGTGGACTTCTGCCACTTGGTGGACATGTCGAGCAGGTTCGCGAAGAAGTCATTTGTCAGCGTTCCGGGCCGATTGGTGAAAACGCCAGATTCAGACTGCCCGAAGTTCGCACCCAGTACCCGCAGACCACCGATGAGAACGGTCATCTCCGGAGCGGTGAGCGTGAGCAGATTTGCCTTATCTAACAACAGCTCCGCTGCAAACGACTCTTGCCCCTTGCGAATGTAGTTCCGGAATCCGTCCGAGGCCGGCTCCAGCACCTTGAACGACTCCACATCGGTCTGCTCCTGCGTGGCATCCGTGCGGCCCGGCGAGAAAGGAACCTTCACGTCGTGGCCGGCCTTCTTCGCAGCTTCTTCGACTGCGGCCGAACCGCCCAGAACGATCAGGTCGGCAAGCGAGACCTTCTTGCCACCCGTTTGCGATCCGTTGAAGTCCTTCTGGATGGCTTCCAGCTTTTGAAGGACCTTCGCCAGTTCGGCCGGCTGGTTCACTTCCCATTCCTTTTGCGGCGCAAGACGAATCCGAGCTCCATTTGCCCCGCCCCGCTTGTCGCTGCCGCGGAAGGTTGCAGCCGACGCCCACGCCGTGGTGACCAGTTGGGAGATGGAGAGCCCGGAGGTGAGGATCTTGGCCTTCAGGGCTGCAATATCCTTCTCGTTGATCAAGATACAATCCACCGCGGGAACGGGATCCTGCCACAGCAGCTGCTCCCTCGGAACCAGCGGGCCAAGATACCGCGAGAGCGGCCCCATGTCGCGGTGCGTCAGCTTGAACCAGGCCCGCGCGAAGGCGTCCGCGAACTCTTCCGGATGCTCGAGGAAGCGCCGGGAAATCTTCTCGTAGGCCGGGTCGATACGCAGCGACAGGTCCGTCGTGAACATCATGGGGGCGTGCTTCTTCTTATGGTCGTGCGCATCCGGCACGGTTCCCGCTCCCGCTCCATCCTTGGGCGTCCACTGGTAAGCACCAGCGGGGCTCTTGGTCAGTTCCCATTCAAATCCGAACAGGTTTTCGAGGAAGTTGTTATCCCACTTGACGGGGTTCTTGGTCCATGCTCCCTCAAGCCCGCTGCTGATGGTATCGACACCCTTGCCGCTGCCAAAGCTGTTGCTCCAACCCAGACCCTGTTCTTCAACGCTCGCGCCTTCGGGCTCTGGGCCAACATACTTGACGGGATCGGCAGCGCCATGCGCCTTGCCGAAGGTGTGTCCGCCGGCGATGAGAGCAACTGTTTCCTCGTCATTCATGGCCATGCGCGCGAACGTCTCGCGAATATCCCGTGCCGCAGCAACTGGGTCCGGCTTGCCGTTGGGGCCCTCGGGATTCACGTAGATCAGACCCATCTGCACAGCCGCAAGAGGATTCTCGAGTTGACGGTCGCCGCTATAGCGTTCGTCTCCCAGCCACTTGCCCTCAGATCCCCAGTAGATGTTCTCTTCCGGTTCCCAGATGTCCGGGCGTCCGCCGCCGAAACCGAAGGTCTTGAGTCCCATCGACTCCAGCGCCACGTTGCCGGTGAGAATGATCAGGTCGGCCCAGGAAAGCTTCTTGCCGTACTTCTGCTTGATCGGCCAGATCAGGCGGCGCGCCTTGTCGAGGCTCACATTGTCAGGCCAGCTGTTGAGCGGCGCGAACCGCTGTGCTCCGGCACCCGCACCGCCGCGGCCGTCGGCGATACGATAGGTGCCTGCGCTATGCCACGCCATGCGGATAAAGAACGGACCATAGTGACCGTAATCAGCGGGCCACCAGTCCTGAGACGTTGTCATTAAGGCACGCAGGTCCTTGATCACGGCATCCAAGTCAAGGGTCTTGAACTCCTCTGCGTAATTGAAGGCCTCGCCCATAGGGTTAGCCAGAGGGGAGTGCTGGTGCAACATCTTCAGATTCAGTTGATTGGGCCACCAGCTTGCGTTCGATGGACTGCCAGACACCGCCGTCTTGGGGGCGCCATTGTGGAACGGGCACTTGGCTTCGCCGAGCATGGCGTTCTGATCGTCGACGATGGGTGGTCCGGGGTGCTTTGCGGGGTTTTCAGGCATGAGAACGACTCCTTAGATTTCCGGGTGAGTTTTGTTGGTTAAAATCGCGCGTTCAACTCGGCGCTGGTTTCAGGAACCATGCTCTCCAAAAGGGCGCGGCCGTGTGCCGTGTCGTAGAAGGCGGATAAGACCGTGGGCCTTAGCCTCTGGGCTTTAATTCCGCAATTCGCACTCCGGGCGCACATTCTGCCGCCGCAATCATACGCCCGCTCCTTGAAAATAGACGGTGACACGTCGATAAGTAAAATCAATTGTTTCTACAGTGACGATTCCTATGCTCTATGATGGGTCTGGGCAGCATTTTGGACCTCCCATGAACCTTCAGGACATCCGATACCTGGTTGCCGTGGCCGAGCACCGGCATTTTGGCCGCGCAGCCCAGGCATGCAACGTGAGCCAGCCGACGCTCAGCAGCCAGATCCGCAAGCTCGAAGCCGAACTCGGCGTCACTCTGCTCGAACGCACCAACAAGCGCGTCGACATTACACCGGTCGGAAGCCAGATTCTGGGCCACGCACAGCGCGCACTGGCCGAAGCCGGCCAGATGGAGGCCGTGGCCCGCGCCGCCCGCGACCCGCTAGTGGGTCCGCTCAAGCTGGGTGTGATTCCCACCCTGGCGCCTTACCTGATGCCTATTATCCTCAAGCCCTTGCGGCAGGCTTATCCCGGCCTGACCATTGAACTGTGGGAAGACCAGACCCGGTACCTTATCGACGGCTTGCGCAACCACCGGCTCGACGCAGCCTTGCTGGCCACCGAACCTGACGCTCCGGAGATTACCGAGATCGCACTCTTCGATGAGCCGCTGCTGGCCGCGCTGCCACTCGATCATCCGCTTGCCCGCGAATCGTCCGTGAGCGAGGAGTCCCTGGCCGAGGAGATGCTTGTGCTGGCCGACGGCCACTGCCTGGCCAACCAGGCCCTGGCCGCCTGCGGCAAACCTCTGCCTGCGAAAGGCGGATCGGGGACCCAGCGGAGCGCACTGCAGAGCTCGATGCAGGCGGCAACCCTGGAGACGCTTGTCAATCTGGTGGCCGCCGGCTATGGCGCCACTTTGATTCCTGCATTGGCTGCGAGCTCGCTAGGTCAGCGCGGAATCGCACTTCGCCCGCTCAGCGGGCATTCCAGCCGGACGATTCGTTTGGCGAGCCGTCCTGGATTTCCGCGGCCCCAGGCGTTGCGGGCGCTGGAAAAGGTGATCCGCCGGGCAGTCCGGCCGCACCAGCGGAGCGCTTGGGCTCTGACCGGCTGACACCTTTGTTCGGTCCTGCGGCCCGGCGGTAGGCGGAAGTGCTCGAATCAGCTGCCCTCGGCAGAGAATCGCTCTTTGAGAATGCGCCGCAGCACCTTGCCGGTGGAGTTCTCCGGCAAGCCGCCGGGCTCGAGAATCCAGATGCGGCGGGGCGCCTTGTAGGGGGCGAGATTCTGCCGGCACCAGTCGATCAGATCGCTCTCGGTTGCCCGAGAGCCTGGGCGCAGCTCGACCGCGGCGACGGGCGTTTCACCTTTCTCCTTGTGGGGCAGGCCGAAGGCGGCTGCGCGGGCTACCGCGGGATGAGCCACAATGGCTTCTTCAAGCTCGCGAACGTACACGGAGTAACCGCCCGACTTGATCACGTCTTTCATGCGCCCGGCGAGACGAATCAGGCCGAGGCGATTGCGCGTGGCCAGGTCGCCGGTGCGCAGCCAGCCGTCGGCTGTCAGCAGGCCCTGCTCGTCTGCAACATCGTTCCAATAGTGCGGCGAAATACCATGGCGGCGGATCTGGCACTCGCCCGTGGCGCCGGTTCGCACTGGTCGGCCGTTTTCGTCGGCTATGCGGACCTGAAACGGCGGCACCGCAAAACAGAAGTCACCGCTGCCGGGCAAGAAAGAGAGCTCAAGACCCATCATGGCCAGGCCGCCGAGTTCCACCATGCCGTAGCCATTCACCAGAACGGGAGGAACGCGACGGCCACCGGGCAGCCTAACGGAAGCGCCGAACTGGCGCAGCCGCTGGCGAACCTCTGACGGCAGGTGATCGCTGGCGGATAGCCAGAGGCGGACGCTTTTGAGGCGCTCAGGCTCCGGATTGCTGTTGACCAGGCGCGCAAACATGGCGGGGACTCCGACCACGGCGGTTACGCCGTAGCGCTCGATGAGGTCCAGCGCGCCGGCAACGTCGAAGCGATCGAGGAAACAGCCGCGAATACCCGCCATGAGCCCGTAGAGGGCAATGCTGATGGCCATAATGTGCGACCACGGCAGCGCGATGAAGGCCAGGTCCCTGGAGCCGAGAAAGAGACGGGCCAGGACCGTGGATGCGCGCGCCCCGAGCAGCGCGCGGCTGGAGAGCGCAGCCCCCTTGGGAAAGCCGCTGGTGCCGGAGGTATGAAATACGGCCACAATCGCAGATGGATCGACCTGGCTGGGCGGAAACGGATCCTCGGCACGCGCTTCGGCGCCGGGAGCGCGCAGAAACCCTTCGAGGGTCTCCACTTCCTCATCGGCCTGAATCCAGGAACGCACATGGAGCGCCGCGCAGTCGTGAATGCTGCGTTCGAAGACCGTTTTATCCGTGACCAGAATGTCGGTGTCACTGTCGGACAGGATGCGGCGCACTTCTGCAACGGTGAGCTGCGGATTGAGCGGAACTGCGATTCCGCCGGCACGGATTATGGCTAGAAACCAATGCAGGCAGTGGCGGTTGTTGCTGCGATAGATGGCGACGGGCTGACCTGGCTGCAACCCTACGGTTTGACGGAGAAAGGCATCGATGGCGCAGATGCCATCGTGCAATTCGGAGAGACTTCGGGGACCGATTTCGTCGACGGAGATTTCGTAATCCCCATTCCGCCGCAGCAACTCGTCCACGAGATTGGCGACAGTTACGGAACGGTCGCGCGAAAGCCGGATGCGCTCAAGAATATTCATTGGGCAGGGACAGGCTTGCGGCCCCAGTCGCTGGCCACGCAGTAATGGAAGAGACGGTCGAGGTAGTCGAGCACCGGCGGCGCGCATATTCCCGCATCCGCGAGCAGGCGATCGGCATTGGTGGTGTCAAACTGCATGCGCATGGTGAAGTAGTCACGGTAGGCGCGGCCATCGCGCAAGACGCGGCGCTTGCGTCCCCATAGCGTCATGAACAGGAGCGGCCGTACCGCGGCGAAAAAGAGCTTCGGATCGACATAGCGCGCTTCCGGCGCGTTGAAGTACTCCGCCGCGCGCCGTGCGATCTGCTGGATGGTGGCGCTGCCGCGGGGCCCGGCGCAAAGATGGACAACGCTGCCCATCGCGGCATCGTCGAAAGCCAGCCGCGCCACCGATGCAGCGACATAATCCACAGGAACGATGTCCAGAACAGCGTCAGGATAGCCGGGCACGGTGCGCCACAGACGGCGCGCGTAGATTTTCAGAGGCCAGTACATCATTTTGAAGCTGGACGTTGCGCCGGTGCGGGAGTCGCCCACGATAATGCTGGGCCGCAGAATTACGCCGGGCATGTCTTTGAGCCGCGAGCGCACCAGCGCCTCGGCTTCGGCCTTGGTCTGCTCGTATGTGTTTCGATAGCCCTGGCCTATGGAAAGCTCGCTTTCGAGCACCAGGTCCGAACGCTCCCCGGCCACATAGGCTGTCCCGACATAGGCCAGGCTACGCAGTTGGCGCGCACCGGCGGCAAAGTCGAGTACGCGCCGTGTGCCCTCGACGTTGATTCGCCGCGCTTCCTCCAGCGTGTGATCGAAGCGCACTGTAGCTGCGGAGTGGATGACGCGCGTGGCCTCGGCGGAGAGGAGCTGATACGCCGCTTTGTCCAGGCCGCAGTTGGGCTGGCCTACATCTCCGGAATAAACCCGGACGCGGCCTCGCTCGGCCGCCGGGACGATCGCGTCGGCGCGCTGCTGGCCGGATTGGCCGGGCCTGTCCCGGATCAAGAGCGCCAGGGTGGCGTCCGGATAGCAGTCAAGGAGTTCGCGCACGAGCCGCGCGCCCAGAAAGCCCGTCGCACCGGTGACGAGGATGAGTTCTTCGCTATTCATTCAATGACCGAAGCCCTGCGGCACGGAAGTGCAATGGGGACATGCCGTTTGGCCGTGCAATCACAGAATTGGTTGACCGGGAGAGCGCAATCCGATTCATCATGCTGCCGATTCTTGCTGGAACTTCTTTGCGCTGAAACGTCTTTGCCGAGGGCCATTGAGAAGAAGAGTATTCCACCATGATCTGAAATTGAGCCTACTTCCCCTATGGTATTCGATTGACGAGACGGCAAGCGTGCCGTAATCAGCCTATCGCATGACGTTTGCGTCATTTGGCAGAAGAACGGCCCTTGAGATGCGAGCCCAACGGGGGATTACTTCTGCATGCCTGGGGCGACAATCGGCTGTCCGAAATCGCACAGGGTTTTACGAAATCGAACGGACCGTTTAACCCCTCTCGACCCAGCGCACACAAAACAGGGGCAATTTCTCCCGAATTTTGCACTGCGGTTTGGAAACCCAAATGCTCCAGCAATGGCCAAGAGAGCCCTCCCCAGAGGAATCATCTCCCTCTTGACGGCGTATCACTCGACACTCGAGCAGGGTAGGAGCCGGTCCGTTTCTTCCACCGCACGCAAGCGTAGAGGTAAGACACATGGCAATCTTCATCGATCAACTCAGGCAGGTTTTGCGCAGGCTGGGCCGCGCGCCCATGTTCACCGCCATCACGCTTCTCACGCTGGCCATCGGCGTGGGCGCCAACACGGTGATTTTCAGCGTGGTGGAGGGCGTGCTCCTCAAGCCTCTGCCCTACCCTCACTCCGAGCAGTTGATCGGCGTGTGGCACACGGCTCCCGGCATCAATTTTCCGAAGCTGAACATGTGTCCATCCTTCTACTTCATTGACCGCGAGCAGAACGCCACCTTCCAGGACATTGGCGCCTATGACGGCGACGCATTCAACGTGACCGGCACAGGCGAGCCGGAACATGTGCGGGGTCTCGACGTCACGGATGGCACACTCCCGCTACTCGGCGTGAAGCCCGCCCTCGGCCGGCTCTTCACGCGCCAGGATGACACGCCATCCGCGCCGGCCACGGTAGTGCTCTCATATGCCTACTGGCAAAAGAAATTCGGCGGCGCAAGCAACGTGATCGGCAGTTCCATCACTATGGACGGCATGGCGCACCAGGTCATTGGCGTTCTGCCCAGAGACTTTCAGTTCCTCGATTACCATGATGCCTCTCTGATCGTCCCATTCCAGTGGGACCGCAGCAAGACCAAGCTCGGCAACTTCAGCTACGAAGCACTTGCCCGGCTTAAGCCCGGGGTCACCATGCAACAGGCCAGCGCGGACATGGCGCGCCTGATTCCCATCACATTGCGCAGCTTTCCCGCGCCCGACGGCTTCAGCATCGCCCTTTTCGAAAAAGCGCATTTCGCGCCCAACCTCATTCCGCTCCAGCAGGACGTTGTCGGCGATGTCGGCAAAGTTCTGTGGGTTCTGATGGGCTCCATCGCCATGGTTCTGCTGGTGGCCTGCGCCAACGTGGCAAATCTTCTGCTGGTCCGCGTGGAGGGTAGGCGCCAGGAACTCGCCATTCGCTCCGCCCTGGGCGCAGCCTGGGGACGAACCGCGGCTGAACTGCTCTTTGAGAGCATCATCCTTGGCGTTACCGGAAGTGCGATCGGCCTAGGTCTGGCGTATGGCGCATTGCGGGCTCTTGTCGCCGCCGCGCCCACCGGCCTTCCGCGCATTCACGAGATTGGTCTCGACATTCCGGTTCTGCTCTTCACCCTGGGGCTGGCGCTTTTCACCAGCGTGCTGATCGGCGTCATACCCATATTCAAGTACGCCGGCGTCAAAGCCACCACCGGACTGCGCGAGGGCGGACGCGCGCTCAGCCAGAGCCGCGAACGGCATCGCGCGCGCCAAGCCCTGGTCGTGGTGCAGGTGGCGCTTGCGCTGGTGCTGCTGATCTGCTCCGGCCTCATGATCCGCACCTTCCATGCGCTCATGCACGTCAACCCCGGGTTCACCGGGCCGGATTCGCTGCAGAGCTTCCGCTTCTACATTCCCGATACGCAGATCCCCGACACCCAGGCCGAGCGCGTGGTGCGCCAGGAGCAGGAAATCCTCAACAAGCTCGCCGCTCTTCCCGGCGTACAAGCGGTGAGCTTCGGCAATGAGTTGCCCATGGACGGGCGCGACTCGAACGACGTGCTGTTCGCCAAGGACCACGCCGTAGCCGAAGGCGACCTGCCACCCATTCGCCGCTTCAAATTCGTCTCGCCGGGGTTCTTCGCGACGCTCGGCACGCATCTCGTCGCCGGCCGCGACATCACCTGGGATGACACCTATGGAAAGCGACCCGTTGCCATCATCTCGGAGGCTTTCGCAAAGGAGTACTGGCAGAGCGCCCAGGGAGCGCTGGGCAAGATGATTCGAGTGGCAAACACGGATGATTGGCGCGAGATTGTCGGCGTAGCCCAGGATGTCCACGACGACGGCGTCGACAAGCCAGCTCCCACGACTGTCTACTGGCCAGTCATAAGGGACAATTTCGAAGGCCAGAAAAACTCTTTGCGCCGCGACATGGCCTTTGCCATCCGCAGCCCCCGCGCCGGTTCGCAGGCTTTTATGAAAGAGGTTCAGGAGCGAGTCTGGCAAATCAATCCCAATGTGCCCCTGGCCGAACCCGCAACCATCGGCGAACTCTACACCAAATCGATGGCGCGCACATCTTTCACGCTCGTCCTGCTCTCCATCGCCGGAGGCATGGCGCTGCTGCTCGGCGTGGTGGGAATCTACGGTGTGATCGCCTATACCGTCTCGCAACGCACGCGCGAAATCGGCATCCGCATGGCGCTGGGCGCGCAGCGCAAGGAGCTGACCGGCCTGTTTGTACGCCAGGGCCTTCTGCTCACTGCCATCGGAGCGGCCTGCGGCCTGGTCGTCGCCTTCGCCGTCATGCGCCTCATGTCGTCCATTCTGTTCAATGTGAGCCCCAACGACCCGATCACTTACATCTCCATCACCCTGGGTGTTGCGGTAACCGCGTATTTCGCCTGCTACTTGCCCTCCCGCCGAGCCGCTACAGTGAACCCGGTCAACGCGCTGCGTTCCGAGTAGCGACACATACCTTCGGTGTGGAGTTATATTCATCAGGTGGAGATTTCCCTGTCTCGCAATGCGCGTAATTGCGGGCAAGCGGGAAGTCACTCTTCCGATCCACTCCGGGAGTGAGATGAGCGACCCATTGCACGATCCTCTGAACGACCTGTCGCGCCGCGACTTTCTTCGCCTTGGCGGCTTGACCGCCGCGGTCGCCGGGATTTCCGAACTGCATGCCGAATCTGCCCAGCCCCATGCGGCCAGTATGATCGGCGTGCCCTTCGCGCCGGTCAATCCACGCATCGGCATCATCGGCACGGGCGGAAGAGGAACCAGCTTGCTGCAAAATCTGCTTGCCGCCGATGCGAAGATTCTGGCTCTCTGCGACATCGCTCGAGAGAAGGCCGAGCATGGGCAATCGCTCGCCGTAAAGGCTGGGCAGAAGCCTCCTGAGCTCTACACCAATGGCGATCACGCGTTTGAAGCGCTGGTGGCGCGGGACGATCTCGACCTGGTCATCATCGCCACACCCTGGGACTGGCATGTGGAGATGGCCGTGGCCGCGATGAGACATGGCAAGCACGCCGCGGTCGAGGTTCCCGCTTCCACCTCCATCGAAGATTGCTGGAAGCTCGTGGACACATCAGAGCAGACGCGCCGTCACTGCATGATGCTGGAAAACTGCTGCTACGGGTACAACGAGACGCTGGTGCTGCGGATGGTGCATGAGGGCCTTTTCGGCGATCTTCTTTACGGCGAAGGCGCCTATATTCACGATCTGCGCGAGGAGCTGTTCTCCGACAAGGGCGAAGGCCTGTGGCGCCGAACAGCGCATACCCTGCGCGAGGGCAATCTCTATCCCACTCATGGACTGGGGCCGGTTGCCAATTACATGAGCATCCAGCGCGGAGACCGCTTCGACTATCTGGTCTCCGTCAGCACGCCGCAGCGCGGGCTCGACGCGTATCGCAAGGCACATCTGGCGCCCACCGATCCGCGCTGGGCGGAACGGTACATCAACGGCGACATGAACACTTCACTGATCAAAACGGCCAATGGCCTCACCATCACGCTGAAGCACGATACGGTCAACCCGCATCCCTACGACCGCATCAACATCATCGCCGGCACCAAGGGTGCGTTCGCCGACTATCCACCGCGCATCTATTTCGACGGCCAGGCTGGGGGCGAAGCGTGGGCCGGCATCGATTCATTGAAGGAGCACCAGCATCCGCTCTGGAAGCAGGAGGGCGAGATCGCGCAGAAACTCGGCGGCCACGGCGGCATGGATTACATCATGCTTTACCGGCTGTTGCAGTGCATGAAAGAAGGCCTGCCGCCGGACATGGATGTCTACGACGCGGCCGCCTGGTCAGCTCCGGGGCCGCTCAGCAGAGCTTCAGTAGCCAGCGGCAGCGAGCCTCAGAAATTTCCTGATTTTACGCGGGGAAAATGGAAGGACCGAACCGGCTCCGCAATTGCCACGCAGAGTTAGGCGGCAGATTTGGCGAGCGACCGGCCGATTCGACGCCGCAGACACTGCGAGCCCCGCACCAATTACACTTCAATGCAGCATGTCGCCGTCTGGTCCATTCGAGCCGCAGCTTAACCTGAGCTTTGACGAGCCCCGGTCTACGCGCCGTATCTGGCCGGTGCGCGAACTGGTCAGCCATGTCCGCGAACGCATCGAGCGGGAGTACGGCGACGTCTGGGTCGAAGGCGAGATATCCAACTACCGTCCAGCTCCATCCGGCCACGTCTACTTCACCCTCAAGGACGCCGACGCGCAGTTGCCCATTGTGCTGTTCCGCCGTCAGGCTATGCTGCTCCGCTTCCGCCCCGAGGACGGCCTTCGCGTCCTGGTCCGCGGCCGCGTGAGCGTTTACGAACAGCGCGGACAAATGCAGCTGGTGGCCGAGACCGTGGAACCTGTCGGCGCGGGGTCACTGCAACTGGCCTTTGAACAACTGAGAGAACGGCTGAAGGCCGAGGGCCTTTTCGACGCAGCCCGCAAGCGCCCCTTGCCCGCGTTTCCGCGCACAGTGGGCATTGTCACTTCGCCTACCGGCGCCGTTATCCGCGATTTCTTGAATATCGTTGCGCGCCGCCACTCCGGCCTAAACGTGTTGCTCTTCCCTGCTTCGGTCCAGGGCGATCAGGCGCCGGCGGAGGTGGAACAGGCGATCGCTCACCTCAATGCATCGGGTCTCGTGGACCTCATTGTGCTGGCGCGCGGCGGCGGGTCGCTGGAGGATCTGGCCGCCTTCAACTCTGAGCGCGTGGCCCGCGCGATTGCATCGAGCCGCCTCCCAGTTGTATCAGCGATAGGTCATGAGACCGACTTCACCATCGCCGATTTCGTGGCCGACCTGCGCGCACCAACCCCTTCGGCGGCGGCGGAGCTGATTACCGAGGCGCAGCACAGGATTGCGGAGCACCTGGCAAATCAGTCGCACCGCCTTGACCGCGCCGTCCGCTTTCAACTCCTGCAGGCGCAACAGCGTCTCTCGAGACTGCCGATCAGCCGCGCCGAGACGCGCGTCTCTGCGCTCCTGCACCGCGAGGCGCAGCGTCTCGACGACCTCGCGTTTCGTCAGGAAACGGCCCTGTCGCTCCAACTCCGCCGAAAGCAGGAACGCGTTGCCTCCCTCGCGGCTGCCGTCCTGCGCCACGACCCGCGCCAGGCACTGGCCCAGGCACGCGAGCGCCTGCAAGTTTTCCGGACCAGTCTCGATCGCACTCTCGAACGGACGCTGCAGCGGGCCGCCGTCCGCACAGGCTCCCTTGACGCCCGTCTTCACTCGCTTTCACCTCTGGCTGTCCTTGACCGGGGCTACGCCCTGGTGCTCAACGAAAAAGGCAACGTGGTGCGTTCGGTGACTCAACTCGCCCCTGGCGATCCGGTTACAACGCGGCTTTCCGACGGCGCCTTCAGCAGCCGCGTTGAAGCCATGACGCCCAATCAGGCCGGTCCAAGCACTACAATCGAGAACTGAGACTATGACCACAACTGCAACCCGCAAGCTCTTCGGCACCGACGGCATTCGCGCCGTGGCCGGCGAAACCCCGCTCGACCCGACCACCATCTTCGCGGTCGGCCTCGCTCTGGCCCACTCGCTGAAGAACTCGGCGGCGGAACCCGCCGTCCTGCTGGGGCGCGACACCCGCGAATCGAGCCCCTGGATTGCCGCCATGCTCACCGCCGGCCTGCGCGCCGCGGGAGCCCGCGTTGCCAGTGCCGGCATTGTGCCTACACCGGCGGTTGCCTTTCTCGCCCGCACTCACGGATTCCAGGCCGGCGTCGTCATCTCTGCCTCACACAATCCCTGGCGCGACAACGGCATTAAGCTCTTTGGCCCGGACGGCTTCAAGCTGCCCGATACGGTTGAATTGGCCATGGAGGATGAGATTCTGCACCACGCAGCCAGGAACCACGCGCCCGACCCCGCTGGCCTGCCGCCGGCCGAGGACAATCATTCCCTGCAGGAGGACTACATCCAGTTTCTTCTTGACTGTGTGCCCGGCCTGCAACTGGACGGCCTGCGGATTGTGGCCGATTGCGCCAATGGCGCGGCCGCGGCTGTGGCGCCGGATCTGTTCCGGCGCCTTGGCGGCCAGGTCACCCTACTGAACGTTGAACCAAACGGCCGCAATATCAACCTGGACTGCGGCGCACTTCATCCCAAATTTGTGGCCGCAGAAGTCTCCAGCCGCGGCGCCGATATAGGCCTCACATTCGACGGCGATGCCGACCGCTGCATGCTGGCCGGATCAAGAAATAATGTCCTCAACGGCGACGCGATTCTGCTGGCTGTGGCGCGCGATCTCAATGCCCGTGGGCTGCTTGCCGGCGATCTGGTCGTGGCGACAACCATGTCCAACATGGGTCTGGAGGCCGCACTGAAACGTTCCGGCATCCGCATGCTGCGCGCGCCTGTGGGCGACCGCTACGTCCTGGAGCAGATGCTCAAGCACCACGCTGCGCTGGGCGGCGAACAGTCAGGGCACATCCTGCTGCCACACCTGGCGACGACCGGCGACGGGCTGCTCACCGCTCTCGTGGTTCTGGACCTGATTTCGCGCTCAGGACAATCGATCGACGAATTGACTGCCGACCTGAAGGTCTTTCCTCAGGTCATCGTCAACGTCAAAGTTCGCGAGAAACGCCCCCTTGACGGCATCCCGGCCGTCGCCGCTGCCATCCGCGCCGCGGAAGAAGAACTGAAGGATTCCGGCCGCGTGGTGATACGTTACAGCGGCACCGAAGCCCTGGCCCGGGTGATGATTGAGGCGGAATCGGAGGCCTCCGTGCATTACCACGCTGAAGCGATTGCCGATGCCATCCGGCACGAACTCGGCGTATAGGCGCTCCCCACAGGAGTGACATAAGTCATAGTCAGGCCCATGCCCCGTTCTCTACTCTTCTGATTGTAGGAACAAGCGATGGCCACTCAGCCCGTACTCACTTCCCCACAACCCGCAAAAAAGAGACTCGTCCGCCGCGCTTCCCCGGACCGCTCGCAGAGCATCCGCCAAATATTCCAGGGCCTGTTTGTCGCCCTTAATGTTTGGCTGGGGCTGCAGTTCTTTCTGTGGGTCCACTCGTTTGAAGACCCTGCTGCTAACCTCTCCGTCCCGCGTCCCAACGGAGTGGAGGGCTGGCTGCCCATCGCCGGCCTGATGAACTTCAAGTACTTTCTATCCACCGGCCGCATTCCCTCCATCCATCCCGCGGCCATGTTCCTCTTCATGGCCTTCCTGGTCATGAGCCTGGTTCTGAAAAAGGCCTTCTGTTCCTGGCTGTGTCCGGTCGGAACGTTGTCTGAAGTTCTTTGGAAGCTGGGTAAGAAGGTCTTTCGCCGCAATTTTCGCCTGCCCCGCTGGCTCGACCTTCCCTTGCGCGGTCTGAAATATCTGCTGCTGGGTTTCTTCGCTTTCATTATCGGCTCCATGTCTGCCGAGGCGCTCGACGACTTCATGCATGCGCCGTACGCCCTTGTCGCCGACGTCAAGATGCTCAACTTCTTTCGAAATATGAGCCTCACAGCAGCCATCGTCGTGGGCGTGCTCGTCCTACTTTCATTCCTGGTGCAAAACTTCTGGTGCCGCTACCTTTGCCCCTATGGAGCTCTGATGGGCCTCGTCTCGGTTCTCAGCCCGCTCAAGATTCGGCGCGACGCGGACGCCTGCATCGATTGCGCCAAATGCGCGCACGCCTGCCCCGCAAACCTTCCCGTGGACCGGCTGGTGCAGATTCGATCTGCCGAGTGCACCGCATGTATGGCCTGTGTAGCAGCCTGTCCGGCGCAGAATGCCCTGCAGTTCTCCCTGCCGCCGTGGCGCAATACAGCGCCTGCCCAACGATGGGTTCGCCGCGCCGCTTCACCCGTCGCCGTAGCTGCGCTGCTGGCCTGCATCTTCTTCGGGTTCACCGCCTACGCCAAGGCCACGGGACACTGGCAGACCAACCTGCCCCGCGCCGTCTATCTCGAGCTTGTGCCTTCCGCAGACCACCTGACCCACCCCGGTTACTGAGCACTGGGGCCGGTTCGCATCACCGACCAACAAAGCTGTGGGCAGGTATGATGGATAGTTGCAAACTCCTTGCAACGCAATCCTCCCGGAAGGGTAGTTTCCCGCAAGGAACAGGCACAAATGAAAGAAGTGCGCCCTAGACAAGTTGAGCTGTTCGATACCAGTCTGCGCGACGGCATGCAACAGCCGAATATCGATATCTCAGTCCCAAGCGCTGTCGGTCTGCTGCAGCGCATGTCGGCCTTCGGCATGCATTACGCAGAGATTGGATTTGCCGGTGCAAACAAGTTTGTCACCGACTTGACCGCCGGGCTTGACTCTGTGGACACCGGCGCAATGAAACTGGCGCTGTTCGGCAGGACCCGTGGCCGCGGGACACAGGTCGAGCAATGGCCGGATGTGCAGTTCATCGTGAGCCGCAAGCAGCGCATTCCGGTCGCCGTGTTGGTGGTCAAATCACGGCTGCTCGATGTGATCCGGTCGCTTGAAACCACGCCGGAAGAAAACCTGCTGATGGCGTATGAAACCGTCGCCTGCCTGCAGGATCACGGTCTTGAAGTGATTGTGGATTTCGAGCACGCCATGGATGCCAACTGCGGGCGCCGGGAGAACGGCCAGCCGTGCGATACGGAATTCCACCAGCGCAGCCTCGATTACTTCCACCAGCTTGCTTCTCAGTGTGTGAGCCAGAAAGTAAGTCGCATTGTTATCTGCGATACGACAGGCGGCGCCAGCCCGGAGGAAGTTACAAGCGTTTTCCGCCAACTTAGCGCCACTTATCCCGGAGCCAAGTTCGGCTTTCACGGCCACACCGACCGCGGGCTGGGCATTGCCAACACGCGCGCCGCCATTCTTGCAGGAGCGGTCCAGGTGCAGGGCACGTTGCTCGGAACCGGCGAACGTTGCGGCAATGTGAACCTGACCACGGTCATCGGCAGCATGCAGTTGCGCGGCGAAGCCGAGTTTGTCACTCCCAAATCGCTTGCCGGACTCACCAGCTTGGCCCACTCGGCCTGCGCCGCTTTCTCGCTCGATGTGCCGCACGGAGCGCCGATTATAGGCACGGGCGCATTTGGCACCTGGGCCGGCATGCACGGTAGCAGCGAACGCAAGAATCCGGGTGCTTACCTGTGGTGCGATCCCGCCCTGGTCGGCGCCAACCCGGTCATTGGCGTCAACGCACAATCCGGCAAGGCGAATATCATGCTCCTCTCCGAGGCGCTGGGCATCCCACTTAGCTCCGCGCAAGCCCAGGCCTTTATTGACGCCAACCAGGCCATGATCGAAGGAGGGGGCTTCACGGCCAGTGAGGTTTCCTTCCGGCTAGCCTGCATGAAGACGCTTGAAACCCTTCCGGACAGTTTCAATGTCAAGAGCTGGCGAGTTATCGACGAGTCCGATGAGACTAAGAATAGGTATGTTCAAGCTTCGATGTTATTAACTATCGGTAACTCGACTGTAACTGCGACGCGGGCGGAGGGCGCCGGCCCGGTGGACGCGCTGACCAAAGCAATGCGGCAGGAACTGGAGAAATGGTATCCGGCTGTGGCCAGAATGCACCTGGGCCGCTTCAGCGTCACAGCCATCGACGTATCCGCCCACGACACCGCCGCTCACGTTCGCGTCACTCTAAGTTTCCACGCCGACGGACACGAACCGTGGACCACTGCAGGAGTGAGCAGCGACCTGAACCAGGCCGCACTGATGGCGATCGTCGACGGATTCCACTATTGGCTCTTGAAGAGCGCAAACTGATTGCCGTTACCTGCCTTAAAGATCGCGCCAGTTTGATCCGAAGGCCAGATCGGCCACGAGTGGGACGTTGAGCTTTACCACGCCTTCCATCTGACTGCGCACGAGCTCTTCTACTTCGGCGGTCTCGTCGAGCGGCACTTCGAAAAGCAGTTCGTCATGCACTTGCAGGACCATGCGCGTCTTGAGCTTGCGCCCCGAGAGTTCGCGGTCGATTTCGATCATGGCCAATTTGATCAGGTCTGCGGCCGTGCCTTGAAGCGGAGTATTGATGGCGGTCCGCTCGGCAAATCCACGCTGGTTGGGATTGCGGCTCTCGATATCGGGGATCGGCCGAACGCGCCCAAACATTGTGCGCACTGAACCCTCGCGGCGCGTCTGCTCCAGGATCTTTTCGATGAAGGCTTTGACTCCCTGGTAGCGGGCAAAGTAGCGGTCGATATAAGCCCGCGCCTCGGCTTGCGGAATGCCCAACTGAGTGGCAAGCCCGAAGGCCGAAATCCCGTAGACGATGCCGAAGTTGACCGCCTTGGCCCGGCCGCGCGTTTCCTTGTCCATGGATTCGATCGGGACGCCGAACACCTCGCTCGCGGTCAGCGTATGGATGTCGATGTTTTCCGCGTAGGCCCGCGTCAGCAGCGGGTCGCCGCTGAAGTGGGCCAGCAGGCGCAACTCGATCTGCGAGTAATCGGCTGAAAGAAGCTGCGTTCCCGGCGATGAGGTAAACGCAGCGCGAATCTCCCGTCCCAGCTCTGTGCGGATGGGGATGTTCTGCAGGTTCGGGTTGACGGAGGAAAGCCGCCCCGTAGCCGTGGCTGCGGCCTGGAAGGTCGTGTGCACGCGCGATTCGACATCGGCGAGAAGCGGCAAGGCGTCAATGTAGGTGGACTTGAGCTTGGAGAGCTGCCGGAATTCAAGTACGAGGCGGGGGACTTCGTGCTTTTCAGCGAGCTGTTCGAGGACATCCTGGGCGGTGGAGACGGATTTGGACTTGCCTCGCGCGGCGGGCGCGGGCAGGCCGAGATCGGTGAAAAGGATTTCGCCGAGCTGCTTGGGCGAATTGACGTTAAAGCGGCGCCCGGCGAGTTCGAAGATGCGCTCGCCTACGCGCTCCAGTTCCACGGCAAACCGTTTGGAGAGGACATCCAGCGCAGCTTTGTCGATGCGCACCCCGACCCGCTCCATGCGGAAGAGAACCGGCGCGAGCGGTAAATCGATCCCCTTGTAAACGCGCTGTACCCCGGCCTTTTCCACCTCGGCGCGCAGCACGGGAGCAAGAGCATGGATGGCCGCGGCACCCGCGGGCAGCGTGGACGGCGCAGACTGGCCGTTCCGAGCCGCAACATCGGCCAGCGACTGCGTGGCGTGGGTTGGATTCAGCGCATAGGAGAGCAGCATGGTGTCTTCGACGGCCCCGCGCAGCGTTACGCCCTGGCCGCCCAGCACGTGAAGAGCGAGCTTCCAGTCATGAGCGCGCTTGGGCACGGACTCATCTTCAAGCAGTGCGCGCAGTTCGGAAGTGAGCGGCAGGCGGAGAGCTGTGTTGGGTTCGGCGCATACTCCCACGCTGAAGGAAGCTTGTTTGTCGGCGGCCTCGGCAACATCGAGCAACGAGAGCTTTTTCTGCGGTTCCTCATCGGTGTCTTCTTGCGGCGCGGGAGCTGCGGCGGCGAGGGCGAGGGCGAATCCGTGATTGCGTGCGGCGGCGTAGAACCCGGCAGCCTGTTCGGGCGCCGGCTCGTCGATGAGTTCAACCGAAGCACCGCCGACCGCCGGAGAGAGTTCGCGGAGCATGGAGGTGAACTCAAGCTCGGTAAAAAGCTCGCGGCAGGCTTCGATGTCCGGCGGCTGCGTCTCCATGGCCTTGAGATCCAGCGGCAGAGGCACGTGGCTGTCAATGGTAACCAGTTCCTTGGAGAGCAGCACGGCGTCGCGATTCTGCTCCAGCGACTCGCGATAGCTCTTGCGCTTGACCTCGGCAGCGCGGTCCAGCACCGCTTCCACGCTGCCGAATTCCAGGATCAGATCCACGCTGCCCTTGCCGCCGATGCCCGGAGCACCGGGAACGTTGTCAACTGCATCTCCGCGCAGGGCCATCACGTCGACCACCTTCTCCGGAGGAACCCCCAGCGTTTCCGTGACTTTGGCGGGGTCGAGGATGAGGTTGTCTTTCTGCGGGTTGAGTATCTTTACGCGCGGCGTGACCAGTTGCATCATGTCCTTGTCGCCGGAGACGATGAAGACCTCGTGCTCTTGCTCGGCGGCCTCGCGGGCCAGCGTGCCGATCACGTCATCGGCCTCGAAACCCTCTGCTTCCAGGATGGGAATGCGCAATGCTTCAAGAGCACGGCGGATGTACGGGATCTGGCGCCGCAAATCCTCGGGCATGGACTCGCGGTTGGCCTTGTAGCCCTCGTAACTTACTTCGACGAAGCTCTGGGACTTCGAGTCCCATTTACGCAAGGGGCCCATGGAGCGCGCGCGCTCATCGCGAAAGACTTCCCCGCTCACATCGAAGACCGCGGCGAAATACTGCGGCGCAAAATCCTGGCGCAGCTTCTTGATCATGTTGACGAAGACGTAGATGGCGGCCGTGGGCAGACCATCGCGCGTGGACATGGGCCGGCTGCGCTGCATAGCGTGGTAGGCGCGAAAGATGAACGACATGGTGTCGAGCAGGAAGACGGGCGGCTTGGCTTGGTCGGGCACGGTTCCGAGTTTATCAGGGGTCGGGGCTGGCGAGTTAGCAAGTTAGCGAGTTAGCAAGTCAGCGATGAAGCCGGAAGAGGAAACAGGGGTGCTTCGGAACTTCCCATCAACTGAGGAACATGCAATCGCCGTAGCTGAAGAAGCGGTATTTCTGCTGGACCGCGTGCGCGTATGCGGCCAGCACGCGCTCGCGGCGGGCGAAGGCGCTGACCAGCATGAGGAGACTGGATTGGGGCAGATGGAAGTTGGTGAGGAGGGCGCTGACGAGGCGGAAGTTGAAGCCGGGCGAGATGAATATTTCCGTCTCGCCGGAATGGGGCTTCAGTTCGCTTCCAGCGGCCTGAAGGGCACAGTGCTCCAGAGTTCGTACAACCGTGGTGCCTACGGCAACGATCCGACGGCCTTCGCGCACGGCTCGATTGATCGCTTCAGCCGCGGCCGATGAGAGCGTGTAGCGTTCGAGGTGCAGATGGACTTCATCAAGCCTCTCAACGCGGAGCGGGGCGAAGGTGCCCAAGCCGACGTGCAGCGTGACGCGCGCAACTTCCACTCCCTTGGCGGCGAGCGAGTCCAGCATCTGCGGAGTAAAGTGCAGTCCGGCGGTGGGCGCGGCTACGGAACCACGATCACGCGAATAGACGGTCTGGTAGCGCTCGCGATCCGCGCTCGCGTCGTCGCGGCGAATGTAGGGCGGCAAGGGCATGTGACCGATGCGCTCCAGCACAGCGTAAAAATCGTCGACAGGCTCGAATCGCAGGAGCCGCTCGCCGAATTGACCGCGCTCCAGGACTTCGGCTTTCAGGACCGTCTCGCCCGAGGTCGCGGGAAACACGAGGGTCTCTCCGATGGCCACTTTTCTGCCTGGCCTGACGAGGGCGCGCCAGAGGTTTTCGCTTGTCGCCGGCTCCGTTTGGTGGTCTCCCACCCTTTCCGCAGAAAGAGGCGGAAAGGATGGGGTACGGGGATTTCGTGGAATTTCCGGTTCCGTGAGCATGACTTCAATGCGGCCGGTTGGCTTCTCATGATCGCGGCGCAGTGTGCGGTGAGCATAGAGACGCGCAGGAATGACGCGGCTGTCATTGAGCACGAGCAAGTCGCCAGGCACAAGCAGCGAGGGGAGATCGGAGAAGCTCGCGTCCCGCAGGGCGCCGGTGGCGCGATCCATAATCAGCATGCGGCTCTGGCCGCGTTCGGCAGGCGGCTGCTGCGCAATCAACTCCGGCGGCAGTTCGAAGTCGAAGTCGTCGACGCGGAGGCTGGTTATGGGGTCGCTTGCTTCGCTCATTGCTTAGCCTTTTTGAAGTGATCCAATGCGCGCAGGCGCGCTCGTTCGATGGCCGCATTGAGCTCTTCACGCTTGGACTCAAACTCTTCGACGGGAGTCTCCGTAGGAACATGAGTCCACTGCGCCCAACTGACGACGATCCGCGTGAACGGCTTGGGAACGAGGAAGCGATCCCAGGAGCGCATGGTCCAGGCGCGCTCGGGGTGCAGGTGAAATGCGCCAATGGGCGCGCCGGTCATCTGCGCCAGCTTAATGGGGCCCATCTTGGCTTGGTAGATGGGTCCGCGCGGCCCGTCGGCGGTGAAGATGGCCGGACCGCCGCATTCGATGACCTGCTTGAGTCCCAGCAGCCCTTCGCGCGCGCCACGGGAGCTGGAACCGCGCACGGCGTGGAAGCCGAACAGCTCGAGAATGCGCGTGATCAACTCACCATCGAAGCTGCGGCTGATGAGAATTGTGGCACCGGTGGTGCGAAAGTAGACCGTGCAGGGCAACACGCACTGGTGCCAGAAACAGAAGATTCGCGGTCCGGCGCCGCGGCCGTAAAGCAACGGCGTAACACCCTCTTCGGCGATGACCTCAAAGCGCCAGGTGCGGCTGACGATCCACAAGAGAGCCCATACCACGCGCGGAACCACGGCCAACATAAGGCGCTGGCGCAGGGTGAATCTGGCGCTCGATTCGGTGGTCACTATCTGATTTTAGCGGAGTTAGCAGAGCTGGCGGAACTAGCGAAACAGCTTAGCTGTACCGCAGCCAGCGAAGCAACTCGGGAAGCGTGGCGCGCTTGCCGTACATCAGGATGCCCACGCGATAGAGGCGCGAAGAGAACCAGAGCGTGGCCCAGATGCTGAGCACGAGGAGGCCGATGGAGAGCGCGAACTGCCAGGCGGGCGGCGTCTGCGAAGCCATGCGCAGAAACATGACGATGGGCGCGGTGGGCGGAAAAAGCGAGGCCAGGATGGACCAGATGGAGTTCGAGTCGTTGATGATGAGCAGGATCATGGCAAAGCTGAGCCAGGTAGGCGCAGCGGCCAGCGGCATGTACATCTGCAGTTCCTGCTCGGTCTCGCAGGTGGCGGCGAGGCCTGCGAACAGCGAGCTGAAAAGCAGATAGCCGAGCAGGAAGTAGACCGGGAAGAGTATGCACTCGGTCCAGGAAAAGTGGATTTCGAAGTCTCCAGTAAGCGCAGCGGCCGCGATCGGGGAGACAAACAGGGCCGCGCCGGCTACCAGCCAAATGCCGATCTGGGTAAGGCCCACGGCTCCGGCTCCAACGAGCTTTCCAGCCAGCATGTCGCTGGGTTTGACGGTTGCGAGCATCACTTCAAAGATCCGGGAGGTCTTCTCCTGAATGACGGAGCGAGCCACATTCAAGCCGTAGATCATGGTGGTCATGGTGAGCAGCAGGGCCATCACGTAGCCCTTCCAAAAGGAAGCCATGGCATTGCTCTTGACCAGTTCGCCGTCTTTTTTCACCTGAAAACCCTGGATGGAGACGCCTTTCAGCAGAGCGTCGGCTTCGGCCTGCTTCATGCCGCCGACGGTCAAGTGCTCGCTCACCAGGCTATTGTCGAGTTCTTGCTTCAGACTGGTGGTGGTCATGAAGTCGCCCGCGGATTGGGAAAAGTAGGTTGCGGTGGGCACTCCACCGGCAGGCGTATCAATCCACAACAGCCCGTCGATTTTCCTGGCCCGAACCTGCTCCGTGAGGAGTGCGCGGTCCTCGGGTTTCGCAGGAGCCACCACATCAACGACGGCCCGGGAGTCCTTTCCGCGCGTCAAGCGGCTGCGAAGGTTGTCAGCCAGAGCCGCATCGCTGGAGGCGACGGCCATGTGCTTGTTCGCGCCCAGGCCAAGGGATGAAAGATAGCTGACGCCGAAGACGAGGGCGAGCGCGGCAGGAAGTCCGATGGTAGACAGCCTAAAGGCTCGGCTCCGAACCTGCTCCAGATATTCCCGCTTGGCAATGAGAAGAACGTTACGCATCGGTCTTGCCTCCCACGGTCTGGATGAATATCTCTTCGAGCGAAGGCTCGACTAGTTCAAAACGATAAATGGTGGCGACCGCGGAGGCCTCATGCAGAAGCTTTTGAGCGTCGCCGTGCTCCTTAAGACGGATCTCGGCGTGGCCGGAGAAGTTCTTTGCTTCGGCGATCTCCGCGCTCTTTAGAAAGTCGGAGCTTCCCTCAAACTCGACGATCACGCGGTTACGTTCGTAAGTGGCTTTGATCTCGCGCACTCTGCCGGTCAGTACGGCCTGGCCGTTGTTGATCAGGCAGATGGAGTCGCACAGCTTCTCCACCTGGTCCATGCGATGGGTGGAGAACAGGATCGCCTTGCCCTGCGCTTTCAACTCCAGAAGGGTGCGCTCGACGAGCACGGCATTTACCGGATCCAGCCCGCTAAAGGGCTCATCCATGACAATCAGCCCGGGGTCATGGAGCAACGTGGCGATGAACTGAATCTTCTGCTGCATGCCCTTGGAGAGCTCTTCGGTTTTTTTCTGCAGGGCGTCGGCGATCTCCATGCGCGTGGCCCAGGCGCTGGCGCGCTTGTGCGCTTCATCGGAGTGCAGTCCGTGCAGACGGCCGAAGAAGACCAACTGGTCGAGGACCTTCATCTTTTTATAGAGGCCGCGTTCCTCCGGCAGGTACCCGACGCGCTCCAGGCTTTTGCGTTCAAACGGCCTTTCAAAAAGGCTGATGCGGCCCGAGTCCGGGACGGTGATGCCCATCATCATGCGAATGGAGCTGGTTTTGCCTGCGCCATTGGGCCCCAATAGGCCAAACATCTGTCCCGCATCGATGGACAGGCTCAGGCTTCTGACGGCTACCTTGTTCTCGTAGGCCTTGGTTACTCCAGCGAGTTCGACGACCGGCATGGGATCTCCCGCTGCTCCTGGGCTGCCTTTTTGCGCTTGCTGATCCTGGAAACGGCTTGCAAGGAGTTTAGCAAAGCACGCGTATCCGGGCCTTTTCTCTGCCCGGCCGGGCTGAAATCCGCAATGATCGCAGGAGGCGCTGACCGAGCCCGGGCCCGGTCAACTTGCTCATTCGGTTTCCCTTGCGCCATGCCGGCCGATCCATCTTTCCCGCGGGCAATTGGCTTCCGCTTTTCGGATCGAACGCGCACAAAAAGACCTAACCTGCTACTAAAGAGGTACTTGGACGCCGACAAAAGAGGGAGACCCAACTTGATACCTATGGGACTAAATTGGGGGGAGCAGTCGGGAGAACACGATGGCAACATTGTTATCGATGTATGAGTACGACAACGAGTTCATTAAGAACGACTCCGCAATCGGGCCAACCCGCAGACCGCAGACACTCGCACAGCTCGACGTTCGCCAGGTCATTCTCGAGGAAATCGCGTTAAAGACACTCTACCTGTCGGGCACGCTCTCTGTTCTTGAGCTGGCCGAGAAGATGTGCCTTGGCTACGAAGTGGTGGATGCGCTTTTTTGCCAGCTGAGGGCGGAACAGCTCTGCCTGGTCACCGGCATGACGGGTCATGTACATCAGATAGCCATCACCGCCCAGGGGAGAACGCGGGCGGCCGAGCTGCTGGCACACAATCATTATGCGGGCGCGGCGCCTGTGGCTTTCGAGAGCTACGTTGACCAGACGCGCAAGCAGAGCGCCAAAAAGGTGGACGTGCATGCGGCCGAGCTTCACCGCGCCTTCTCTCATCTTGTCATCGACAGCGACACCTTGAGAAAGCTGGGAACGGCGCTCAACTCCGGCAGTTCCCTGTTCCTGTGGGGACCGGCCGGAACCGGAAAAACCACTATGGCCGAGACCCTGTCGCGCGTGCTTGCCGAAGATGCGGTTTGGATTCCGTATGCGGTTGAAGTGGATGGCCAGATTATTACGGTCTACGACCCGTCGATCCACAAGCGGGTGCAGGAGGACGAACCCGAGGACCGGGACGCGCGCTGGGTGCTCTGCCAGCGTCCCGCGGTGCTCGTGGGCGGCGAACTCACGGCGGAGATGCTGGACCTTCAGTTCAACACGACTTCAAAGTTCTACGTTGCACCGGCGCAGATGAAAGCCAATAACGGCGTCCTGATCATCGACGACTTCGGACGCCAGCGGCTGCGCCCGGAGGAGTTGCTGAACCGCTGGGTGGTGCCACTGGACCGGAGGATCGACTTCCTCACCCTGGTGGGAGGAAAGAAGATCGAGGTTCCGTTCGAGATGCTGGTCGTATTTGCGTCGAACATGGACCCGGCAGAGCTGGTTGACCCTGCCTTCCTGCGCAGGATTCAGACCAAGATCCGGATCGGAGAGGTTTCCGACGATCAATTCTGCGAAATCTTCCGCCGGGTCGCGGCTGACAATCGAGTTGGATACGAAGCCAGCATTCCCGCCGATCTGATCGAATTCATTCGCGTCAACCTCAAGCAGGAACTGCGGTCCTGCTATCCACGCGATATAGTCAACCAATGCTGCTGGGCCGCGCGCTACGATGGCCGCAATCCGCATATCGATCGCCCGTCTCTGAAGCGGGCAATCGATGCGTACTTCCTGTCGAAGGACTAGTTTCTGGGGAGGCGCCCGTTACCCAGGCGCCTTCCTGCACTGCAGCGTCCTGACCACAAGCCTCCCTTACAACAACTTCATTGCATCCGGGTCCCAGCGGACGACTGCGCCCCGTTCGATGCTTAGATTGCTGAGCAGCGCGGCTCCTGCCGCGCGATAGCCGAAGACTGCGTCCTCGACCACTGGCTTGCGGCTGCGAACGGAAGCGAAAAAGTTCGCGAAGTGATCGTAGCTATCGCTATATCCAGCCGGCGCAACATATTTCTCGTATCCAACCGGCGGTTCTCCCTGGGGGTGCGCAATCGGATATTTCTTGCGGTAGTCTTCCACAATGGTCTTTTGCATGGCGAGCGGGAACGTGTCGATGGTGTAGCCAGGCTCCTTCTCGCGCGGAACGCGGGTTACAGCGACCCATCCCCAGCCGATCTCCATGGTGCCTTCGGAGCCGGTGAAGATGAAACCTTCGCTCTCCTCGCCGCCGTCGACGAAATTGACGCGCAGGCTCAGGTTGAATCCCTCTTTGTAGTCAAACAATCCCAGCATCACGTCATCCGCGTCGCGGCCGTCCTTCCAGAAGCGCAACGCTCCGGTGGCCAACGCGCGGTTGGGACCGGTCGATCCAGTGATGAAGTGCGTTCCACTGAACAGGTGCACAAAAAGGTCGCCGGCTACGCCGCTTCCATAGGCCTTCCATTTGCGCCACTGGAAGAAGTGTTCGGCGTTGAAGGGGATCTTCGGCGCCGTTCCCAGAAAGCGCGGCCAGTCGCAGGTCTCTGTCGAGGCATCGGGTGGAACCGTATAGTTCCAGGCGCCCATGGAGGAGTTGCGGTCCCAGCGGGCGGTGACCATATTGAGCTGGCCGATTGCGCCCGAAGCTAACAGTTCCTTGGCTTTGGCGTAGACCACGGAACTCACGCGCTGGCTGCCCACCTGGAGGATGCGGCCGGTCTTGCGCGCGGTCTCAATCATCTCCGGGCCGTCCGAATACAAATGGATCATGGGCTTCTCGCAATAGACGTCCTTGCCGGCCTTCATGGCGTCTACCGAGGCCTGCTTATGCCAGTGGTCGGGTGTGCCGACGATGACCGCGTCGATGTCCTTGCGAGCGAGAATCTCGTTGTAGTCGCGGGTGGTAAACGTATCCGGGCCCCAGATTTCCTTGGAGCGCTCCAGGCGGCCGTTGTAGCAGTCGGCCACAGCCACCAGCTTGACGCCCGGAACATCAACGGCAACCTTCGTATCTCCCATGCCCTGGCCGCCGGCGCCGATCAGCGCAATCTGGATATGGTCATTGGCTGCGACCGGTCGGACCGGTTCGTTTTGTAACAATTCGCTCGTTGTTGCGGGCAACGCGTGTAGATTCGCCCCGAGCATTGATCCTGCCGATGCCGCTCCCGCCACCTTAAGAAAATTCCTGCGATTCAACCCCTGCACTGTACGGCCCTCCCGCTGGATAATTTCTGACGCATACAAACATACACTGCGCCGCCGTGGACTTTCTGCCAGCCTCGAATTCGTGGTGCAGATCCTAAGGGCGATCGGAGTTCTCCGGCCAGAACAGGCTTTTCGCCCTAAACGCAAACATGATCCGCAATCTGCGCATGAATTGCGGAGATTGGGAAGGTCATTCCTCCACGGACGCGGTTGCGGCTGGTGGCGCACCGGAGCCAGGTTGACTGCTTGACGTTGAACGCATCGTAGCCTATGATCCTTCTTGTGATTCGGAGCTTCAAGGACCACGACACCGCGGAATTGGCCCAGGTGGGCTCGAACCGGCGCTGGCGCGGCATCGAAAGCGTAGCCCGGCGGAAACTGAACCGGATGGATGCGGCAACACGACTGGACGATCTCCGCGAGCCCCCGGGAAATATGTTGGAACCGTTAAAGGGAAAGAGGCGAGGTCAATACAGTATCCGCATCAACGATCAGTTTCGCATTTGCTTTGTATGGAAGGAGGATGGAGCGTATGACGTTGAAATCGTCGATTACCACCGCGAGCGGAAAGGCCGGAAATAGGTTGCCCTTGGTGCGTCCCGCTCATGGATGGAACTACCAGTATGTGACCACCTCGCCAGGAGAGATGCTTGCCGAAGAGTTTCTCAAGCCGTTGGGCCTGAGCCAGCATCGGCTCGCGATGAGCATCCGCGTGCCGTCGACGCGAATCGGTGAAATTGTCCGCGGCAAGCGCGCCATCACCCCCGACACGGCTCTGCGCCTGGCCCGCTTCTTCGACAACAGCCCGGAGTTCTGGCTTAACCTTCAACAGATGCACGACCTCACCAAAGCCAAACTCGCCCTGGCCAAAACCATCGAAGCTGAAGTACCCGTCTACGAACCAAACGCGGCTTAGCGGGCGGGATTTCCACCTATTTCTCCGCATAACCTACGAAAGAACACTCCAATAGGCTGTCCTGTCGCTGGCATACTGGGGTTATGGCCAACCCAGAACATCTTGCCGTTCGAACCGCGGGATTCGAGCAGTGGAATCGATGGCGCAAAGAGAACCCAGACGTACGCCCAGACCTTTTTCGCGCGCCCCTTTACTCCGCAAACCTCTTTCCGATTAGCCTTTGCTCATTCGACAGGCTGCTCGAAGACCTCCAGGGCAAACCCGATATACCCGCCGCGTGATCCCTCGACCCCGCTAACTGAGCTCCGTGCCCCATCCTTGCGACTTCTTGCTATCGCAAGGGTGGGATGCCGGGAACCTATCTCACTGGCATCGAGGTTTTACCCCCTTTTCACAAAGAGCGTGAAAAGGATGAGGCACGGTGCTGTCTGCTGATCCGGTTTGTCCGCTTGTGCGCACGCCATTTAGCATCCTTACTGTGCCCGGCCTCGATACTCCTGTCATGTACGTGCGCGGCGTTGGTCCGAAGGTGGCGGAGATGCTTGCGGCCAAGGACATCAAAACCGCAGAGGACCTGCTCTACCACCTGCCATTTCGCTATGAGGACCGCCAGAACCCGCGCAGCCTGGACGAGCTGAAGCCCGGCGAGACGGCCAGCGTCATTGCCGAGGTGCGCGGCTCCATTCTCTTGCGCACGCGCAGGGCGCCCATCTTCGAACTTACGATTGGGCAGGGCCAGCTGGCTATGAAGTGCATCTGGTTCAACGGGACTTATCTCAACGGAAAGTTCCACGCCGGGCAAACCGTGGCCGTCTACGGGAAGGTGGAACCATCCCGTTCGACAAGCAACCTGAAGATGATTCAGCCGCAGTTTGAACTGCTGCCCGACGACACGGACGATGCCGAAACGCGCTTGCTGGAAGTGGGCCGGATCACTCCCGTATATGAGTCGCTGGGCGGCAGCCGGCTGGCCTCGCGCTGGCAGCGCAAGACCATCTTCAACCTTCTGGAAGCGGTGCGCGGGGCGGTGCCGGAGTGCCTGCCGAAGGAAATGCTGGCCCGGCTCGATCTTCCGGATCGCGAGACTTCCCTGCGGGAGGTGCATTATCCGCCGGAAGGAACGCCCTTTACCCAGTTGCAGGGCTGGAGCACACCGGCCCACCGCCGGCTGATCTTTGAAGAGCTGTTTTTTCTGGAGCTGGGCCTGGAATTGAAGCGGCGGCGGATGCGGGAACGGGCCGGAATCGGATTTGCGACCACCGACAAGGTCCGCGAGGCTATCCGCGAGGTATTGCCGTTTCACCCCACGGCGGCGCAGAAGCGGGCGCTGGGCGAGATTGTGGGCGACATGCGCCAGCCGAGCCCCATGCGCCGACTGCTGCAGGGCGATGTGGGCTCGGGCAAGACGATCGTCGCGCTGCAGGCCATGCTGGTGGCCATGGAGAACGGCTACCAGGCGGCCTTGATGGCGCCCACAGAGATTCTGGCCACGCAACATTTCCTGGCCGCGCGCAAGCTGCTGGAACGCTCCAGCCGCAAGCCGCGTATCGTGCTGCTGACCGGCTCGCTCGACGAAGACCGCAAACGCTACAACCGCGGCCTGATCAACCGCGGCGAGGCGCAACTGGTAATCGGCACACATGCGCTGATCGAAGAAAAGGTGGAGTTTGACCGGCTGGGGCTGGTGGTGGTGGACGAGCAGCACCGCTTCGGCGTGCTGCAGCGCTTCAAGCTGATGAAGAAGCCCAA
>CAYUJM010000014.1:0-48576 GCA_964445025.1 uncultured Occallatibacter sp. | reverse complement strand
CGCTTGCATAGCCGCAGGACACCGTCACGGCCGTGGTGGTCGCCTTCGCTGTCTGGTCGGCAGGGAGCAGCGGCACATTGACCGTCGCGGCGTTAGGACTCGTGACCGGGCCAGTGTTCAAGCAGCCGAACGGCAATGCCTCGCCAGGGATAACGGTGTCGGCATTTCCAACGTAGACAGTGCCGCTCAATACGATGCTGCCGGGTACAAATCCGTGAAATTGATCTCGAGAGTGATCGAAATCCTGGTTGCGATCGTGCTCCTGGGCTTTCACCTCGTGGGCAAAGGAACCCACTGCGAACGTTGCCGCGAGAGCCGCGGCAAACACCTTCGGATTACGCATTTTCATGTTTTCATGACCTCCTGAGTCATGCGGGGAACAACACCGAATCTTAAAGTGAGCCGCATCACCCCTCTTTAACAGGTCGTTAAAAAAACAATGAATCCTCAGACGTGCCGCAGTCGATCCTGGCGACATCAAAGTACTCACGGCAAAGTATGAATCGCGGAGAAGATTACTTGACAAATCTCGATGGGGTCACAGACTGCACTGCCTGTTGAAAAGACTTCCAATTGCAGGATGAATCAGCCTGACCGCAGCCAGGCACAAACACGGGCACGCGCTCGGGAGGGCTTTGCTCGCTCAGTGGTGTTCCACTCCGCATCTGGTCGAGAGTCTGCGCTTCATAAAATGCCCGCACCAGATACTCGCCCGTGCCATGGTTGTTCCACAACTCAAATACCAGCGCTCCGCCCGGCGGTGTGTCGTCCCGGCGGCCGTCAATCAGCCATGAAAGGCCCATCGCTCCACTGATGTTTGCCAGGTTCGTATCGTGGCCAACAAGGATAAGAAGACGGTCGCCAGGTTTGCTCAGCGCACCAGCTACTGGATGCCCGGCCGCTGCCTGTTCCATGGACTGAAGAACGTGGGAGAGCAAATTGGCGGATTGAGCCCGCGCGACGTAGCCGGTTCGCTGTGAGATGTCCTCACTCGCGGTGTGAAGTTGCAAGAGTTCGCGGAGCTTGTGGATATCGACACGGCCCCAGCCGACGCTCGCGGTCGCCATGCCTTCGGCGTATTCGAGAAGCAAGTCTTCCGCCATGGTTGATGCCACGCTAAGAGGCGTGTGCAGCTCCACTAGATGGTCGCCCTTGCCGGGAGCGATGGATGAGGGAACGCCGAGGATGGATTGAGGCGCTGAGGTGCCAGCGCTGGTGCAGGTTGCGCCAGGATTGCAACCATGGAGAACCTGCTCAAGCGCTTCAAGCTGCGGGCGGTACGCTTCGGAAATCCCAAGGGGATTGTTGCCGATCCTGCCGGCGACCGCGGCCGTGGCCAGAAGCTTGTCGGGTTGGCCCACCCCAGCCTCAATGGAATGAAACAACGGGTCGGGTGTTCCCTCGGGAAGAGCGCTGACCGCGAGGCCGCAGCCCGGCGCAAGGCCTGCTGCCAGCGCCTTGCCGGTCTCGCGCGTGCGCTGATCGGAGTCGGCAATGATGCTGATATGTTGCGCGTCTTCGCAGCCGCTGGATGCAAGAAGACCCTCGGCGGCAAGCTGCTCGCGGTCAAAGGCGCCGAACAATGTCATCAAGTGCGCGCCGTGTTCGGTAAGGTAGCCCGGCGGAACGCTCCATGCTGGCCAGGGTTGTGCTGAATATTGATTCAACTGATCGGTCTTGCCGGTGGGCGAGCGCACCCCATGGCGGCTCACCATAACCACAAACTTCAGCTCCATATCCCCATTTTTTGCCGTGCTCGCCAACGAGTCTGCGCTCGGCGCTTGCGCCTGAACAGCACCCGAGAATCCGATACAAAAGCACAGTGCAACACTGGGAAAACCGCGGGACGGAATTCGCATGAACCTCCTCCTCCTTCAATGGGCGTTGGTTGAATACGCGCGAATCTCCGCCGCATGGCCGTCCACTCCAGGCATGCCGACGTACAGCAGGTTCTGAGCGGGCACAAACAGCGCCGTCTTCGCTCCGGCAGCGGTATGAATCACTTCCAGCGGATGAAGCACTCCGGCTGCGTCCAGTTGATAGGTATCCACCTCGCCCTCGCCGCTGATCAGATACAGACGATCGAGCGCGGGGTCGTAAAACAGATCGTCGGCCCCGCGAGCGGACGCCGCGGATCCCACTTCCCTGCCGCTGGACGCATCGAGAGCAAGCAGCGTTCCCGGCATCCGGCAGGCGACAAACAACAACTGCTTCTCGCCATCAAACGCAAGCGGCACGTTGTCGGCAGCCTTGGCCAGTTTCCAATGCGCGGTAATTGCCCGGGTTTCAGTGCCGATCACCGCTACATCGCTGGAATCGGCAATGTTTGCAAATACACGCCGGCTCTGCGGGTCGATCTCCAGAGCTTCAGGATGCGTCGCCACGGAGAGATCGGCGGCAAGGGTGAAGTGCTCCGTATCAACCACGGCGATCCGCGCCGGATTGGACGCATCGCTGCCGCCATGGCCCACATAGAGCATCTTGTCGGCCGCGTCGTAAACCATGTCGTCCGCATCGTCGGAGAGCTTGATCTTCCCGCTCAGGGCGAGCGGCGTTCCGGTGTAGACCCGCAACTCGGCAAGCGATCCGTCGGCCACGTAGAGGCTGCCTGTTGCTCCGACCCACGCCAGGCCGTGCGGCTTGCCGAGCCCCGCAATGTCCTGCTGGACTTTGTCGGTCTTTAGGTCGATGACTTCGACAGAATGATTGCCGGTTGCAGCAGCGAACAGCCGCTGCCCGGTGAGGTCGATGGCGAAGTGGTCGAACTTGCCGCTGACTCCCGGCAATGGGATGGTCCGCGCAAGCGAAAGAGGAGTGGAACTCTGGCAGTTTGCCGCAAGAGAGCACCCAAGAAAAAAGATCAAGGGAAAAGCGCGCATTCGATTGTCCTTGGAAGATGAGCTGGATCGGCGGGCGTCGCAGTTATACCGCGACGCCCGCTATTGGTTCTACTTTTCCAGACCGGAAGTCCAGCGCAGGCTTACTTCGTAGGTCGGCTTGTAGTACTCGCGCTGGGTCATGTACTGTTCACTGCCGTTGAAGAAGCCGAACACCTCGTTATTCAGATTCAGGCCCTCCACCTGGAGCCGCAGCCCGCGATAAACGCGTACGCCTAGCTGCGCGTCCACCTGGAGATGCGGGTAGAAGTAGTTGTCGCCGCAGGGTCCGTTGACGGGGCCGTTGAGCGGTGCGGAGTCAGTCGGGTTGGGGTTGCCGCCGTTGTTGCACTCTGCGATTCCGGAGGCAGTGGAGTAGTACTGGTATGCGTCAATGTTGGAGCTGTTGTACGACACGCCCGTGTGCACCTCGTAACGGCCGAACTCATATCCAGGTTCGATGTTGAAGGCATGCTTCGCCGTTCCCATCAGCGAAGGCGAATCGGTGCGATTGGGAAGGCCGTTGATGCCCGACTCGTTGTAGGAATAATTGGCCATCAGTCCAAGGCCACTGAGAGCTCCGGGCAAATTGGTGTACTTCTGCTGCAGTCCGAATTCCAGACCCCAGACGTGGGCAGCGTTGCCGTTCGCATCCTCCTGAGCAAGTGATCCGGCTGGCGTACCCGGCACCGCAGCCAGACAGTTGCCGGTGCAGGGAATATTCGCCGTCACGATTGGATTGGTCATCTGCTTATAGAAGAACCCGGTTTGAATCAGGCCGAGTGGTTTCAGTTCCTGTTCCAGAAGCACGTCGTAGTTGTTGGCATGGGTGGGCTTTTCGGTGGGATTGCCGATGGAGGCCACCACAGGGTTATTGCCGGTGGCTGAAACATATGGAACCAGGTCGTACTGGTTTGGCCGGGAGATGCCGCGTGCATAGACCGCGCGGACGGCCGTCGCGGACGTAATCGCAAAGCGGGCCTGGATGCTGGGCAGAGGATCGATATAGTCCTGAGTATTCGCAACCGGCGTCGTTCCAATCCAGTTCCCGTTGGCATCCATCCCGTCGCCAAAGGGGCCGGCGGCCGGGTTCACCAGATTTCCCAATCCGTACTCGTGGGTTGCTTCCAGGCGCAGTCCCGTCTGCAGGCTCAGATGGGGAAAATGGAAGGTGTTCATGATGTACCCGGCGGAGATGCGCTCGATAAGGTCGTAGTTGGCCGAGTCAGACGAGCTCCGGGTAGCAGCGACGTCCAGGGGAAGCAGAGACGGATTGGCGCCAAGGAATTGATCGACTTTGTAGTGGTCTGTTGTTTCTCCCATGTGGTAGCTGCCGCCATAGTAGTGCGGATCCTGGAAGCCGCTCGCAAACATCTCTGAGTTGACAGGGTTGGCATTGTCGGCAGCCGCAGAGCAGATCGGTGCGTTCGGATATCCGGGATCGGCCTGCGGACAGTAGTCGTACGTCGGCGTGTAGGCGTTCTGGCCCTTGTGCGAATTGCGGAATTCGCCACCGAACTCCAGCGTGGCGGAGTGCGTGCCGAGGTGATAGTTGAACCCCATTCCGCCCCATTCCTGCAGGTTCAGTTGAGTCGCCTGGCCGGTGGTGGTGTTGATGTTGTCCAGCGTGTAATTCGAGAGGCTGTAGATGTTGTCCGCAGGGGTCGTGGGGTTCGGCGTCATGCAGCCTGCCGACCACTGCGGACGGTATGGATCGCCATTCAGCCCGCCAACATAGTCGCAATTACTCCCCACGTTCTTCAACGCTTTGCTTGGATCGAAGGCGCCTCCCGGATTGCCGCCGGCGTCGAGTTCACGGCCACGCGAGACCGAGGAGCCCCACGTGATCCACTTGTTATTAAAGATGTGGTTGCCCCCGATCGACAGGCTGCCGATGGCAAAGTCGGGACGGCGGATCGAGTATTTGAACTTCGGCTTGGCATCGGTCTGAACGGTATAGGTCCACTTGTCGCCCCAGTCCTTGAAGTCGGTGAGGATGAAGTGAGCCGCCAGGCTGGAGTGATCGCTGAGCTTGTAATCGGCGCCCATCGTGCCGCCCCAGCGCAGACGCTGGTGGCGATATTCACGCACATCAATGGAGTCATAGTACGGAGTGGCGCTGCCATCAGGATTCAGGTCCGGCTGCGGTTCAATGTCGTTGTATCCGCGCCCGTTGTAATCGTAGCTGGCGCTCGCGATCACGCCCCAGCGTTTGGTAACGCCGAAACGCTTGCCCACCGTAAAGTCCACAAGCCCCATGTAGCGGCCGTTCTCGATCGGCGAATAGCCCAGGGTGCTAATGCCACTGACGGTTGGCGTCTCGCCGGCCATCTTCGTAACCATGTTGACTGATCCGCCGATTCCATCCGCGTCCTGATTGGCGGAGAGTGTCTTGTTCAGCTCGATCGATTGCACCATGTCGGCGGGAATAGTGGCCAGCAGGACCTGGCGCACGTTCGACTCGGGAGATGGAATCGTGACGCCGTCGATGGTCGTGTTGGTCAGGCGCGGATCGAGGCCGCGAACCTGGACGTAGACGGCCTCACCCTCGTCGCGTTGCACGGTTACACCAGGAAGGCGGCCAACTGCATCGGCGACATTTGCATTGGGGAGCGAAAGGATCTGTGTCTCCGGCATGACCTGCAGAATATTCGGCGAGGTTATCTCCTCGTTGATGGCCTGCACCTCGTCGTGGCCGGCGGCGGCAGAAACCACCACCTGGTCGTTGCCCGACGCGACACTCAACACCACGTCTTCCCGCACCGTTTGTCCACCGGATACGGTAATGCTCTTGGTGAATGCCGAGAAGCCAACACTGCTGGCCTTCAACGTGTAAGTTCCCGATGGCAGAGCGGAGAAGATATACTCGCCCAGCGCATCGGAAGTGGTCGATAGGCCCGAGGGGCTCAGTTGAACCGAAGCTCCCTGAATGACCGCGCCGGTTGCGTCGGCCACGCGTCCGGTGACGATTCCCCTGGTTGATTGCGCCGTCAGGGTGAACGTCGAAGCCAAGATCAGAATCATTAAAAATGGCAGGCGTCTCATGGTGGTCTCCTCAAGCGGCCAGCCGCTGCATTGGGGTTCCCGAACGAATTTTCTGGCTGGCTACAAGGTGGACCTTAGGCGATTTTGTTAAAGGTCCGTTAACAATCCGGTAAATATTCCCTAAGGTTGGCAACTCCTCTGCGGATACACCGAAAGCCGTGCTGAAATAGAGATACGTTTCGCGCGCCATGATGAGCGCGCCGCGGGTCACGAGGGCTCTCTATGCGCATATTGGTCATCGAAGACGAAACCCGCATGCTGGAGCTGTTGCGCAAGGGGCTCTACGAGCACGACTTCGCCGTAATGACCGCAGCCGATGGAGAGACCGGATTGGAGATCGCCACGGCACATGAATTCGATGCCATCGTGCTGGATGTCGGCCTGCCGCGCATGGACGGCTACGGGATGATGCAGGCGTTGCGTGCGCGCGGACGTGCGACGCCTGTGTTGATGCTGACGGCACGCGACAAGGAAGATGACATTATCCGAGGGCTTGACCTGGGCGCGCGCCTCCAATCCATCACGCGCCGGCCTCGGGACAAAGTCGACGCGACCATCGAGGTGGGTGAGGTGGTGGTCGATCTGCACCGTCACAAGGTCACCCGCAATCTGAAGAGCATTGATCTGACTCGTCTCGAGTTTCTGTTGATGGCAAGCCTTGTGCGCCGGGCAGGCCAGTGTGTGCCCAGGCAGACGTTGATGGATTCCGTTTGGGGGCCGGATCATGCGATGGGCGCCAGCACCCTGGATGTGCTTGTCAACTCCCTGCGCGCCAAATTCGATGCGCCTTACTCCAAGAAACTCATCGGCACTGTGCGCGGGTCAGGCTACATCTTCCATGACGACGCGGCCCGGGAAGGGAGCGTTACGCAATGAGGCCTCTTCCCATTCGGCTTCGACTCACGCTCTGGTATTTCGCCATGTTTGCCTCCGCCGCTGTGTTGCTGTGCGCCGTCAGCCTGTGGATGCTGGATCGAAGCGTGGATGAGAGTGAATATCACGAACTGCAGGAGCGCGCGGAAGATGTGCAACTGCTCTTGATTCACGCAGACCCTTCGCTCAGCTTGAGGCAGCTAAGCAGCCAGCTCACCGCCATCTACGATTTGAAAGACGACGGCAAGTATTTGCAGGTGCGTGACGAACAGGGAAACTGGCTCTTCCGCTCCAAACGCATGATTGCGGAAAACCCCGACCTGCCCGCCCCAGGATTGCTGCCCAAGGCCGGCCAGATTGCCAATTTCCACCAGGGCACCCGCTACGTGCGGGTATTGGCCTATCCAATTACGGTGCGCGGAATGCAATATTCGGTGCAGACCGGCCTTGCGCTCAACAAGTCGATGGTGCTGGTCGCAAACTTTCGCAACCGCCTGCTGCTGCTGGCCCCGGTTGTGATTCTGCTCGCTGCGTTGGGCGGGCACGTGATGGGCCGCAAAGCGCTGAGGCCCGTAGTCGAATTGGCCAGCGAGGCGCGCCTCATCAACGATCGCAATCTCGACATCCGTCTGCGGGTGCCTCGCGCAACCGACGAAATCTCCGACCTTTCCCGCACGTTGAACCAGATGCTGGAACGGATCGACAAAGCCTTCGCGAGTGTGCGCACGTTTACCGGCAACGCCTCGCATGAGTTGCGGACACCCATATCCCTGTTGCGCGCCGAAATTGAGGTCGCGCTTTACCGCCCTCGCGATGGCCAGGAGTATCGTGCCATTCTTGGCCGCCTGCACGCAGAGACCGTGCGCATGACAACCCTCGTGGAAAATCTTCTCTCTCTTGCGCGGGCCGACGGTGGCGCTGAGGCCATTTCGCTCCTTCCCATTCGCGTAAACGCACTTTACCGTCGGATGCATGAGGCCTGGAGTCCCGCGATGAATAAGGCAATGCTCGATTTTCACGTGGAGATCCCGGACGAGAGCCTCTTTGTCCTGGGCGACCAACAGGGCGTTTCCCGGTTGCTGTCGATCCTGTTAGAGAACGCGAGCAAGTACACGCCGCCTGGGGGTGCAGTTCGACTCTGCTCCGCCACCGAAGGCGAGCGTATTGTGCTTTCCGTTGAGGACAATGGCATTGGAATCGCCCCCGAGCACTTGGAAAGGATCTTCGATCGCTTCTACCGTTCGCCGTCGAGTAACGAGTCCTTTCCCGCCGGCTCAGGTCTGGGCCTTTCCCTGGCCAAGTGGATTGCGGAACGTCACGGCGCCAGGCTGTCCGTGCAAAGCACGGTTGGAAGAGGAAGCCGCTTTTCGTTTTCCCTCGAAATTGCGTCTGTCGATCATTCAGCCGTGCATGCAATCGATCCTGCAGCCGAAGCACGCATAGAGAACTCCAGGGCCTGTTAACCACTGATCCCGTTGCATAGATCAGTCTTTGAGCGGGCACGGCTTCAGCCGCGCAGCAGAAGGCGCACATAATCTCGAGCTTTAGCCCTTCGGGATGCTCTGCGCTGGTCGAACAGCATGGCTGCGACCAGTTCTAAAGCTACCGCTTCTTGGATATCTTCAGACTCGCCTGTGATCGCTGCAAATCAGCTTGCGGATCCGGCTGCTCGAGAATCAAGTCGAGGCCGGCGCGGAGATGGCGGAGCAGCAACTCGGGATCAAGGCTGGCGGTGTCGAAGAGGCGATTGAGCGCCAGTCCATCGATGAGGGCGCTGAACTGCGCTGATTGTGCACGCCGGAAAGCGGGATCGCTTTGCCCAAGCTCGGGGAGCAGGTGGTCGATATTGGTGTCGCCGCAACCGGTGCACATGGCGACCTGCAGATCGGCCAGGCGCTTCTGCTTGTGGGGATGGCGGATAGCGTACATCTTGAACTCCAGATTCAGCAACATACGCCGGCGGTCTTTGAGCAACGTGGCCAGATAGCGGGCCAGAACTTCGATCCGCTCCTGACGGGAGGTGGCATCGCCGAGACGCAGGCCGATCTGTGCCCGGTCTCGGGCCTTGTCCTCCTCAAAGATCGCGAAGAAGGCATCTTCCTTGTCCCGAAAATGGGCGTAAAAGGCGCCGCGGGTCTTTCCGGCGGCCGCGGCAATGTCTTCAAGGCGCGCGAGTTCGAAGCCGTCGCGGGCAAAGATGCGGCGGGCCGCATCGACCAGTTGTTCGCGGGTAGCGAGGGAACGTTGCTGCTTGCCGTGGCCGTTGGCGCCAGGCGCCACTGGATTTTCCGCGGATGTTCTTGCATCGAGCACGATGGAGATAGCATCTCATGTTTTACATACATCCGTGTATGTTTTTTAGGTTCGCCATTGCAGAGAGGGTAGAAATGCAGATGCAACGGTCAAGTGAAGCAGTTTCAGGACTGGAGTTTCAGCGCCGGAGATGGTTGGCGGCGCTCGCGCTGGCGCTGTCCACGGCCGCCATGGTGGGCTGCGGCACGTCTCATGCGGGCACTACTGCTGGCATAGCGGGGCCAATGCCTGTAACCGTAGTCAACGTGCAGCCCGCCGATGTCGCCCTGGCCCGCGAATGGGTCGGGACACTCGATGGCTATGTGAACGCGCAGATTCAGCCGCAGGTGGGCGGGTACCTGGTACAGCAGAACTATCGCGAAGGCTCGCAGGTAGAAAAGGGACAGGTGCTGTTCGAGATCGATCCGCGGCCCTACCAGGCGGCGCTTGAGCAGGCGCAGGGGCAGCTTGGCCAGACGCAGGGACAGCTTGGGCAGGCGCAGGCGCAGCTTGAATTGGCCGAGATCAACGTGAACCGCGACACCCCGCTGGCCGAGCAGCACGCCATTGCGCAAAGCCAGTTGGATAACGAGAAGCAGCAGCAGGCGCAGGCCCTGGCGGCAGTGAAATCCACACAGGCGGCCATCGCTACCGCCCAGGCCAACATTGCCACAGCAAAGTTGAACCTGGGATTCACTGAGGTGCGCTCGCTGATCTCCGGCGTGGCGGGACAGGCCACGACGCAGGTGGGCAACCTGGTGAATCCGCAGTCGGTGTTGACTGCCGTCTCGCAGCTCGACCCGATCAAGGTGTACTTCTCCATCAGCGACAGCGAATACCTGGCTCTGACACGGCGCGCGCAAAAGGGCGGTGGCGATCTCTTGAAGGCTTCAGACAACCTGCCGCTGACGCTGACGCTGGCCGATGGGGAGACCTATCCTCACCCCGGCCACATTGTGTTTGTGGACCGGCAGATGAACCAGCAGACGGGCGCAATCCGCATCGCCGCTGCCTTCCCGAATCCGGGAAATGTGCTGCGTCCGGGCCAGTTCGGAAGGGTGAAGGCAAGCACCGATGTGCTGCACAACGCCCTCCAGGTGCCACAGATCGCGGTGCAGGAGTTGCAGGGAATCGAACAGGTGTACACGGTGGGCGCGAATAACAGGATTCATGTGGTGAATGTCACGCTCGGATCGCAGGACGGCAACAACTGGATCGTTGCGAGCGGCCTTCAGCCGGGCACGCGCGTCGTGACAGACAACTTGCAGAAGCTGCGCGAAGGCGCGCCGGTAAGCCCGCATGAAGTCCCGCTGGCAGCCGCGGCGGGCGCCACTTCCACCACCAGCAGCACGGCAACGGGGAGGTAGGCGGTGTCAAAGTTCTTTATCCGGCGGCCCATCGTGGCCATCGTGATCGCGATCATGACGGTAGTCGTTGGTCTGGTCTCGATGTTCAACCTGCCCACCTCGCAATATCCCGACATTGTTCCGCCCGAGATTCAGGTGCAGGCCACCTACCCCGGCGCGGACGCAAAGACGCTGGAGCAGGCGGTCGCAACGCCTCTCGAACAGCAGATGAACGGCGTCGACAACATGCTCTACATGTACTCGGAGAATGCCAATAACGGGCAGGCTACCGTATATGTGGACTTCGATCTGAAGACGAATCCTGACACTGACCAGGTGCTCTCGCAGTTGCGTGTCTCCCAGGCGCAGTCGCAGTTGCCGCCGGAGGTCAATGTTGCCGGCATCACGGTGCAGAAGTCGCTGACCTCGCCGTTGATGATCGTCGGCCTGTCGTCGCCCACCGGCCAGTACGGTGCTGACTTCCTGACCAACTACGCCATCATCAATCTGCAGGACGAGCTGACGCGCGTCAAGGGTGTGAGCCGTGTGCAGATCTTCGGCGGACAGTATGCGCTGCGCATCTGGGTACAGCCGGACAAGCTGGCGCAACTGGGCGTGACTGCAACTGATGTGATCAACGCGTTGCAGTCGCAGAACAATGTGAATCCGGCGGGTCAAATCGGCGCAGAGCCGGTGCCGGTGGGTCAGCAATTCACCTACACGGTCCGCACGCAAGGCCGCCTGGTGACGCCGGAGGAGTTTGGCAACATTATTCTGCGCGCCAATCCCGATGGCTCCGTGCTGCATCTGCGCGACGTGGCGCGGATCGAGCTGGGAACGCAGGTCTACAATCTGACCGCTCGCTACAACCGCGCCCCCGCCGGCGTGATGGGCATCTACCAGTTGCCTGGATCGAATGCTGTGGAAGTGGCGCAGGCTGTGCACAAGCGCCTCGACGAGCTCTCGCGCACCTTCCCTCCCGGTCTGCAGTATGAGATTCCGCTGGACACCACCAAGGCGGTCACCGCCGGCATTCATGAGATTGTGACCACGCTGGGGATCTCGCTGCTGCTTGTGGTCCTGGTGGTCTACCTCTTCTTGCAGGGCTGGCGCGCCACGCTGATCCCGCTGATGGCGGTGCCGGTGTCGTTGATCGGCACATTCATTCTCTTCCCCATGCTGGGCTTCTCCATCAATACCTTGTCGCTTTTCGGGCTGGTGCTGGCCATCGGCCTGGTCGTGGACGATGCAATCATCGTGGTGGAGGCGGTGGAGCACCACATCGATGAGGGCATGAGCCCGCGCGACGCCTCGGTGCGCGCCATGGAAGAAGTGGGCGGCCCGGTGGTGGCCATCGCGCTGATCCTGGCGGCGGTATTTATCCCCACGGCGGCCATTCCAGGCATTACCGGGCGTCTCTATCAGCAGTTCGCCGTAACCATTGCAATCTCAGTCATGATCTCGGCGTTCAACGCGCTGACGCTGAGCCCGGCGCTGGCTGCACTGCTGTTGAAGCCGAAGGACCAGGCGCGGCGCACTGGGCCAATGGCGCGGTTCTTCGACTGGTTCAATCGCGTCTTCCATCGCACCACGGACAAATATGTCTCCACGTCGGGCGTGCTGATCCATAAGTCCGGCGCGACCATGCTGGCGTTAACGGCAGTGACGGCGATCGCTGTGTTCATGGGCTCAAAGTTGCCGTCTGGCTTCATTCCCCAGGAAGACCAGGGCTATATGTTCGTAGCCCTGCAACTGCCGGATGCGGCCAGCCTGCAGCGCACAGACGCGGCTGCCCTTCGGGTAAGCGATGCGCTCCTCAAGACGCCGGGCATCGGCGGCGTGGTGCAGGTGAACGGCTTCAGCCTGCTGACCCAGACGCAGAGCACCAACACGGCATTCTTCTTCGTTTCGCTGAAGCCGTGGGAGGTCCGCAAGTCGCCGCAGGAGCAGATCGACGCCATCCAGGTGAGCCTGCAGCGGCAGTTGGGCCGCATCGGCGAGGGGCTCGCGTTCAGCTTCCCGCCTCCTGCCATTCCCGGCGTCGGCACCTCCGGCGGTGTCACCATGATTCTCGAAGACCGCTCGGGCAACGACGATCCAGCCTTCCTGACGAAAAACCTCTTCGGGTATCTTGGGGCGCTCTCCAAGCGTCCGGAGATTGCAGCCGCGATCCCCTCTTATCTGCCGGCAGTGCCGCAGCTCTATGCCGACGTGGATCGGGAGAAGGCCTCGCAGCAGCAGGTAGATCTGAATAACATCTACACCACCATGCAGACCTTCATGGGCGGTTACCTGGTGAACTACTTCAACCGTTTTGGCCGTCAATGGCAGACGTATGTGGAGGCCGAGGGCGGTTCACGCACCAGGATCGAGAACATCAACCAGTTTTATGTGCGTAGCGCCAACGGCAGCCAGGTGCCTCTCTCTTCGCTGGTGCATGTGCGGCAGATCGTGGGGCCGGAGTTCATCATGCGCTTCAACGAGTACAACGCGGCGCAGTTGAACATTGCCGGAGCGCCCGGCTACAGTTCGGGCCAGGTGCGGGCGGCGCTGGAGCAGGTCTTTCATCAGGAGATGCCGCCGGGTATGGGCTTCGACTATCAGGGCATGAGCTTTCAGGAGCAGCGCGCCGCCGAAGGTGTGCCTCCGGCAGCGGTCTTCGGGCTCTCACTGCTCTTCGTTTTCCTCATCCTTGCGGGACTCTATGAGAGCTGGACGCTGCCCTTCAGCGTGCTGCTCAGCACACCGGTTGCAATCCTCGGCGCGTATCTGGCGCTGAGCGTGCGCGCTCTTGAAAATGACATCTTTGCCACCATCGGAATGGTGATGCTGATCGGACTGTCGGCGAAGAACGCGATCCTGATTGTCGAGTTCGCGGTGCAGCGGTACCGAAGCGGACAGAGCATCGCCGACTCGGCGTTGCATGCCGCGCGGCTGCGTTTCCGGCCCATCGTGATGACCGCGCTGGCCTTCATCTTCGGCTGCCTGCCGCTGTGGACGGCATCAGGAGCGGGTGCGGCATCGCGGCGCATTCTGGGCACAGTAGTGATTGGCGGTATGTCGCTGGCCACTGTGATTGGCATCCTCATGATCCCGGTGACTTTTTCGGTGGTGGAGTACTTGTCCCACCGCTTGCGCCACGGCGGCAAGGCAACAACCATGGATTCGCGCCATGCGCCTGAGGCCGCTCACAGCGGCGATCGTGCCCTGCCCCAGATCGCCATGTCAGAAATAGCTATGCCGAAGACAGCCGCACCGGAGACTGAAGGGGGCCGCTCGTGAGATCAACTGAGGTTTTCTTGAAGAGAATCAGTGTGGCGCTCTCGGTTGCGGTGGCTTCGTTGGCGGCGACGGGATGCAACGTTGGACCCAAGTATGTCCGTCCACAGCTAACCGCGCCCGAGACGTACCGCGGAGCCGACGAGGCCAAAGTCTCCGGGAACACCGAGGGTTCGCTTGGCGACGAGCAGTGGGCAGATGTCTTCCGCGAGCCGGAACTGCAACAACTGATCCGCACCGCGCTGGCCAACAACTACGACCTGCGCATTGCGGCGGAGCATGTGCAGGAGGCCGCGGCGCAGGTGCGCATCACGCGCTCGCAGCAGTTTCCGCAGATCGCCGTTGGCGGCTCTGGCGTCGGGGCCGCGTTTCCCGCGAATTCGTTCGGCAGCTCGATCACCAGTCCGGTAACATTCGGCGGCCTCGATCTTTCCGCCGCATGGACCCCTGATTTCTGGGGACTCTATCGCAAGCAGACCGAAGCGGCGCGCAATCAGATGCTGGCGCAGAGCTGGGCGCAGCGCGCGGTCCGCATGAGCCTGGTGCAGCAGGTGGCAACCACCTATATTCAGCTGCGCGCGCTCGATCGCCAGTTGGAAATTGCGCAGCAGGCAACCAAGGTGCGGCAGGACTCAGTGAACCTGACGCGCAAGCTGGAACAGGGCGGCGATGCGCCGCTCTCCGATGTGCGCGAAGCCGAGCAGTTACTTTACACCGCAACCTCGCAGATACCGCAGATCGAGCAGGAGATTCAGCAGGATGAGAACGCGATGCGTCTGCTGCTGGGGCAGGATCCGGGGTCGGTGGCGCACACCAGTCCCAGTGCCCTGATCCCTCCGCCCGCGAACCTGCCCACGGGTTTACCATCGCAACTGCTGGAGCGCCGTCCCGACATCGAGCAAGCAGAGGCGCAGCTCGAAGCGGCCAATGCGCAGGTGGGCGTGGCGCGCGCGCAGTTCTTTCCGCAACTGGCGATCAGCGCCTCCGCCGGCACCGGCGGCGACACCCTGGCTAGCCTGTTCAACTCTTCCGGCGGCTTGGTTTACGGACTCGGCACGCTCACCCAACCGCTCTTCGAGGGCGGCAGGTTGCGCGGACAGTTGCAGCTCTCCGAACATCAAAAGCAAGAGTTGGTTCTGAACTACCAGAAGACGATCCTGGGCGCCTTCCGCGACGTATCCAATGCTCTCATCGCGGTAGACAAACAGCGCGCGACGCGCGAGCAGCAGGAGAAGTTAGTGGCGGCGGCGGAGGATGCGACGAGGCTGGCGCGGATTCGCTACAGCGGCGGAGCAACCAGCTATCTCGAAGTGCTGACAACGGACTCCAACCTGTTCACCGCTCAATTGAACCTGACCACCGCGCAACAGAACGAAGCGCTTACACTCGTTCAGCTTTACAGTGCATTGGGTGGGGGCTGGCAATAACGCGCCACCCCCTCGTTGCCCGGAGTCAGTGATCCACGTACCGCCGCAATACCCATGGCGCAGGGCCAGAAAGAACCTTGACACAGAGTTACGGACTGCGCATAAGGGTACGGATGAGCAGTGGACGACCACGAATGCTCTCGCCATCTGGAAAGGCCTCTGCTCAATGAACTCTGCAAATAGCTGATTCTAATGGTGGGCAGTGAGGGACTCGAACCCCCGACATCCTGCTTGTAAGGCAGGCGCTCTAACCAACTGAGCTAACCGCCCACGCGGCGGCAGGGCGAGGCCGCCCTTCTGCAATCATACCAGCGCCACTGTCCGCGGAGGGCGGATCTTGTCCCTGCTCCGGTTAGCGGCTCAGCCTGGAGGGCCTCGTTCTGAAGGGTGCGGGCTTCGTTCTGAAGGGTACGGGCTTCAGCCCGTACAGAAGCCAGCCAATAGGAACGTGGGCTTTAGCCCCCGAGGGATTCTATCCTCAAACCGACGTGCTACCTGCTTCCGAATGAAAACACCCCCAATTGATAAACTGGGTAGTGCGGCGAATCGTTGTGAATGCGGATGACTTCGGGCTGACGCGTGGCGTGAACCGCGCCATTGCCGAGTTGCACGCTTCCGGCGCGCTTTCGAGCGCCACATTGATGGCCAACGCCGCCGCCACGGAAGAAGCCATCGAACAAGCCCTCAAAACTCCGTCCCTCGGCGTCGGTTGCCACATCGTTCTCGTGGATGGACAGCCGGTGCTGCCGCTCGACGAGATTCCCACCCTTATCGATCGACGCACCCGGCAATTTCATGCGAAGCCCGGCGTGTTTCTCCGCCATGCGCTCACCGGGCGCATCCGGGCTGACGAGGTTGAAGCCGAGGCCGGCGCCCAGATCGCCCTGCTCCACGAACGCGGGCTGCGCCTCACCCACGTCGACACCCACAAGCACCTGCACATGTTTCCCGCAGTGCTGCGCCCTGTCTTGCGCGCAGCCCGTGGGGCAGGCATTCGTGCCGTGCGCATTCCGTTTGAACCTGCATGGAGCCGCCGCGCCACACCGCGCGCTCCCCTCGCCCGCCGCATCGAGCTGAGTCTTCTCAGTAGTCTCGAACCGGCCTTCCGCCGCATCGTCGCTGCAGAGGGATTCACCACCACCGACGGCTCCCTTGGCGTGCTGGCCACCGGGACCCTCGATGCGGCCACAATTCGTGCACTTCTCGCGAAGGTCCCGCCGGGAACCTGGGAACTCGTGACCCACCCCGGCTACAACGACGCAGATCTGGCCCAGGTTCGCACCCGGCTCAGGGATTCGCGCGAGACGGAACGCCAGGCGCTCAAGTTGGTTGGTATCCCCGATGGCCTTGAACTGATCAGCTTCGCCCAGCTTGCCATAGCTCAGCCAGGTGTTACCGAGGATTCATTCGCAAAATAGCGTCCAACAGCAGCACCGCTGCGTCACATGATCATTGCGGTAACTTTTTTTGTATCGACCCGGGAGTTTTGAATGCGTATCGGCATCACCTGTTATCCCACCTACGGCGGTTCCGGCGTGGTGGCTACCGAACTCGGCATCGAGCTTGCCGCGCTCGGGCATGAAGTCCACTTCATCTCGTACTCGCAGCCCTTCCGCCTCACTGGCCGCGATGAAGGAATCTTCTATCACGAAGTTCCGGTCTCGAGTTATCCCCTTTTTGAGTTTCCCCCCTACGATCTAGCCCTGGCCTCGCGCATGGCAGAGGTGGCCGAGTTCCAGGGCCTCGACCTGCTCCACGTTCACTATGCCATTCCCCACTCCGTCAGCGCCCTGCTGGCGCGCCAGATGTTGGCTGTTCGCGGCCAGAAGCTGCCCTTTGTCACCACGCTGCACGGCACCGACATCACCCTCGTCGGCCTCGACCGAAGTTACCTGCCCATCACCCGCTACGCCATCCAGGAGAGCGACGGCGTAACCAGTATCTCCAGCTATCTCAAGGAAGAAACTGTTCAGCATTTCGGCGTCACGCGCGGCATTGAGGTGGTTCCCAACTTCGTCAACTGCGATGTGTATGCGCCCATCTGCGATGAGGCGAAGCGTGCCGAGGCGCGCCGTCATCTGGCCCAGCCGGACGAGGCTATTTTGATGCACCTCTCCAACTTCAGGCCGGTCAAGCGCGTGGTCGACGTGGTGCGCGTATTTGCGCAGGTGGTGCGCGAGCTGCCCGCGCAGTTGGTTCTGGTTGGCGATGGGCCGGACCGTTCGGCAGCCGAGTGGCTGGCGCGCGACCTGCGCATCCACGACAAAGTCCGCTTCCTCGGCAAGCAGGATAAGGTAAACGAGCTGCTTCCGCTTGCTGATCTCATGCTCATGCCCAGCGAGCTCGAGTCCTTCGGCCTGGCCGCCCTTGAGGCCATGGCCTGCAAGGTCCCCGCGATTGCCACCCGCGTCGGCGGAGTTCCGGAACTCATCGATGATGGCGTTACGGGCCTGCTCTATGCCGTGGGGGATGTGGAAGCCATGGCGCAAGGCGCTTTGAGCCTGCTGCGCGACCGGGATCGTCTCGAAGCCATGCGCATCGCGGGCCGCAAAACCGCGCAAACCCGCTTCTGCTCCACGCTGGTCGTGCCGCAATACGTGCGCTATTACGAATCGGTTCTCAGCCAGAGCTAACCGGCACCGGATGGCGCGCATCTCCAGCCGCCATCCGAGCCGTTGCAGTGAAGGGTGAGTGTTATCTGAGCGCCGCAGCCGTCTTCTTCGCCGGAATGCCGTGCTGATGGCAATCCGCGCAGCGCACCCAGTGAATGTTGTGCGCGCTCCTGGCGTTCGCGTACGTCGTGTCCATCTTCTCCACATCCAGCCCGCAGTTGGACATCTGCGGATGGCACGTCTTGCAGGATGCTCGCGCGTTTTCATTGTGCCCGTTGTGGCATGCGATGCAGCTGATCCCTTCGTGCACCCCCACCGGAGTGCGATCGTCTCCCGAGCCGAACTGCATCCCCCAGCCATTGCTCTGCGCAACCGTGCCCGCCTCCGGCAATCTTGGCGCGTGACACTGGTAGCAGATTGCGCCGCGCGGATCGGGGCTCACCGTTACCAGTCGCGCGCCATCGTGAACTTCGGGAATTGGCAGTGCCGTTGCGGCAAAGTGGATGCCTTCGCGCCGGTCGTAGAAGGCCAGTGAATCGTGCACCGGCTCTCCCGCAACGGAGAAGCGATTCTCCGGCCTGGTGTCGAGCGCGCCTTCGCGATGCACCTGGTGGCACGTCAGGCATGGCATGGCCGGCTGATTGGCCAGGTCTTTGCGCACCATGTGCCACGGTCCCTGCGCATTTTGCGGCTGGACAAGGTCGCGCATGGAGCCGTTGAAATGCATCCCGTGGCAGCGCAGGCAATCTTCCATCAGGTGTTGCTGTGAGTTTTGCTTTGCACTGGTAAAGATCTCGCTGTAGCTCGCGCTGTGCGGCCCCGTGTGCCACGTCGCATATTCATGCTGGTGGCAGTTCTGGCAATTCTCAACCATGTCCACAACGTCCACATCGCGCAGCCGGATCGTCTCCGGCCAACTGCGCATGAGGTGCACCCGTATATGCCGCAGCTTGATTCCAAGGTCCGCTTTGTGGCAGTCCATGCAGGTGGTGTTGCGGTGCGGAGCGCCATGCACGGCGCTGACATACGCAGCCATCTCGTGGCAGCTCGCGCATCCCTGTCCGTGCTGCGAAGTGTAGTAAGCCGAAGCGCCAAAAACGCATCCCGCTGCCAGCAGAACCAACAGACCCATGCCGAGCGCCGCAACCTTCAGCCAGTGCATCATGACCGCATCCCCGTGCCCTTCCAATTGCGAATCAGCGCGTCCGACGCAAGATAGGCGATGGCCATGATGGTCAGCACCGGGTTGAAACCACCGTTGGTCACATGCACGCTCGAGTCGATCACGAAAATATTGTCCACGTCATGAATCTGGCAGTGCCGGTTCACCACCGAGCTCCGCGGATCGTCGCCCATGCGGCAGGTTCCCGCCTGGTGCTGCCCCGCCGAGACCATCTCCGGCTTCCACGCCATCAACGAGGTGTGAATCGCGCCCGCTTCCTTGAGCCACGCCTCCGCGCGTTTTGCCTGCACCTCGCCAATCTCGAATGTGTGCGGATGCACGTTGCCCGAGAAGCGCACCACCGGCAGACCCCACTTGTCTTTCACTGCCGGGTCGAGCGTTACGCGGCCATCGGCCGTGGGAATCTGCTGCGTCGGCCCCATCACGATGATGCTGCGTTTGTGCCACTCGCGCATAGCCTGCTTGTGTCCCAGTCCCCATCGCGGCGTGTTCTCGGGCAGCCGGTCGACCATGTGAATGGGCAGGCGGATAAACTCGTTGGCCAGCATGCCCCCGCCACAGAGACCTTTAGTCCCGTGGTTATAGTCGGTCACTGCGATGCTCGCGCCCGGACCTATGTCGTCATAAGTCTCGAAGTCGAAGTAGCCGATGGCGCCGGTGTAGTGGTGGCCCTGCAGATTTCGCCCCACCTGGTCGTAGCGATTGCCGAGCCCCTCCGGAAACAGCTTGCTCTTCGAATTCAACAGCAGGCGGGCAGACTCCGTAGCGCAGCCCGAGACCACGACGAGATCGGAGAGCTGCTCTTGCAAATGACCATGCTCGTCGAAGTAGGAGACGCCGCGCGCCCGTCCCCGATCGTCGGTCAGAATCTCCTTCACCATGCATTCCATGCGCAGTTCGCAGTTCCCCGTATTCAGCGCCACGGGAATCACCGTGTTCTGCGAGCCGTTCTTTGCGTCCACCTCGCACGCAAAGCCGCAACACCAACGGCAGCGCATGCACGGCCCGCGTCCGTTGTAAGGCACGCTGTTGCGCGCCATGGGAATATGAAACGGATGCAGTCCCAGCCGCTTTGCCGCCGGCTCCAGGATTCCGAACTCGCGCCCCGGCGGTACGGGCGGCATGGGCAGCGGACGCCGCCTTGGCCCGTGGAACGGTGTTCCCGAATAGTCCCCCGAGATGCCGATCTCGTATTCCGCCTTGTCGTAAAACGGCTCCAGGTCGTCGTAGGAAATGGGCCAGTCTTCGAGCGAGCTTCCAGCGGGCGCTCCGTAGGTTGACTTCATGCGAAAGTCCTGCGGCATATAGCGCCATGCCTGCGCGCCGTAGCTCAGCGTTCCGCCACCCACGCACGCAGCGTTGTTCTGGTAGCCTCCCTCGCTCGGCAACACCGTGTGCGCCACGCCCTTCGCGTCCACCCACACGCGCGGATTTCCGTCATCCTCCGGCCCAAATGCATTGCCCAGCACCGTCGTGCGCTGATTGCGCAGGTCGTCCTTGCGGCAGTCGCTGGCGGTGTACCATTTGCCCCGCTCCAGCAGCACAACGCTCAGGCCCGCGACAGAGAGCTCCTTGGCCACAACACCGCCCGCCGCGCCGGCGCCCACCACCACTGCATTCACGCGCTTCATGAGGCCGGCCCCTTGGTCAGGTCATATTGCGCACGCCCCCGCACCGGCGGCTCCGCAAGCCCAAGCATCCGCCAGCTCACCCCGTCGCGATTGCCCCCGTGGCGCGGCGAGCCGTAATAGCCCTCCATGGTGTGGTTGCGCACCAGCTCGAAAAAGCTCCGGTTCTGCCTCTCGATCTCCTTCACCATCTCAAGCTGCTGCGGCGGTGAAAGCGATGCCAATTCCCTGCCGAATCGCTTTCGGCTGGCCGTCTCGGCATCCTCCAGGCCATGCCGGTAAGCGTGCCGGTGCCGCCGGTAAGCGTGCATGAGCTGGGAGTCGATGTAGTGGAGCACGCCCGCCTGCGAGGCGCTCGGAAAATCGTCCGCGGGCACAATCTGGTCGCAGATCACCGCCATCGTGCGAGCCTGCTCGTCGCTCAGATAGTCCCAGTTGCCCCGTTTGCCCGCCTTGCAGCCGATAGCGACGGCCGCGCCTCCCAGGGCTCCGGCAGCCACAAACTGCCGCCGCGTCAGCAGGCCCGGTCTTCTGTTTGAGAGCATGGGCGTCTCCCTCGCGCTGAGCTCAATCGCGCGAGGTCCATCGACCCGGCACTTCGCGGAGTGCCCGCGTGCCCAGCCAATCCATACTTGGCAAGAAGGCCCCACGTGGTCTGTGTTGGAAATCACCTTTGAAGTCTGCGGGGCACTCACCCGTCGCTCTCGCAGGAAAATTGAGCGAAGAAGCCTCCGCGCTGCCGGTCAGTCCAGGGAAGTTTAGAAGCGTGTCGACGGGACCAAGGATTCTCAGGAAGGAAATACCGCGGATTGGGCAATTGGATTCATGGCGCAGGCAATTCACCCGGGCGGGGCGCGCTGCGCCGTTCCATCATCACGACCGGAGCCTTAATTGAGCCCCACGCCGCGCCAATCGCCGGCGATGCTCTTCACACCGTCAGCAGTATCGGCTCCCGGTCATTGGCCGGAGATGCTGAAGACCACGTTCACTGTCGTTTCCACCTCTACCGCGTTGCCGTCCAGCTTATACGGCCGGTACCGCCAGGACTTGACTGCGTCCATGGCCGACTGTTGCAGCATGGCCGGCCCAGTGATGACGCGGACCTTGGAGATAGTCCCGGCTTTGGAAATCGTGGCCTGCAAAACCACCGTGCCGGAGACGTGCGCCGCCTTGGCGATCTGCGGATACGATGGTACCGTCCTTTGCAGCAACAGGCCCGACGCCACGCCACTTGAGATCGAAACCTTCGTAGGAACTTCCGGCTTCACCTTGGGCGTCTTGTTGCTGCCTGCGAACACACTGCCCATCGCACTTGAATTGCCGCTGCCCAAACCCTCCTCGCCGGCCGGCCCAAAGCCCGCGGCGGGCGGCGCATCCGGCTGCGGTACGTTCTTTATGTCCTGCGGAATCCGCGTCGGCGCAGCCAGTTGATCGTTCATCATGGTCGACTGCACTTGCTGGGGATTGTTTTGTGCCGTATCGGTTGTCGTTGCTCCCGTGGCGGCCGTCGGGTCCGCATCGGTTGCCTGTTGCGTTGTCTGCGTTGGTTTGTTCGTGGCGGTTGCAGCCAGAGCGGACTTGCTCAGCGGCGTCGCCGGCGACGGCTTGAGCACGCTTTCTCTTACATCCGTTCCTGTAGACGCATCCTGTTGCGCAGCCGCTTGCTTTACCATGCCTGCCCTGGAGACGAATCTGGGATAAAGAAGTGGAATAAGAACGAGCAAAAGTACGACTGAAGCGGCGCCTGCAATGATCGCCGTCTTCCTGTCCTTGAGACTGAAACTGCTTTTCGGCTCTTCCTCCTCCACCGGTTCGGGCTGCGTCCGCCATGGAAGAGCTTCATGCGTTGAATAAGCGCTTGCTGGAGTGAGTGAAGGCGCGCTGCGATGCCCATCCGCCACCGGCATCACTTTCACCTGCGACCTCGCAAAAGTCGCGGGAGGTTTCGGTGGAACGACGGCAGGTGCGGGGCCGGCGTCAGGGACGGGCTCGACGTTATGGGAGTTGACGGGTGGTGCTGCAGACGGATGTCCGCTATCCCATTCGCTGAAATCCTCGGGTAGCGTATCGGGCAGCGCCTGGACTATTTCCGCTGGAGATGCCATTTGCCATCCTCTCCTTTCTCATAGATTGCGCCCTTGTATGTGCGCGTTTCAGGTTCGCCATTCTGGCTCGGCGTTTTGCTGCTCGAATGCTCCTCTCGGTTTGCTTCATCGAGATGCGCTTCGTCTACGGTGTCCGCATGCATGAACGGCGTGTGCTCATCCGCTGTCGGCAATGAGGTAACGTCCTTCCGCTCTTCCACCTCGAGCGCCACTGTGGTTTGCGACGGCGCGTACCGGGCCGTGTCTGCGGGTGTAAAGCTAACCGCAAGCTTATGCATCCCGACTGCGAGCACGTCGCCTGTGGCGGGGCTGTAGACGAAGCTTCCCGCAACCGATGCCGTGGCATTGAGCTGGGCGTCGCTGAGTTCGGTTCCGTAAGAAATGGGGGAGGGTTTCCGCCAGGTGATCATGGTGGGCGCTGCTTTCGTAACTGTGAGTGAAATGCTGGCCTGCACGGGGTTGTAGTTCTCGCTGTCGATCGGAGTGAATGTTACGGTGAGTGAGTGCGAACCGGCCGGAAGAATGGTGCCGGCTGCCGGTTCGTAAATGAAGGTGCCCGGTACTGAAGCGGTGGCATTGAGCTGCGTGGTCGTCAGCGGAGTGCCATCGGCGATCGAAGCGGGAGTCTCCCACGTAACCGCTGGTTCTGCCTTGTTGACGGTCAGCGTCACAACTGCCTGCGCTTTGGTGTAGCTGTTGAGGTCTGCTGGAGTGAAGGTGACAACTGGCGTATGGATTCCGGCCGCCAGCATGGCTCCTTCGTCGGGAATGTAAGTAAAGGTTCCGGCAACCGATGCCGTCGCAGCCAGTTGCTCGCTGCTCAGCCTGGTCCCGTATGAAATGGGCTCCGTCGTCCGCCATTCGATGGTCGGCGTTGCCCTGGTGACGGTCAGCACCACCGTGGACTGGGCCTCGGAGTAGCCGGTGGTATCCGTCGGAATGAAAGTAACTGAAAGAGTGTGCCGCCCCGCCGTGAGCACTTCGCCCGCCGCCGGACTGTAGACGAAGCTTCCGGGAACCGGCGATGTGGCATTGAGCTGCGTGTCGCTGAGCGCCGAGCCGCAAGTGATTGGAGCTGGTGTAGGCCATGACAGAGTCGGTGCGGCCTTGGCAACCGCGACCTGCACGCTGGCCTCCGCCGTGGTGTAGTTCGCGCTGTCCTTCGGCGTGAAGGTTACGGAGAGCTTGTGCTTCCCCGCTGGGAGGACTTCTCCGGCGGGAGGTGTGTAGACAAGTGTTCCCGGAACCGATGCCGCGGCATTCAGCTGTGCGTCGCCAAGTGAGGTGCCGCAGGAGAGAGTGTGCGGCGCCGACCAGATGATGGTTGGTGTTGCCTTGGCAACGGTGATCGACACGGACGACTGCACCGGGGCGCCGGCCGCCGGATCCAGCGGGTTAAAGGTGACCCAGAGCGTGTGTGTTCCAGCCGGCAGCAGGTAGCCGGCGGCAGGTGCGTAGGCAAAGGTTCCAGGCACCGACGCCGAAGCATCCAGTTGGGAGGTGTTGAGCCTGGTTCCGTAGATAATCGGAGCCGGTGCCGACCAGACGATGCTCGCAGGCTCGTCGGAGACGGCCGCCTGCTCCTCGCTGGTGGAGATTTTCTCGGCAATATTCTTGCCCAGGCCTCTCAAGCGGAATCCGGTTGTCTTCTCCGGAATTGCAGGCAGGCCGCAGCTCGCCCGCGCCATCTGCCGGATCAGCCGCGCGATGGGAGAATCCGCCTGCGAAGATGGCGAGGTGGAGTTTTGCATCTGGCGCGCGGCGGCATAATCGTCGGGAATCTTCCATTGCACCGGCCGGTTCAGAGCTTTGGTGATGTGTTCGTCGGTCAGCCCCAGCGAACGCGGGTCGTAGCGGTTGATCACCACCTCGAGTTTTGGGCTGCCCTGCGCGAAGAACTCCGAGATTACGCGATTGGAGTTGCGCAGTTCGGAGATGCCGGCCTGTGTGACCAGGTAAATTGTCGAAGCTTCCTTGAACAGGGACGTGTCCATCAGGTCGAGTCTCGACCCCACGTCCACAATCACGTTGTCGAACTCCCGCCGTGCCGCCTTCATCAGCTTATCGATGGCTTCACTCGATGCCTGAACCTTGGGCACTTTGCTTGGCGCAGCCAGAACGGATATGCCGGAGCGGTGCTTCACCAGAAGCTTGGTGAGAAAGGTCGAGTCCAACCGGTCGACATCCTGGAGTGCGTTCTCCGTCGAAAACTCGCTCACGATTCCCAGGTTGAGCGCAGCGTCTCCCATGGGCAGGCCTAAATCGACCAGCAGCGTGTTCTGGCCGGACTCCTGTCCTACCGCGATTGCGAAATTGCAGGCGATCGTGGTGACTCCGGAGCCACCCTTGGCCCCGAGGAACACGTCCAGTCTTCCCCGCGCCTTTTTCGCCTGGCGGGCAGCGGGGCGGACGACGATGGTGGCTCGAACCAGGGCGTCGACAATCGTGTTCTGGTCGAAGGGCGGAAAGAGAAACTCCCGGGCTCCTGCGCGCATGCAGCGGAACACAAGCTCCTGATCGGCCCTTGCGGAATAGACCATTACCGTCGACAGATCCTTGGCGCTGATCGCCTCAACCAGTTCGAGCGCATATTCCAGGTCGCTGTCGATGTCGATGATGATGACGTCGTAGTACCCGTCCAGCAGTCTGGGCACATCCTCGAGAGAGGGTGGATAGGAGGTGAACTCGCGGACCTCGCTCCCGCGGTATTCGCCGAGAGTTGCTGCCAGCGACCTGCGCCGGTCCTCGTCCGGGCCAATCAGCCCAATCGACAGCAGGTCGGCCCCAACACCGTTGGGTTCGCGGCGGTTTACGGACGTGGCAGTATATGAGTTCAGGTACGTGCTCCCTTCGGATCGGTCGAGCTCATCTTGACGGTTTACGCGCATTTCATAATTCTCGTATGCGTCGGACATGGCATACACTCCAATTCTCATCCGGGAAAAACACAAACAAGCGCTCTGACGACGATGGCCGGAGTGCGGGATATTTCGCGCTTCCGAAGGCTCCTGGAGCCGGCTCCGGATCACGGACTATTCCGCGCTGCCTGCCATCAATGACCGGCGCGATGAATCAAAGGGCCCGGCCGCTCCCGTGCCAGTCATGGAGCGAACTGCATACCACGTAACCCGTTTGCGCTTAAAGAACTGCCAACCAGCAAGATGGGACGGTTTCGCAACTGCGTTCTGTTGCGCCGGCAAGAGCGCCGAAAGTTGCCCCATATGCGAATTGACAGCTTCTTCTGGCTCCTTTCCCGCGCATCCAGGAACGACTTAAGTCGAACAAATCGTTCAAAAAAGCTCCTGACCTGAGTGTGAGAAAGTACGCCCCGGTCACGAGAGTAACGTATAACACTGAAAAATCGCAGAAATTGGTAACCATGTCCATGACACCTTCGTGTTACCACCGGCCATTCGCGGCGACGAATCGCTCCCAGTCGTCCTCGTGTTCATCGGCAATTGCTGCCCTGGGCTTGAGCTTCCGCCGTCGCTTCCTGCTGTCACGATGCCGTTCCTGCCGGGCCTGCCTCACCAATGTCTGGTCATGACCGGCAGCAGTTGATGAAGTTGTCGATGCAGAATGAGGAGCTTAGGTCAAAGCCGCAGCTCATCGACGCTGGCTGAAAGGAAAGGTCTTCCGAACCGGAGCCGGATTTGCGGGAAGCACGAATCGCCCCCTGAATTTTGCCCTTAAAGAGTCCTGAATTCGCCCTGGGAATCCTCACCAGGAATCGCAGGTATCGGCGCTCAAGACCCGGCTTCAGTCAACGAATGCGAGGGAGTGGAATGAGAGTTGTCGATGTTAACTCATATGCTATTGATCAGTTGGGCTCTTCCGGCTTGACTTGGACTTCAATGCAGCAGAGTGCCATGTCTACGATTCGTTCTCCGAGGATGATCGAATTCACTAAGATTTTATATTTGTGCAGTTTAGAGATTCCATCCTTCCGTTTGCTCCTCTGCCGAGCCCCGGTTATGCCCAACCGGCACAGTCTCGGCCCGGGACCGCCGGGTGAGACTGCTCTGTCGACTCGGGTCTCCCGCAAGTATTTGAAACTCGAGCATCAACAATCGCGCTCTGTCGCCCTATACAAATCGATAGTAGGCTGTCGGACCGCCCACGGTTAGCATCAAAAGTTGGTGCTGAACGAGGATTCTTCAAGGTGAAAAGGATGGCATGCGTCGTCGTCGATGACGATCCTCGAATTCGGGAATCCCTTCAGAATCTCTTCGATTCCGTCCTCATCGAAGCTGCGTTTTACTCGTCAGCCGAGGAATTTCTGGCAGAGCACGAATTGCAATGTGCGCGATGCCTTATCACGGATGTCTGGATGCCCGGCATATCTGGCTATGAGTTACAAGAGCATCTGATCCGGCGCGGACTCGATATTCCAATCATCTTCATATCGGCGCACCCGGACAACAAAAAGCAGGAGGAAGCTAACGCAAAAGGAGCGCTCGCTTTACTGCACAAGCCATTCGACGGCGAGGAGCTTCTGGAGTGGGTTTTCAAAGCAATGCCGGAAAAAAGAGAAGGTCCTTCCAATCGTCCTTCCTGAGTTGATCCAGGCTCACCATTAAGCACTCCACAAGGCGCGCCACAAGCTTTTCTCAGCGCACTGCGATTCCCCAAGCAGTCCGCGTGGCGTTCAATTGTCAAGCATGAGACGGCTCAGGGCAATCCAGCTGCTGCCCGCAGGGAGTGTGACCCCCGTCCTGCCATGTTCTCTGTCTAACTGGAAAACTCATCGCAAGACGCTGAAATTGCTCTCTTTCCGAAGATGCAGATTCGCTTCCGTCCGGCGACCGCGGCCTGCGCCGCAAGTCGACTCGAAAGGGCGGCCATGAGCCCTCAAAAGGGCCAGCATCGATCCCCCCAAAAGGCGGCTGCGAGCGCACCCGTTTTGGTCTTGCAGCAGATCGTCCAAATTGAGAAACTCGCCTTACTTAGAACGCGGGCGGGGCGTGAAAGCTGTTGTGAACAAGCCCCTATATTCGGTAAAGCAAGAGAATGGCAAAAACTCATAGCTAGATTCGTAGCTGGCCGCACCTAATTTTCTGTGGATGGGTGCGGCCCCCAGATTGAGGAGACACGCATGGAAAGTGCGGCAAACTGCTCCCGCGCCATCGCATCCTTCGAAGAACACAGAGGAGTCCCAGGCTGGTCGGGAATGTTCACAGATCGTGAAGAACCCAGGCCCCCAAAAACCTCAGTCAGCAAAATGCACACCAAACTCGCGGAAGCCAATCGCGTAGCGACAGCCGCGGAAATGGCAGCTTCGGTGGTGCACGAGATCAGCCAGCCGTTGAGCGCGCTGCTCATGAATGCGCAGGCTGGAATCCGCTACCTTTCCGCCGACCCGCCCAATATTCGGGCAGCCCAGGCGGCCCTCGATGGAATTCTCCGCTGCGGACGTGACGTGTCTGAGACCATAAAGAGCATCCGGGCGCTTTTCAAGAGATCAGATCCCTGCCGGACGCCGGTTGAGCTTGGTTCGGTAATCCGCGACGTCCTTTGCCTGTTAGGGGAAGCAATCCGCCAGCGCGGCATCGCGGTCAAAGTGTCGATCGAAGATGACTTGCCTTCCGCAAGCGGGAATAAGCTCCAGATCCAACAGGTCCTCATCAATCTCATATCGAACGCGATCGAATCCATGGAGCAGAATACCTACTGGTCCAGGGAGCTCGACATCACGGCGCACAGGGTAAATGACAGCATAACCACGGCAATCGCTGATCGCGGCCACGGCCTTTCAGATCACGAGAAGATCTTCGACGCATTCTTCACAACAAAGAAGAACGGGATGGGAATGGGACTTCGGATTTCGAAGACGATCATCGAAGCGCACGATGGGGTCCTCTGGGCTTGCCCCCGACAGGAGCGCGGAACCGTATTTACGTTCTCCCTTCCCATCTCAGAAAAGGCGGCCTGATGAACGGCAACACCATTGTCTATGTTCTCGACGACGATAGCCGGGTCAGGAAGAGCCTCGAAATGCTTCTTTCGTCTGCTGGATACAGCGTGAAGCAATTCGCCAGTCCTGACGCCTTTCTCGCATTTCCGAAGCCGAACCTCCCGTCCTGTCTCGTCCTCGATTTGAATCTAGGAGAGACGACGGGATTGGAATTGCAGCAGAGAATCCCCGGCGAGGCGGCATTGCCGGTGATTTTCCTCAGCGGATTTGGCGACATCTCCACAACCGTGAAGGCTATGAGAGGTGGCGCAATCGAATTCCTTTCCAAGCCCATTGATGAGTCTTTGCTCTTCCCCGCCATCGATTCGGCGCTCCGCGTTGCCGAAGAACGGTGGAACGAACGGGAGGCGCAGAGCAGCTTGTGGCGCAAATACGAGACTTTGACTCGTCGTGAACAGCAGGTTCTGCCATACGTGGTCTCGGGGTTCCTGAATAAGCAAACCGCCTATGAGCTGGGAACCAGTGAGATCACGATTCGCATACATCGTGGACAAATTATGCGGAAAATGGGCGCCGATTCCTTAGCGCATCTGGTCAGGATTGCGGTCAAACTGGGAATCCCTGAGAGCTCGTGGAATACCGCGCAACGGCATGGGCTGTCCGCATCTTCCGGCCAAAACTGGCACTCTGAGGCTTGGGCTTCGTAGTCCGTTCGGAACACAGAAGCCGGAACAGCCTTTCCATTTTCCCCCGGGCCAATGCCAGGCCCCCTTCCCTCAGAGATTCCAACAGCAACATCCCCTTTTGACCGTGTGCGCTGTACGGGATCATATGCTGAATACAACCAATTTCGCCACCCGGTACAACGATATGCCGCCAGCCGATTCACCGATATGCCGCAACTTAAAGCGCTCACATTTGTGGAGATCAACATCATCCACACCGCAGGCGTATAGATAGTCAAAGCCTTACAGCCTATCGAGAGGATGGCTCTGACAAAGAGCCGCCCTCTTAACAATCAGATCAGTTGAAACCCTGGTAGCCGTTTTGCGGCGTCTTCATCAAAGGTCAAGGTTGCCGAACACCCCCTCCAGCCACCCAGAGATCCAATCAAAGCGTCTTCGAATGTTCCAATCCCATTTCGGAGAGATACAACGGCGTGATAAACCTCTTGCTCATTCTGAACCTCAATGGCATCAGCCGCTAACAGCATTTCGATATCGTTCGCGATTTCCTGCCGCGACCGCTTGAAAAGGCTCTTGAGTACCCAAACAACTTCAAGGATAGACACCAGGCTGACGAAACCCGGTTCCTGTTCAGTCAAGCGCCGTTCGATGATCTCGGTCGCACGGGGAGAGGCCTTCGGATCGTCTTGCGCAAGGTAGCGTAGAAGAACGTTTGTATCGAGACCTATCATTTTTTGCGCCGAAATCTCTGAGTTGCGCCTGATTCAATCGCGCGATCAATTTCTCCAAGAGATACCGGCTTGGCTGGTTTTGGAATAATGCCTTTGAGTCGAGCAGTCGGAATCTTGGGTAGAATGATCACACCGTCAGGGTGGAAAAAAAACTTGAACCGGTCCCCCGGTTTTATTTGCAGGCGATCACGAACCGTCTTGGGGATCGTTGCTTGCCCTTTACTACTGAGTGTTGCTTCCATGTGAGGAGGTTCTCCTTTCTTTACATTCTATCAGAAGTAAAGAAGTGTGACGCCGCCTGTTTGAGAGATTCGTTCTTCTCCGTTGGCGGAATCGCATTGTACTGGGTGGCGGGATAACGCTGCACTGGAGTCCCGCGCAGTGGCGGCATAACGTTGTACTGACTGGCGGCTATCCAGTGTATCCGGCAATCATACAAACCGATAATAGGCGGCGGCGCACGTCGCCTCTATGATCAGTGTTTAAAAGCCGCCCGCCGAGGCGGTCAGCCAATCCTCAAATTCCTGTTTCAACTGCGGAGAGCGACAATCCCGCATTGGACCCAGCGGTGTTTGCTCGGAGGGTAATCATGGAGTCGTCGGCGGCCTCTCGTGCAACTTCACGCACACCTGGCCGAATGTGTCTCTTGGCTCCCGACCGCGCTGAAATGCCGGAGTAACGGGTCGCGTCATGCAGGAAACAGAGTTCGCCGTTAAGGTCTTCATACTTCTTCTGCTGGTCGCCTCGGCCGTCGCGATGGCGACTCGCTGGATTCGCGTCCCTTATAGCCTGGCCCTCGTCATAATCGGGCTCCTCATCGCTCCGATGCACTTCTTGCCGGTCGTCCACATTTCTCCGGAACTGATCCTCCTCATCTTCCTCCCGGCCCTGCTATTTGAGGCAGCCTGGAATCTGGACATCGAGCGCCTTCGAAAGAACCTTGTGCCGATTCTGTCGCTGGCCGTTGCCGGTGTCTGTGTGTCGCTAGCGGTCATCGGAGTCGTGCTCCGGTATGGCGCGGGGATGTCCTGGAGTTCCTCGCTGCTGTTTGGCGCAATGATCTCGGCGACTGACCCGGTCTCGGTGCTCGCTCTTTTCCGGAAATTCGGGCTGCCGGCCCGTCTCTTTATGATCATCGAGGGCGAGAGTCTTCTCAACGATGGAACGGCTGCGGTTCTCTTTCGAATCATCGCCGGCCTGGTCATCGCGGGCACCGTGCCGTCCACTTCCGAGCTCTTGATCGTCTCGATCCGGGAATTCGGCATCGTGGTGTTCGGAGGGATCGCTGTGGGAGCGGTCATAGGTATGCTGCTCTCGCTGGTGGCATTGCCTTTCGACGACCACCGCCTCGAGATCACGCTCACTACCGTAGCTGCCTATGGCTCGTATCTGATGTCCGATTCGCTGCACGTTTCCGGCGTAATCGCCGTCCTTGCCGCCGGACTGGTTCTTGGCAACTTCGGCCGGCGGATGGGTATGTCTCCGACGGCGCAGATCGCCGTAACCGCGTTCTGGGAATACATGGCGTTTGTAAGCAACTCGCTGGTCTTCCTGCTCATCGGGCTTGACGTCAACCTCTCGGAATTTCTTGTCGGTTCGACCGTCGTTCTCTGGGGAATAGCGGCGATGCTGGCCGGCAGAGTCGTTGCTGTCTACCCGCTTCTCGCCCTCACCAATCGAGTCTCCGAGCCGGTCCCCGTGCGATGGGCCCACACTCTGGTCTGGGGAGGTCTGAGAGGCTCGCTCTCTATCGCCCTGGTTCTCAGCCTGCCGGCAACTGTGGCCGGCCGCAGTCAATTGGTCACGATGGTATTCGGAGCTGTTCTTTTCTCGTTGCTGGTTCAAGGATTGGCTCTTGGGCCCTTGCTGACGCGGCTCAAATTCTCGGTGCGCAAACCTGCGGTCGAGAAGGCTGAAAGAGTTCGGGCGCAGATGGCCTGCACGGCGGCAGCAATGGAACGTCTGGAAGAGTTGCGAAGACATGGGATGGTGCCCACCTCCGCCTATGAGAAGCTACGCTCCCGATTCGAGCAGTCGTATGGGCTTTTCAGCTCGCAAATTCTCGATCTGCGCGCAGCCGATCCCACGCTCGAAGAACGCGAGCATGAGGACTTGAAGAGTGCCCTTGTTGACGCGGAGAAAAGCCGCCTCATCGATTTCCGGCGGCACGGCGCAATCTCCGATGCGACATTCCATTCTCTCGAGCAGATGTTGAACGACGAATTCGAGGATGACAGTGTGGCCGGCAAATGAGCGGGCGCGGCGTTCATCGCCGGGAGATACAAATCCAATGACGGCCGCCCCACGCGGAACGCGGAAAACGTGCGTCTCCACTCTCCGGCCACTCAGGCCTTGGATCACGCGCTCATCCCGCGAGCGCGCGCTCCGCTCCTCGAAACAGTGCCCGAACAGCCCGCATGACCCAGCGCACAAGCAGCAGGATGACAACCAGGAGCGCGGCCACGATCGAAGCAGCCCAATACGGGTGCCGCATGGCCAGCCAGGTCAGGAATACGGCCAGCACATCCTCCGACAGGCTCAGTGTGATATTGGAGAGCGGTTCCGGGGAAGCAGTCACGGCGGCGCGCACCGCCGTCTTCCCGCTATGAGCGGCCAGGGCAATCGCGCCCCCCGCGGCCGCAGCGGCAAACTGCTCCCACGGTGTCAGCGCAGCGGTCGCCTGAAAGGCCAAAAGCGCCGCCACCGGAACCCGGATAAACGTGTGCAGCGCATTCCAGATCAGGTCAAAGGCGGGAACTTTATCCGCGAAAAACTCCACGGCGAAGAGCGCGCCGCTAGCTCCGATCACATACCAGCTCGCAATCAGGTGCAATGGCGGCGGCAGCGTCAGCACGCCTGCGTGGGCCAGAAGTCCCAGCGTCGCAACCGTCGCGTACACGTTGAGCCCGGCGGCAAAACTCACCGCCACCAGCAGGGCCACAAGCTCGTCTCCGGGAAGCTTCATCCGAACAGTATATGTGCCTTCGAGGTGGTTTGGCCCTGCTCGCAGCAATTCTGGCCAGTTCCCGGATTCGGGCCCGCGAGACTGAGCCCTGCGATCCGTCGCGGCGGTCGGCCTTCCAGAGAGGGTCTTTTGCATGCCCCGGTCATGGAGGAAGGATTTTCGGAGTGCAGTTGTTGTTTTACTGTGTCATCATTCCACTTAGAATCTCAGCTCGCTGGTTCCCCTTCATTCTTTTGACACATTGCCCTTGGGGTTGGAACTCCGCGCAGCCATCGGACTTGATCCTCTCGCACCTGAGTGAATCACAGTTTCTCCGCCCCAATTCGTATGAAGCTCGCACACAACCGACGAGACACTCCCCTTGACTTGATCCAATGGCTGGCGCGCGTCATTGCGCTGCTACTCAAGCGGCCGGCAGCCCTGAGTCCTATCGCCTTTTTCTGGGCTCTGACGAGCTCTGCGCAGACATCGGTTCCCGGACAGCTTGCCGACCAGTACGTTCGGACCGATTTCACGGTTGAAGACGGGCTGCCCGACAATGTTGTAGACGCGGTCGTTCAGACCCGCAATGGCTTGTTGTGGGTTGGAACACAGGCGGGTCTGGCGCGCTTCAATGGCCGGGGATTTACGGCGATCGATCTAACCGGCGGAGGACCAATTCCACAAGGGTCAGTGCATACGCTTATTGAGTCCTCCCATGGCGATCTCTGGGCCGGAACCGATGCCGGGGTGGTGCTGATTCCAAGAACGGCGCTTGATCGATTTGATCCCGCGCTGCTCACCTTCTATCACCTGGGCAGCGCGAGCGTTCAGGTCGACACTCTCTTGGAGACGAAGCGGGGAGAAATCTGGGCCGGAACTATGAAGGGCCTATATCACTTCGACGGCCGCAAATTTGTGCAGGTTATATCGGACGACGGGGTGAGCCGAATTTCAGAGGCTCTGAATGGCAACTTGCTTTTGATCGGTGGCCAAGAGTTTTTCGAGTGGGATGGCCACCAGGTCATTCGACATCCTGGACTGGCAGCCAGTCTTGGATTAGAGGATAAGGATATTTTCCATGTGTTCCAGGATCGTGATGGAACCATATGGTACGGCACAGAGCGTGGTCTCATGCGCCGCGGCAAAGTGGCTCAGCCCCCGCTGCAACCATCGAATGTGGCGAAGACTGGAGTCTTCCGGGTTTCACAGGATCGCGACGGAGCGATTTGGTTTACGAGCCGCCTGGGAGTTTACCGCGTCAACGGAAACCAGCTCGAGTCGCCTGCGCCTGGCCTGGGCACGCGGGCCTTCTATCTGGACCGCGATGGCGATTTGTGGATCGGAACAAACGGATATGGCCTCGTCCACTTTAGGCGCCGCATTGTGCGGATGTTCACAACTGCCGACGGTCTGCCGGTTGACAGCGTAATGGCGATTCTGCCAAGTCACGATGGGAAGCTATGGTTGGGTGGCAACTGCGGATTTTCTGAGTACGATGGCGAGCACTTCAGGATTTACCAGGAAAAGGATGGTCTGCTGAATACCTGTGTATGGTCTCTGGCCGAGGACCCGAATCATGACTTGTGGATCGGGACCTACGGCGGTGGCATGTTCCGGATGCATGACGGGCAGTTCACTCAATACTCAAAGGAACAAGGCCTGGCGGACCGAATTGTGCTCCAAATCGCGGTTGCGCAGGATGGTTCGCTCTGGGTTGCCACGCAGGAAGGCCTGAGCCACATGCAGAGCGGACATTTTCGAAACTACACCACCGCAGACGGGCTAGCGAGCAATCTGATTCTCGGCGTTCACCAGGATCGCGCTGGAACCGTATGGGCAGCAACACAGGCTGGCGTCAATCGCCTCGTGGGGGATCGGTTTGTACCGTTCCCTTCAAGCCCATCGGAAGGCGAGGCTTTCGCGATCCGGTTCGCCGAAGACACACGCGGAGACCTGTTCACATTGGAATCTCCGCGGGGACTCAGCCTTGTAGCGAACGATCGGCTTGTCAAGGTACCCGAGGATTTCAAGTTCCTGGGTATGGTGGAGTCGCCCGAACACGACCTCTGGTTTAGCGGGAAGAACGGTATTACCCGCGTTCGGCGCGACGATCTCATCAACGCCGCGTGGAGTCAACAGGGTCCTCTCGACTACCAGACCTTCAATCGGTCGGATGGGCTGGCTTCAATACAGTGCAGCAACGGCAGACCAAACATCGCGCTGACCGCGGACAGAAAGTTGTGGGTCGCTACCGTTAAGGGTCTGGCGACAATCAACCTGGCGCAGATACCGCGCGATGCGACACCGCCAAAGCTGTTTGTCGGTTCAATTACGGTCGGCAGGGAAAAGGTGCAGGCGGGCGAGGATTTGACTCTGCCTCCGGGAACGCACCATCTGGAGTTGCATCTGGAAGCCGTCGATCTGTCCTCTCCGGAGAAAGTGCGCATTCAATACCGGATGGACGACGTCGATCCTCTCTGGTTGGACGCAGATATGTCGCACACGGCGGTGTATTCCAACCTGCCGCCAGGCAAACACGCCCTCCACGTTCGTGCCAGCGCAAGCAATGGGGTGTGGGACCGCGGCGGAATCGTCTTTGATGTCACGCAAGAGCCGTATTTTTACCAGACCACCTGGTTTCGTCTGCTAACCGCCGCTATCTTCATTCTCCTTGCTTCGACGGTCTACCTGTTGCGCGTACGGCAAATTCTGCGCTTGGCAAAGGTGCGCATGGCAGAGCGCATCGAAGAGCGGACACGCATCGCGCGCGACCTGCACGATACCCTGTTGCAGAGCTTTCAGGCGGTGCTGCTGCGCCTTCAATCCGTGCGCAACGTCCTTCCGGACCGTCCCGGCGAGGCCGCGCAGAGGCTTGACAGCGCCATGGATCAGACCGCCCAGGCCATCGCCGAGGGCCGGGACGCGGTGCGCGAACTGCGCTCGTCCACAGCGGTCGGCAACGATCTTGCCCAGGCCATCGGCAAGCTCGGCGAAGAGTTTAGAGCCAATGAATCCAATCGGAGTTCCGCCGCCTTTGTCATGCAGGTTGAAGGCGCGCCGCGAGACCTGAGCCCAATTCTCCGCGACGAAGTCTATCGCATCGCCGGCGAAGCAATGCGCAATGCGTTCCGGCATGCCGATGCGCACCGAATCGAGGTGGAGATCCGATATGACGACCGGCAGTTCCGGCTGCGCGTTCGCGATGACGGAAAAGGCATCGATCCCCACCTTCTAGCCCAGAGCGAACCTGCCGGACACTACGGCCTGCATGGCATGCGCGAACGCGCCACGCTCGTGGGCGGACACTTGGATGTCTGGAGCAAGCTGACTTCCGGCACCGAGGTTGAGCTCACCATTCCTGCTCTCATCGCTTATGTGCCGAACCCGGATCATCAACATTCCGGGCCATCCAGCGCCGAAACGGATTCCTGACGAGCGGCTCCCCGCTCCGCAGGGAGCGTCTTCATCCGGCAACGCGGCGCCCGATCCAATGCGGCCTGAATGCTTGGCATGATGTTTTCGCGGCCCACGCGATCCAGAAAACGCGAGCTCAGCAGCAGCTTCGATGGTTGCTGCATGGCTCCGCACAGCAGCAGAGTTCTCCGGTTCGACTGCCCGTCTATTCCACTACCAACGCCTTTTCATACACCAGCGCCGGTCTTCCCCGCCCGTAGTAGTCCCTTTGCCTGCCGCTCAACAGAAAGCCGTGCCTCTCATACACGCGGATCGCTCCAGAGTTCTCCGCGTCCACATGCAGCCAGATCGTGTCAGCCCCGGCCAGGCGTGCTGAGTTCTCCATGCGGCGCATCAGTTCTGCGCCCGCGCCCTGTCCGCGCGCCTCCGGCAAAATCTCAATTGTCTGAATGTACGCCACCGTGTCCGTTGTTTCCCGCGCCCACTCCACAAGGCCAAAGCCGCACATCCGCCCGGTCTCTTCCGCAATCCATGTCGCAGAATTGGGCTGCCCGATGAGCTGGCGCATATAGCCGCGGCTGAACCGATGCGGCGGCTGAAAGCACACCTCTTCGATCGCGTAGAGCGCAGCAAAATCTTCCGGCTTAAACAGGCGGTAATTCATAGCTCAACCTTAGCGCAGCCTGCGCTTGCAACGCATTTCTTTTGCGCAGCAAAAAGCCATCCTCGCAATGAGGATGGCTCTTTACGTATCCTTCCGAATCTGAAGCAGCTAGACCTTCGCTTCCAGATCGGCGATCACATCGAAGAACCGCTGGTCCAGCCGGCGATTCGTCGCAATGGCTTCCTTGATGGTGATGTCGGTAATGTCAGTGCCCTTGAGCACCGCAATCCGGCCCCACTTCTGCGCGTGGACCATGTCGATGGCATGCAGGCCGTAACGCTGTGCCAGGGTACGGTCGAACGCCGTGGGAACGCCGCCGCGCTGCGTGTGGCCCAGGTTCACGGAGCGCGTCTCGAAGCCGGTCTTTTCTTCGATCAATTCGGCAAGTGCTTCGCCAATGCCCGACAGGCGCGCATGTCCGAATGAATCAACCTGCGCGGAGCCGATCACCTGGCCCACCTCCGGCAGATGGCAGCCCTCGGCCACCACCACCACGCCGTAGTGCTTGCCGTGATCGTAGTTGTACTTCAGCAGCGCGCACACGTGGTCGATGTCGATGTCTTTCTCGGGAACCAGAATCACGTGCGCACCGCCGGCCACGCCGGAGGCGTAAGCAATCCAGCCGGCATCGCGTCCCATCACTTCCACCACCACCACCCTATTGTGAGAGTCGGCAGTCGTATGAATGCGGTCAATGGCCTCTGTGGCAATGGAAACCGCGGTGTCGAATCCGAAGGTCGTATCGGTTCCGTTGATGTCGTTGTCAATGGTCTTGGGCACGCCGACGCTGGGCACGCCGTTCTCGCTCAGAAACAGCGTCACTGACTGCGTGTCGTCTCCGCCCAGGGCAATCAGCGCATCGATCTTGTTGGTACGCAGAACCTCCTGCACCTTCTCGATGCCGCCCGGGATCTTCTTTACATTGGTTCGTGAGGAGTGCAGAATGGTTCCGCCCCTGAGCTGGATGCCGTCCGTGTTCTCCAGCGTGAGAGGGATGAAGTTGTTGTCCAGTACCCCGCGCCAGCCGTTCAAAAAGCCGATGAACTCATCGCCATAGTGGTTGATGCCCTTTTTCACTGCCGCATAAATCACTGCATTCAGTCCGGGGCAATCGCCTCCGCCTGTCAACAAAGCAACTCGCATCGCCAAATCTCCTCATCGAATTTGCACGGCCGCTTCAAATCCTGGCCGGGCCGGGAGCCTGTCCCGGATTTATGATTGGCATTCTCACGCCTGCGGACTCGCCAGGCTCGACGCCTTAAACAGTGTAACGCGGCCCTGTAAAGCAAAATCGTGACCGCGCTCACCTATTGAGGGAATTTTGTTCGCCGTTTGCATGTTCGATATGCCAACGGCAATGTTTCAATAGGAGACATGCCCGGAACCGGAGCGCTTTTGTTGCTGGCGTTTGCCAGCCTGGTCGTCGTTTTGCTGCTGGTGCTTCTGCAGTTGACCCGCCTGGGATATCTCATTCGCACCACCATCCCCGACCGGCCGCGCCGCCGCATGTTCATTGCATCCGTCGCCTTCGTCATTACATTTGTCGGCGTCCGCGTCCTGGTCGAGCTGATCCGCCAAAACGTCGGTCCCTTCCAGTGGGTACTGGTCGGCGGCCATCACATTCATCACCTGGTTTGGGGAATCCTTATTCTGCTGCTGGTGGGTTATGGCTGGCTGCTGGACCTGGGCCGCTCCCATTCGCCCATTTCCATCTTCTTCAGCCGCCTGATTTCAGTCAGCTACGGCGTGGGCGCTGCGCTCACCCTGGACGAGTTTGCGCTCTGGCTGAATCTTGAACCCGGCGCCTACTGGAACCACGAGGGGCGCCTCAGCATCGACGCCGTCATCCTGTTCGGCGGCCTGCTCGCCATGGGCGCCTGGGGTGCGCCCTTCTTTCGCGGGATAAAGCACATGTGGATCAGCCGCGGTCAGTTGCGTGGCAGGCTGGCTGCGCCTATACGCCGCGCGCGGTTGCTTCGTCCTCGTAGAGTGCGTCGATTACCGCCGCGTATCGTGCCGTAATCGCCCGCCGCTTCAACTTCATTGAGGGCGTCAGTTCTCCCGACTCCTGCGTCCATTCTTCCGCAACCACGCGGAATCGCTTGATGGTCTCAAAGTTCGCCAGGCCGCTGTTCACCTCGCGCACAATCTCGCCATAGAGCGCCACCACGCGGCTGTCCGCCACAAGTTCTTCGCGGCTCTGCGCATGGATGCCATGGTGCTTGGCCCAATCCTCCAGTGCGGCAAAATTCGGCGCCAGCAGCGCGGAGACAAACTTGTGCTTGTCGCCCACCAGAGCTGCCTGCGCCAGCAGCACGCTGTTCTTGAGCTTGTTTTCAATCGGCTGCGGGGCCACCAGTTTGCCGCCCGAGGTCTTCAGCAACTCTTTCTTGCGATCGGTGATGTACAAGAATCCATCCGCGTCCACATGAGCGATGTCTCCGGTGCGGAACCAGCCCTCGGCGTCAAAACACTCGGCATTGGCAGCCGGCTTGTGCCAGTAACCGCCAAATATCGACGGTCCGCGCACCAGCAGCTCTCCATCTTCGGCCAGCTTCAACTCCACGTTGGCCAGCGGCCGTCCCACAGACCCCATGCGGTGGCTCAGCGGTGTGTTCAGCGCAATCACCGGGGAAGTCTCGGTCAAGCCGTACCCCTCCCAAAGTGCGATGCCGACCGACGCGAACCATTTTGCGGTGTCGATGCCCAGCGGCGCGCCTCCGGCGACAAATACCCTCACCCGGCCACCGAACGCTTCCATTACCTTGGAGTAAGCCAGCTTATTCGCCAGCCTCCACAGCAGCGCATCGGGCCGCCGTCCGTCGTAAACCGTATCCTGGTGCCTCGCGCCCAGGCTCACGGCCCAGGCCAGGATGCGCTTCTTGATCGGAGACAGCGCCGCCCTCTGCTCCACGGCCTGGCGAATCTTCTCGTACACGCGCGGCACGCCCACCAGCACCGTGGGCCTGATCTCCTTCATGGCGACAGGGAGCTTGTCGAACTGCGAGCAATACGCCACCTGCGCACCCGACATGTACATCACGTAATCCAATGCCCGCGCCGTAATGTGCGAAAGCGGCAGGAACGAAATGCACGAGTCGGTGGCGCCGAAGCTGAAATCCAGGGCCGCAAGGTTCTGATTCGCGGCAATGTTGCCATGCGTAAGCACCACCCCTTTGGGCTCTCCGGTGGTTCCGGAGGTGTAGATCAGGGTGGCAACGTCCTTGCCCTCGACCGACCGTACCAGCGCGTCGAAGATCGCATCCCGCTCGCTGCCGCGCTCATCCGCTCCCGACATCAGCTCGTTGAAGGCGATTGCTCCTTCCGGCGGCTCCACGGAATCCATGATTACGATCCGCTCCAGCCCTGTCTGGGAACGCACGGCATTCAGCTTGTCGAACTGCTGCCGGGTCGAAACCACGGCGATGCGGCAGCCGGCGTCGCGCACCAGCACCGCCACCTGTTCGCCGGTGAGCGTCGGATAAATGGGCACATTGGCGGCGCCGAGGGCCAAAGAGGCAAAGTCCGTCACCGCCCACTCCCAGCGGTTTTCGCCTATCAGCGCAATGCGGTCGCCCTTCTGCGCGCCCCAGCTGAGAAACGCCTGTGCGAGCGCACGGACGCGCTGATACATCTGGTCGCTGGAGATCGGCTGCCATTGGCCAAACTCGTCCTGCCACAAGACAGCGCGCGGGTTGGCTGCCGCGGCAATGCGGCGAAAAAGATCATTGATGGTGGAAATCGGTGCAGTCGGTGTCATGGCTTGAAATTCGGAACGCGGGCAAGCCTCCGCCGCGGCCATTCGAGAGTGTATCAGCGCGAAGCCGCCCACGCGAAGCGTGGCCCCGGCGGGGTGCTCACCTGCGGCGCCGATTTGCGTGCGCCCCAGAGGCCCGCCGCGGCTCAGGACAAAGCCCCCCTCGCCGCGCGATTTCTCATCCGCGCCCTTACGCTATAGACTGTTGCAAAGCCAGGGATTTCACTTTCCGTTCGGGGTTCACCACTCTTCAAGAATGCCCAAGCCCACATCGGTTTTCTCTCCCAGCGATCCTGACCCGGAACTTCTCCACTCGGCAGCGCTGGCCAGGCGCGTGATTCTCGCTCTGGTTGCGGCGCTTGCGCTGCTTTGCGTGCTCATCCGGCTCATCCTTCCTCCGGCCCGCATGCTCGCTCACGGCTGGCAATTCATGAATGCCGATGCCGCCTTCTGCGTACTGTTCAGCGCACTCAGCCTTCATCTCTCAGAGCCGAGCCGATCCGGAAAAAGGCGCGCTCTCAGCCTCCTGCTCGCCGCTCTCGTTGCCCTGCTTGCCGGCGCCGCACTGGTCGAGTACCGCTTTCACATCTCCCTGGGAATTGATCTCCTCACCGGTTCCGGCCAGGCGAACTCGTCTTTGCCCGTGACCAGAATGTCTCCGCAGGCAGCAGGCGGATTCGAACTCCTTGGACTCGCAATCGTTCTGCTTCAAATGCGCCCCCGCTTCGCTGCGCGCCTGGCCGATCCGGTCATCTCCCTGCTCGGCCTCCTGGTCCTCATCACGGTCTCGGGATACCTGTTTGGCGTGTTGCCCATGTTCGGCCTTGCAGGCAGCATCCGCACTTCACCGCTTACCGTGTTTTGCCTGTTTCTCCTCGCCGCTGCAACACTCCTTCGGCGCGCCGAGTCGGGCGTCTTTTCCATACTTCTAGGGCGCGGCATCGGTGGCAGGATCGCACGCCTCTTCTCCCCCCTTCTGCTGGTTCTGCCCTTTCTGCGCGAAGCCGGCCGTGCACACCTCATTCAGGCCAATCGCCTGCCGGCCAATGACGCCACGGCGATCTTTGCTTCTCTCAACGTAGTGCTCGCCCTTGCGCTCCTCTTATTCATCGCCTGGCGTATCAACGGGATGGAGGGGGAGATCCATGATCTCTCCCTGCGCGACGAGTTGACCGGCCTGTATAACCTGCGTGGATTCCAACTGCTCGCAGAGCAGGCCCTGCGCCTGGCACAGCGATCCAAGGTCCCCTTCTCCGTCCTCTTCATTGATCTCGATAACCTCAAGCAAATCAACGATATGCACGGCCACAGCGCAGGCTCCGCCACTCTCTGCGAGACGGCAGAGCTCCTTCAGCAGACTTTCCGCGAGACCGACGTTCTGGGGCGCATTGGCGGCGATGAATTCGCCGTTGCCGGACAGTTCAGCCCGACCGCCATCTCTGTGGCGATGGAGCGCCTGCGCGAAGCCTCCGCGCACCGCAATGCGGAGCACGGCCACCGGTTTCCGCTCAGTTTCAGCATGGGTCACGTGACCACGGAGCCCTCCGGGCGGGAATCGCTGCGAGCGCTGGTCTCCAGGGCCGACCAGGCCATGTACGAGGAAAAGCGCCGCAAAAAATCCGATGTCGCCTGAGAGATCCCGGCAAGGCCGCAGCTTTCAAGAGTGCCTGCTTTGCAGGGTGCGGGCTTTATCGAGAACTGCAGAAGTAATGTCCTGGCAGCCGCGCCGTAGGCGCAGTGTTTGTTAGCCCCGCGTTTTAGCTTGGGGAAAGCGATTTCCGCAAATGCACTCCGGAGTCCCGTAGGGACGGCGCGAGGACATTTCCTTTGCAGGGACCAATGGCCCCGCCATCGATGCGGCAGAATCGTCCGGGCTTCAGCCCCCGAGGAACCGCGAAATCGAAGAGAAAAGCTCCTGTGAAAACTCCCTGAAACACCCTTGCATAGTTATGCATTTCGCTGTATATTTATTCATGCGCGGCCGCAGAACTGCGAGCCGCGCTTTCCGTTGGCCGGCACACGTTGCCAAACGGACCGGTTCGGTGGACGCAGCAGCCATGAAGTTTCAAAGACACAATGCGATTCGGGAACTTGTTGCCCACTCCCTGGTCTCCAACCAGGATGAGTTGCGCCGCAAGCTGCGCCGCCGCGGCTTCGAGGTTACTCAAGCCACCCTGTCGCGCGATATTCACGAACTGCGCCTGTCCAAGGGCCCGGGCGGCTATTCCCTGCCCGGCGCCAACAGCGCCACGGCGACCGCTGTCGACGACGCTCCGCCTTCTGTAGCGGAGATGATTGAGAGCTTCGGCCTGCGCGTGCGCCAGGCAATGAATCAGGTTGTCGTAGGCACGGTAATGGGCGGAGCCCAGCCCGTGGCCGCGGCCCTGGACCACGAAGGCTGGCCGGAAGTGGTAGGCACCGTTGCCGGCGACGACACTGTATTGGTCATCTGCCCCGACCAGCGCCGTGCAGGCGAGGTGGAATCGCGCCTGAGGACGATTCTGGAGTCATGACCGCCACCGTACAAACCGCTGTCGTAGGTGTGACAGGCTACGCAGGCGCTGAGTTGGCCCGCTTGCTGCTGCACCATCCCCGTCTCAAAGATGCGCCCCCGGTCTTTGCCGGCCGCGTGGACGCCAAAGATGAGGCGCGCGGCGGCATTCCGCTCGCCGAGATCCATCCCCAATTGGCCGGCAACCACAGCGGCAGCCTCAAGCTCGAGCCCTTTTCCTGGGAGCTGCTCAAGAGCCGCGGCGTTGCAGTCCTTTTCCTCGCCACCCCGCATGAGCAGTCCCGCGAATGGGTCCCCGAAGCTCTTGAGAGGGGTCTGCGCGTCATCGACCTGAGCGGCGCGTGGCGGCTCACGGATGCGGCCAACCGCGCCGTCTACGACTTTGAAGACGAGGGAACGGAACTGGCCGAAACCATCCAGGCGCAGGCGGTTTACGGTATGCCTGAGCTGCATCGCGCCCAAATCGCCGCAGCGCGTCTGGTTGCCAACCCCGGCTGCTACGCAACCTCCATCATCCTTGCTCTCAAGCCGCTTGTTGCCGCCGGCCTCCTGGACCTGAACCACGGCATCGTCGCCGACTCCAAGAGTGGCGTAAGCGGCGCCGGCAAAGCCCCCACCGCAAAAACGCACTTCATGCACGCGGCCGACAATCTCTCCGCCTATGGCGTCTTCACCCATCGCCATACCGGCGAACTGCTGGAACAGATCGGCATCGGCAAGGATGAGATCGTCTTCACGCCCCATCTGCTGCCCATTCCCCGCGGAATTCTCTCCACCATCTACGTCCGCTTCAACGGCGCGCAGACGGTGGAACGCATCGCGCAGGCATATCGCGATTTCTTTGCTGACAGCCCCATGGTGCGGCTCTACGGCAAGACGCTGCCGCAGATTCAGTATTCGGTGCATACAAACTATGCCGATATCGGCTTTCAACTGGCTCCCGATGGCCGCCGCGCCGTCATTGTCAGTTGCCTCGACAACCTGCTGAAAGGCGCGTCCTCCCAGGCCGTGCAGAATTTGAATGTCATGCAGGGCTGGCCCGAAACGGAAGGTCTCGAATGAAGTACGTTGTCAAACTTGGTGGTGCGGGCCTTGAAACTCCAGCGCTCCTCGATGGCTCCATGCGCGCTATTGCCGACCTTGTGCGCGATGGCAACCAGGTCGCCGTGGTGCACGGCGGCGGCGTCCAGTTGACCCGCACGCTCAAAGCGCTGGGCAAGCAGAGCGAATTCATAAACGGCCTGCGCGTCACTGACGCGGAAACGCGCGATGTCGCGCTCATGGTGCTTGCCGGCAAAGTCAACAAGAGTCTCGTCGCAGCGCTCGGTGCATTGGGCCAGCCCGCGGTAGGCCTCTCCGGCGGCGATGGACTCGTCTTTCGCGCCCGCAAAAAACGCACCGCGCCCGATCTCGGATATGTCGGCGAAATCGCGGCCAGCGATCCGCGCTGGCTTGACGCCATCTGGCAGTTGAACGGCGTCCCCGTGCTCTCTTCCTTGGCTCTCGGATTCGACGGCGAGTACTACAATATCAATGCCGATGAAATGGCCGCGGCATGCGCCATCGCCTGCCGCGCCGACGCGCTCGTCTTCCTCACCGATGTCCCCGGAGTCAAGGGCGCGAATGGCCAGGTGCTGCGATGGCTCTCTATCGATCAGATCGCCGAGATGGCCAAGAGCGCCGTCATCTCCGGCGGCATGTTGCCCAAGCTCAGCGCCTGCCGTGAAGCACTGTTGAACGGCGTAAAGCGCGTAAGAATCCTTCCCGCTGAAGCTGCCGGTTCCCTTCCCGACCTGTGCAGCTCCCGCGTAGCTCAAGGCACCGAAGTGATGGTGGCCTAGTGGACACAGGAGACACGAAATTGACTAAACTCGATCAGATTCGCGCCGCGGAAGCCCGGCTTCTGCTCTCCACCTACGAGCGCAACCCCATCCTCTTTGTCAGTGGTGAGGGTGTTCACATCGTTGACGAGAACGGTACCAAGTACCTCGATTTGCTCAGCGGCATCGGCGTGAACGCTCTGGGCTATGGCCATCCCGTGATTGAAGAGGCCATCCTGCGCCAGAGCCTCGCGCTCATCCACACCTCCAACCTCTTCTATCACGAGGGACAGGCGGAGCTGGCACTGCGCCTCACCGAGCGCACTGGAATGGACCGAGTCTTCTTCGCCAACACCGGCACCGAGGCCTGGGAAGGCGCGATGAAGCTGGCCCGCGCTCATGCCGGCCTGCTGCGCAGCGAAGGGAAACAGATTGGAACCAAGTTCCTTGCCCTCGAGCAGAGCTTCCACGGCCGCACCTTCGGCTCCGTTTCAACGACCTATAAGGCCAAGTACCGCGAGCCCTTCGGTCCCGTCGTTCCGGGCGTTGAATTCGTCCGCTTCAACGACGTCGACGATCTCCGCGCCAAGTTCTCCAGCGAAGTCTGCGCCATCCTTGTAGAAGCCATTCAGGGGGAAGGCGGCGTTCGTCCGCTTACGCTCGAGTTCCTCGCCGAAGCCCGTGCTCTGGCCAGTTCCACCGGCGCTCTGCTCATCGTCGATGAGATTCAGGCCGGCATGGGCCGCACCGGCAAGTGGTGCGCCTATCAGCATTACGCCATCTCCGGGGCCCCCGCGGACGGGTCTTCGTCCGTGGGATGGATCCAGCCCGATGTGACCACGCTGGCCAAACCCCTTGCGGGCGGCATTCCTCTCGGCGCTGTCCTTTGCACGGAAGAAGCCTCGCGCGCCATCCACGCCGGCATGCACGGAACAACATTCGGCGGAGGCCCGCTGGCCTGCGCCGTCGCTATCGCCGTGATCGACCACATCGAGAAGGAGAACCTGCTGGCCCACGTCACTGAAATCGGCGACTACTTCCAGGAGCAGCTTCGCACGCTTTCCGCTCGGCACAGCGCCATCGTCGACGTGCGCGGAATGGGTCTCATGGTCGCTGCCGAGCTCGATTCGGCCGAACTCGCCAAGCTCACCGTCGCCGAAATGCTCAAGCGGCGCATTCTCATCAACTGCACCAGCGACACGGTGCTGCGCTTCCTGCCGCCCTATATCCTGGAGCGCGCGCACGTCGACACCGCCATCGCGGCGCTGGACGAAATCTTAACCGAACACTCCGGCACTGCCGCAGCACCGCAGCCCGCTACGCAATCCGCAGCTCAATCTACAGGAGGCATGAACCATGTCTAGCAAAGCAACCATAGAACGCCCGGACACCGCCGTGCCCGTACAAAAGGATCCGGACATTCTTGCCGCCGCCTCCCGTCTCGCCGGCGAAGACCTGTGTTCCATCGCCGACCTCTCGAGCGCCGAAGTGCGCGCCATCCTCAAGCTCGGCCACGACGTCAAGCGCAATCCGCGCGAGTACCGCCACGCCCTCGACGCCAAGCAGATGGTGCTCATGTTTGAGAAGGCCAGCCTGCGCACGCGCCTGGCCTTCGAGACCGGCATCAACACGCTCGGCGGCAATGCCATCTTTGTCGACCACACCAGTTCGCCCCTCGGCGAGCGCGAGTCTGTCTCCGATGTTGCGCGCAACGTGGAGCGCTGGGTCGATGTGATCGTGCTGCGCACCTACGCCCACGACACCATCACCGAGATGGCCGCCAATTCCCGCGTTCCGGTCATCAACGCGCTCTCTGACTTCGAGCATCCCTGCCAGGCGCTGGCCGACTTCATGACTCTGCAGGAACACTTCGGCTCCGTGGCCGGCCTCAACTTCACCTATGTAGGTGACGGCAACAACGTCTGCCACTCGCTCATGCTCACCGGCGCGCAGCTTGGCGTCAACGTAACCGTGGCCACGCCGCGCGGCTACTCGCCGGATATCGAGATCGTCACCCTGGCCCGCGACATCGCCCAGGCCAACGCCTGCGAACTCCGTCTGCTGCAGGACCCGCAGCTTGCCGTCGAAGGCGCCGATGCGGTCTACACCGATGTTTGCGTCAGCATGGGCTTCGAGCACGAGTCCACCAAGCGCGCCCCGATCTTCCGCCCGTTCCAGGTCAACGAAGCGCTCATGTCCAAGGCTGCGTCGCACGCAGTCTTCATGCACTGCCTGCCCGCGCGCCGCAATGCCGAAGTCACCGACGCGGTGCTCGACGGCCCGCAATCCATCGTCTTCGACCAGGCCGAAAACCGCATGCACGCGCAGAAAGCACTGCTCCTGCTGCTGCTCGGTGGCCTTTCCAACGTAGGAGCTTTTAGCTGCTAGCTATTAGCCTCTAGCTTGTCATCGCCTATCGCCACAGATTTGGTTCAACAGTCAGTCATTGGCTAGTGGCTAGAAGCTAGAAGCTAGCGGCTGGCAGCTAATGAGGTTCCCAAGCATGTCCGTAATTCTCGAATCCCTGCCCGTCGGCCAGAAAGTCGGCATTGCCTTCTCCGGCGGGCTCGACACCTCCGCCGCCCTGCACTGGATGAAGCAGAAGGGCGCCATCCCCTACGCCTACACGGCCAACCTCGGCCAGCCCGACGAAACCGACTACGACGCCATCCCGCGCGCGGCCCTCGAATACGGCGCTGAAAAGGCCCGCCTCATTGACTGCCGCGGCCCGCTCGTTCGCGAAGGCATCGCCGCGCTCCAGGCCGGCGCCTTTCACATCAGCACTGCCGGCGTTACCTACTTCAACACCACCCCCATCGGACGCGCCGTCACCGGCACCATGCTCGTCGCCGCCATGCAGGAAGACGACGTCCACATCTGGGGCGACGGCTCAACCTTCAAAGGCAATGACATTGAGCGCTTCTACCGCTACGGCCTGCTCGTCAATCCCGGCCTCAAGGTCTACAAACCCTGGCTCGACGCCGCTTTCATCGACGAGCTCGGCGGCAGGGCCGAGATGTCTGCCTTCATGCAGCGCTCCGGCTTCGCCTACAAGATGTCCGCCGAGAAGGCCTATTCCACGGACTCCAACATCCTCGGCGCGACCCACGAAGCCAAGGACCTCGAGCACCTTTCCACGTCAATAAAAATAGTCGACCCCATCATGGGCGTGGCCAGTTGGCGCGACGACGTCGAAGTCCAGCGCGAACTGGTCGCGGTCCGCTTTGAAGAGGGCTTTCCTGTCGCCCTCAACGGACGCCAGTTCAGCGACCCCGTCGAGCTGCTCCTCGAAGCCAATCGCATCGGCGGACGCCATGGGCTCGGCATGTCCGACCAGATTGAGAACAGAATCATCGAAGCCAAATCCCGCGGCATCTACGAGGCTCCGGGACTCGCACTGCTCTTCATCGCCTACGAGCGCCTCATCACCGGCATTCACAACGAGGACACCATCGAGCAGTACCG